>NZ_JBVJWV010000007.1:287406-300151 GCF_055602105.1 Streptomyces sp. NPDC037421
AAAAGGGGAGATAGGACGGCAGCGCCGCCACCACCAGCCCACCACCCCCCCCCCCCCCCCCCCCCCCCCCCCCCCCCCCCCCCCCGCCTCGCTCCGTCAGAGGTACTGACCTGTGTTCGCCACCGTGTCGATGGAGCGTCCGGTGTCCGCGCCCTGCTTTCCGGTGACGAGCGTGCGGATGAATACGATCCGCTCGCCCTTCTTTCCGGAGATGCGGGCCCAGTCGTCCGGGTTGGTGGTGTTCGGCAGGTCCTCGTTCTCCTTGAACTCGTCCACGCACGCCTGGAGGAGGTGGGAGACCCGGAGGCCCTTCTGGTTGTGCTCGAGGAAGGCCTTGATGGCCATCTTCTTGGCCCGGTCCACGATGTTCTGGATCATGGCGCCGGAGTTGAAGTCCTTGAAGTAGAGGACTTCCTTGTCGCCGTTGGCGTACGTGACCTCGAGGAAGCGGTTCTCCTCGGTTTCGGCGTACATCTGCTCGACGACGGTCTGGATCATGCTGTGGACGGCCACCTGGGGCGAGCCCGAGTGCTCGCTGAGGTCGTCCGTGTGGAGCGGGAGGGAGGCCTTGAGGTACTTGGCGAAGATGTCCTTCGCCGCCTCGGCGTCCGGGCGCTCGATCTTGATCTTCACGTCGAGTCGTCCGGGCCGCAGGATGGCCGGGTCGATCATGTCCTCGCGGTTGGAGGCGCCGATGACGATGACGTTCTCCAGGCCTTCCACGCCGTCGATCTCGGCGAGCAGCTGGGGGACGATGGTGTTCTCCACGTCCGAGCTGACTCCGGATCCGCGGGTGCGGAAGAGGGATTCCATCTCGTCGAAGAAGACGATGACGGGGGTGCCCTCGCTCGCCTTCTCCCTCGCACGCTGGAAGACGAGGCGGATGTGCCGCTCGGTCTCGCCGACGTACTTGTTGAGGAGCTCGGGCCCCTTGATGTTCAGGAAGTACGACTTGCCGGCCGCCTGCCCGGTCACCTCCGCGACCTTCTTGGCAAGGGAGTTGGCGACGGCCTTGGCGATGAGCGTCTTGCCGCAGCCGGGCGGGCCGTAGAGCAGGATGCCCTTCGGGGGCCGCAGTTCGTGCTCCTTGAACAGGTCGGGGTAGAGGTAGGGGAGCTCGACGGCGTCGCGGATCAGCTCGATCTGGTCGCCCAGGCCGCCGATCTTGTCGTAGTCGATGTCCGGGACCTCTTCGAGGACCAGGTCCTCGACCTCGCTCTTGGGGACGACCTCGTAGACGTAGCCGGAGCGGGGTTCGAGCAGGAGGGCGTCGCCGGGGCGGATGGTGATGTCCAGGAGCGGCTCGGCGAGCCTCACCACCCTCTCCTCGTCGGTGTGCCCGACCACCAGGGCGCGCTCGCCGTCCTCCAGGATCTCCTTGAGGGTGACGATGTCCCCGGCCCGCTCGAACTCCATGGCCTCGACCACGTTGAGCGCTTCGTTGAGCATGACCTCCTGGCCGCGCCGGAGGTCTTCCGGGTCGACGCTGGGGCTCACGTTCACGCGGAGCTTGCGGCCGCCGGTGAAGATGTCGACGGTGCCGTCCTCGTTCGCCTGAAGGAAGACACCGAAGCCGGCCGGCGGCTGCGCGAGCCGGTCGACCTCTTCCTTGAGGGCCACGATCTGGTCGCGGGCCTCACGGAGGGTGTTCGCCAGTCGTTCGTTCTGCGCGGAGACGCCTGCCAGATTCGTCTGGAGCTCGACGATCCGCTCTTCGAGAATCCTCGTGTGTCGCGGAGAGTCGGCGAGCTTGCGTCGCAGGACGGCGATTTCCTGCTCGAGATAGGCAACCTGGCCAGCGGGGTCCTCAGACCCTCGCCCGGGCCGGATGCCGCGGTTGATGTCGTCGTCGTGGGCTGCCACGGTCCTCACCTCCTCCAAGGGGAGCTGGACGCTTCCTGACCCTACCTGGGCTGGTGGTGATTGAAACCCCTAGATCACAAAGACGGTAGAGGTGTGTCCGATCTTCACCCTTGCGTACTCCCTCACGCCAGGGAAATACCCACCCTTCAACATCGGAAAGCAGCCGGTTGTAAGGTCGAAGTGTTCAACACCCGTCAGGGCTCGCGCGACTTGCCGCGAGTCGCGGCCGGGGCGGATCACTCAGAGCAGGAAACGGCAGGAGATATGACCGTGCAGCAGGAGGCCCCGACGGGTGGTTCCGACGGGGCCGGGGAGCCGCTGGAGGTCTGGATCGACCAGGACCTGTGCACCGGGGACGGCATCTGCGTGCAGTACGCCCCGGAGGTGTTCGAGCTGGACATCGATGGTCTGGCGTACGTGAAGAGCGCCGACGACGAGCTGCTCCAGGAGACGGGGGCGACCACTCCGGTTCCTCTGGTGCTCCTGCAGGACGTGGTCGATTCGGCCAAGGAATGTCCGGGCGACTGCATCCACGTGAGGCGCGTTTCGGACAGGGTCGAGGTGTACGGCCCGGACGCGGAGTGACGGTTCAAACACTTCCGGCGGCCGAGTCCGTCAGCTCCTGGCGGAATTTCCCGCCGGTCCAGCGCCACTTGGCGAGCTGCTTCACATCGGGCTCGTAGCGCGGCACGGAGGGTGACGAGTAGCCCAGCAGCCGTGCGGTGACGTAGCCGTCGCGCACGGTGAGGTCGGTCGCGGTCAGGCGGCGCCCGGCGTCGAGGAGGGTGGCGACGACCCGGGGGGCGGAGCCCTCCTGCGGGTCCTGGGCCAGTACGTAGAGGGCGTGGGGCGGGGTTCCGGAGCCGGCGTCGCAGCGGACGGCCGCCACGGTCTCGGGGCGGCCGTCGCCGTCGAGGTCGCCCTGGGCGGTTCCGGTGACGGTGTGCGGGGCGCCCTTGCAGTCCAGCGGGTACGCGGCCGCGTGGGCGTCGGGGGCCGTCGGGCCCTGGGCGGCGTCCGGGCCGGGCGCGGGAGTGGCTCCGGTGGCCCGGCCTGGCTGGAGCAGTCCGGCGCCGGCCATGACGGCGGCGAGGGCGATGGCCGTGGCGAGCCAGTGGACGGGCCTGGTGCGACGGTGCGCCAGGTCGGTGGGGCTGTGCAGCACGCCGGGTGTCTCCTGTGCGAAGGGTGACGGGGAGCCAGCATCGTGCCACACCTCACACGGGGGTGGAACGGGCGGGTCCGTACCCGCTGCTCCCCGGTGGCGGCCCCGTGTCCGCACAACGAAAAGGCGCTGTGGCGCAGTTCCCGGTTCGTCCGGGGAACTGCGCCACAGCGCTTTCGTGTTGGCGGGGCCTGCTCCGTGGAGCGGTTACGCGGAGCGGTCGCTGCCGGGGCCCTCGTAGTCCTCGCCGTAGGCGCCCTTGGAGGGGCGGCGGCGGCGCATGGGGGGCTCGACTCCGTCGGCGAGGCGGCGGGCGGTGACCAGGAAGCCGGTGTGTCCGATCATCCGGTGGTCGGGGCGGACGGCGAGGCCTTCGACGTGCCAGTTGCGGATCATCGATTCCCACGGCTGCGGTTCGGCGTAGCAGCCGAACTCGCGGATGGACTCGACGGTGCGCGAGAGCTGGGTGGTGGTGGCCACGTAGCAGCAGAGGATGCCGCCGGGGACCAGGGCCTTGGAGACGGCCTCCAGGCACTCCCAGGGGGCGAGCATGTCGAGGATGACGCGGTCGACGTCGGTGTCGGACAGGTTGTCCTGGAGGTCGCCGACGGTCAGCTGCCACGCGGGGTGCGGGCCGCCGAAGTAGCGCTCGACGTTGGCCGTGGCGATCTCGGCGAAGTCCGCGCGGCGCTCGTAGCTGTGGAGCATGCCCTGGTCGCCGATGGCGCGCAGCAGGAAGCTGCTGAGGGAGCCGGAGCCCACTCCTGCTTCCACGACGCGGGCGCCGGGGAAGATGTCGGCGAAGGCCAGGATCTGGCCCGCGTCCTTGGGGTAGACCACGGCGGCACCGCGGGGCATGGACAGGACATAGTCGGGGAGCAGGGGGCGCAGCGCGAGGTACGCGACGTTCCCCGTGGTACGGACAACACTGCCCTCGGGAGCACCGATCAGCTCGTCGTGCGGGAAGGAACCCTTGTGGGTGTGGAAATTCTTCCCGGCTTCGAGCGTGAACGTGTAGTGGCGGCCCTTGGGGTCGGTGAGCTGAACCTGGTCCCCGACCTCGAAGGGCCCGCGTCGGCGGGCGGCACCGGTCGGTTCGGACATGTGACCAGTGTATTGGGTTCAGGACTGGGGCCGTGCCATGGCCTTCACGAAGGCCTTCTCGACGTCGAGGGTGGACAGGACGCCGTAGATCTCGCCGGTGGGTTCGAGGACGAGGTACTCGGTGGCGGGGGTGGCGCGGAGGTGGTCGAGGAGTTCTTCGCCGGTGAGGTCCGCGGAAACCTTCATGCCGTCGGTGAGGTCCTGGGCGAGGGTGCTGACGGCGACCCAGGGGCGGCGGTGTTCGGGGACGGAGGCGATGGCGGTCTCGCGGACGATGGCGGTGGGGTCGCCCTGGCCGTCGACGACGACGAGGGCGCGGGCTCCGGCTTCGTTGGCGCGGCGGAGGGCTTCGGAGAGGGGGGTGGCGGTCTGGACGGGGATGGCGCGGCGGGTGAGGGTGCGGGCGCGTAGTTCGGGGAGGTGTTCGCGCAGGCGTGCCATGCGGAGGCTGTTCCCGGCGCCGGTCCAGATGATCGCGGCCAGGATCGCGGCGAGGAGGGCGTCCATGACGGTGTCCATGCCGCCGATTTCCTGGGTGGGGTTGCCGAGGACTCCGGTCTGGGTGAGGAGGGGCAGTCCGATGAGGACGGCGACGGCGAGGGCGCGGCCGACCCAGGCGGCGGCGACGGTGCCGGTCATGGGTTTGCCGGTGATGCCCCAGATGACGGCGCGGAGCATGCGGCCGCCGTCGAGGGGGAGGCCGGGCAGGAGGTTGAAGGCGGCGACGAGGAGGTTGGAGATCATCAGGCCGGCGAGGAGGACGCCGGGGACGGTGGCGGGGTGGACGGCCTTCATTCCGAGGTAGAAGGCTCCGGCGAGGGCGAGGGAGAGGAGGGGGCCGACGAAGGCGAGGACGAATTCGCGGCCGGGGGTCTCGGATTCCTTCTCGATCTCGGAGACTCCGCCGAAGAACTGGAGCTGGATGCGGCGCACGGGGAGCTTGTAGCGGAGCGCGGCGATGGTGTGCGCGAGTTCGTGGACGAGGACGGAGGCGTAGAAGGCGACGGCGAAGAAGAGGGAGACGAGGTAGCGGGCGGGGCCGAGGTCGGGCAGGACCCGGTCGAGCTGGTCTCCGAAGACCCAGGTGATGAGCGCGGCGACGAGGAACCAGCTGGGCGAGACGTAGACGGGCACGCCGAAGGGGCGGCCCATGAGGATGCCGCCGCCCGGGTCGGAGCGCTTGGACCTGCGCTCGCCGGTTTCGTCGGTGTCTGCCACGGTCTTCCTTCGTTCGTGCGGTGCTTCCAGTGTGGTCCACGTCGCGTCGGTGGCGCGTGCGCTGTTGCGCGGTGTGATGCTCCGATCATGCAGTGCGAGGGGCCAGTAGTCGATGGTATGCGCGTGCTGTCCGTCCCGGGTCGTAGGGTTTCACGCATGACGACGACCCCCGGTGCCGGTTCCGCAGATGCTTCTTCGGGTGCTTCCCGGCCGACCTCGCTGTCCCCTTCGCGGGCCGGTGACTTCATGCAGTGCCCGTTGCTGTACCGGTTCCGGGTGATCGACCGGCTTCCGGAGAAGCCGAGTGCGGCGGCGACGCGGGGGACGCTGGTGCACGCGGTGCTGGAGCGGCTCTTCGATCATCCGGCGCACGAGCGGACGGTGCCGCGGGCGAAGGAGCTGCTGCCGGGGCAGTGGGAGCGGTTGCTGGAGGCGAAGCCGGAGCTGGCGGAGCTGTTCCCGGAGGGGGACGAGGGGGCTGGGCTGGCGCGCTGGCTGTCGGAGGCGGAGGCGCTGGTGGAGCGCTGGTTCACGCTGGAGGACCCGACGCGGCTGGAGCCGGTGGAGCGGGAGTTCTTCGTGGAGACGGAGCTGGAGTCGGGGCTGCGGCTGCGCGGGATCATCGACCGGGTGGACGTGGCGCCGACGGGTGAGGTGCGGATCGTCGACTACAAGACGGGCAAGGCGCCGCGGCCGGAGTACGCGGAGGGCGCGCTGTTCCAGATGAAGTTCTACGCGCTGGTGGTGTGGCGGCTGCGGCAGGTGGTGCCGCGGCGGCTGCAGCTGGTCTACCTGGGCAGCGGGGACGTGCTGACGTACGACCCGGTGCCGGCGGATCTGGAGCGGGTGGAGCGGAAGCTGCACGCGCTGTGGGAGGCGATCCGGGAGGCGACGGAGACGGGTGACTGGCGTCCGCGGCCGACGAAGCTGTGCGGCTGGTGCGACCATCAGGCGGTGTGTCCGGAGTTCGGGGGCACTCCCCCGGTGTATCCGCTGGTGGTCCGGCCCAGGGACGGGGCGGATCGCCCGGCCGGTTCCTGATCGTCCGGTCAGGGCAGAATGGGCGGCGTCCGCCGTTGCCGCCCGACGAATACGAGGTACCCCGTGGCGATCCGCGTCCTGCTGGTCGACGACCAGCCACTGCTGCGCACCGGTTTCCGGATGATCCTGGAGGCGGAGGGGGACCTCGTGGTGGTGGGTGAGGCCGGGGACGGTCTGCAGGCGCTGGAGCAGGTGCGGGCGCTGCAGCCGGACGTGGTGCTGATGGACATCCGGATGCCGCGGATGGACGGGGTGGAGGCGACCCGGCAGATCACCGGGCCGGACCGGAACGGGCCGGCGAAGGTGCTGGTGCTGACCACCTTCGATCTGGACGAGTACGTGGTGGAGGCGCTGCGGGCGGGGGCGAGCGGGTTCCTGCTGAAGGACGCCCCGGCGAACGAGCTGGTGCAGGCGATCCGGGTGGTCGCGGCGGGTGAGGCGCTGCTCGCGCCGAGCATCACGCGGCGGCTGCTGGACAAGTACGCCGGTCATCTGCCCTCGGGTGAGGACAGCCTGCCGGACACGCTGGGGACGCTGACCGAGCGTGAGGTGGAGGTGCTGAAGCTGGTGGCCCGGGGGCTGTCGAACGCGGAGATCGCGGCGGACCTGTTCGTCAGCGAGACGACGGTGAAGACGCACGTGGGGCACGTGCTGACGAAGCTGGGCCTGCGCGACCGGGTGCAGGCGGCGGTGTACGCGTACGAGAGCGGTCTGGTCCGTCCGGGCGCGCAGTAGCGGGTACGGGTACGGCTCCGCCCCGGCTCCCTCGTGGGGTGCCGGGGCGGAGGTGTGTCCGGGGCGGGTCAGCCCTTGCTGATCTCCCAGAAGCGGAAGACCGTGGAGGCGTCCAGGGACCACTGGAGACCGGTCACGTTCTGGCGGGCGACGGCGTACTGCTTGCCCTGCCAGAGCGGGAGGATCGGGAGCTCGTCGGCGACGATGTCCTGGAGGCGGGTGTAGTCCGTGTTGGCCGCGGTGCGGTCGGACTTGGTGGAGGTCGCGGGGATGATGGTCCCGCTGATCTCCTTGTTGTCGTAGTTGTTGTGCAGGACGCTCTCCGGGCCGAAGAACGGCTGGGTGAAGTTGTCGGCGTCCGGGTAGTCGGGGACCCAGCCCTTGACGTAGACGCCGTACTTGCCGGCCTCGATGTCCTTCTCGTACTGCTCGAACTCGACGGACTTGACGTCGGCTTCGAAGAGGCCGCTCTCGTTGAGCTGCTTGGCGATGACCTGGAACTGGTGGTCGGTGGACGGGCCGTAGCGGGCCGGCGTGGACCACAGGGTCAGCTTGACCTTGCCGGAGATGTTGGCGGCCTTGAGGACCGCCTTGGCCTTCTCCAGCTGGGGCGAGCCGCCGTAGCGGTCGAAGTAGGGGGTGGTGTGTCCGGCGATGCCGGCCGGGACGATCGAGTACAGCGGGGCGGCGGTGCCCGCGTACACGTCCTTGACGAGCGCTTCGCGGTCGACGAGGTAGGCGATCGCCTTGCGGACGGGGAGCTTGCCGACGACGGGGTCGTTGACGTTGAAGACCAGGTGCTGGACCTCGGCGCCGGTGCCCTGGACGACGTCGACCTTGTTGTCGCCGGTCTTGGTGGCGGCGAGGCCGGCGATGTCCTTGGCGGCGAGGCCGCGGAAGGCGAAGTCGACGTCGCCGCTCTCCAGGACGGTCTTGAGGCCGGCCTGGTCGCCGTTGAAGAACTTCAGCGTGACGCCGGTGTTCTTGGCCTTGGCCTTGCCGCTGTAGGAGTCGTTGACCGAGAAGTTGGCGCTCTTCTCGCTGAAGGCGTCCAGCTTGTAGACGCCGGAGCCGATCGCCTTGTTGTCGGTGCGGAGCTTGTCGGCCGGGTATTCCTTGTGGTCGACGATGGCGCCCGCGCCCGACGCGATCTTGCTGGGGAAGGTGGCGTCGGACGACTTCAGCTTGAAGACGACGGTCTTCTCGTCGGGGGCCTCGATGCTCGCGATCGACGAGAGCATCACGGCGGGGCCGTTGGCGTCGTTGATCTTCAGCGTGCGCTCGAAGGAGAACTTGACGTCCTTCGAGGTCAGGCTGTTGCCGTTGCTGAACTTCAGGCCGCTGCGCAGGGTGCACTTGTACACCTTGCTGTCGCCGCCCTCGAAGTTGCAGGCCTGGGCGGCGTCGGGCTCGGGGGTGGTGCCGCCCTTCGGGAACGTCAGCAGGGACTGGAAGACGTTGTTGAAGAGCAGCCAGGAGCCCGGGTCGTAGCCCGACGCGGGGTCGGTGGACTTCACCTTGTCGGATATGCCCATGACCACGCCCTTGCCGTTGCCGGCGGCGGAGCCGTCCTGCGAACCGCAACCGCTGAGCAGCGCTGCGGCAGTGGCCGCGCCGAGCGGGGCTGCCAACCACTGGTTACGTCTCTTCACGCGAATTCCTTCACAGTCTTGTCTGGTCGTTGCGCCGGCCTGCGACGTCCGCCGCCGGTCCTGCCGGTCTCAGCCGCTGACACCCCGGCCGAGTTCCCACAGCTGGAGGTCGGAGATGGCGTTGACCGACCATTCCACTCCGGTGATCCCGTCGCGTGCGGCGACGTACTGCTTGCCCTGCCACAGGGGCAGGACGGGGACGTCGTCGGCGACGATGTCCTGCATCTCCGTGATCGCGGGCACGGCGACGTTGCGGTCGGCCGCGCGGCGGGACTCGGGGATGAGCCTGGTGCGCACCGCGGTGTTGGCGTACGGCGTGCCCAGGAAGTTGTCCTGCTCCAGGAACGGGGCGAGGAAGTTGTCGGGGTCCGGGTAGTCGGGGAACCAGCCGAGCCCGTAGGCGGCGTAGTCGCCCTTCTTCTGGGCGGGGCGGAAGGTGCCCCACTCGTTGCCCTGGACGGTGATGTCGAACAGCTGGGTGGAGTTCAGCTGGGTCTTGAGGGCCTCGAACTCGGCGGCGGTGCCGTCGCCGTAGTGGTCCGTGGTGTAGTTCAGGGTCAGCTTGACGGGGGTCTTGACCCCGGCGGCCTTGAGCAGCTCGGCGGCCTTGGCGGTGTTGGCCTCGCCGTACTTGTTGAAGAACGAGTTGACGTGGCCGGGCACGGCGGTGGGGACGAGCGAGTACAGGGGCTGCGCGGACTTCCCGTAGACCTTGGAGATCACGTTGTTGCGGTCGACGGCGGCGGCGAGGGCCTGGCGCACGGCCTTGTTGTTGACGGTCGGGGCGTCGGTGTTGAAGCCGATGTAGCGGATCTCCAGGCCGGGCATCGGGGTGAGCTTGACGCCCTTGGGGGGAGTCTTGGCGAACTCGGTGATCTGGGCGGGCGACAGGGTGCGGGAGACGACGTGGATCTTCCCGTCGGTGAGCGCCTTGCCCATGGTGGCGGAGTCGTCGAAGGTGCGCAGCTCGACCTTGTCGTTCTGCAGCTTGACGTCGCCCTTGTAGTTCGGGTTCTTGGTGAAGACGGCACGGACGAGGTGGTTGTCCTTGACCTCGGCCTTCATCGTGTACGGGCCGGAGCCGTCGACGGTGAAGCCGGGGCGGAGCTTCTTGGCCTCGTAGTTCTTCTCGCTGACGATGCCGGCGGCGGGGGTGGCGAGCTTGTACGGGAAGGTCGCGTCGGCGGTCTTCAGGTGGAAGACGACGGTGTCGGCGCCCTTGGTCTCGACGGTGTCGAGGGTGGAGAGGAGGGCGGAGGGGCCGTTCTCGTCCTTGATGGCGCGGACGCGGTCGATGGAGAACTTGACGTCCTTGGCGGTGACCGGGTCGCCGCTGGCGAACTTCAGGCCGGGCCGCAGCGTGCAGCGGTAGCTCTCGTTGCCGGTGTCGGTGAAGCGGCAGTCGGAGGCGGCTTCGGGGACGGGCTGGCCGCCGCCGCGCGGGGTGCGCACGAGCGTCTGGACGGTCTGGCGCAGGATGTTCCAGGCGCCGGCGTCGTAGGCGTAGGCGGGGTCGAAGGGGGCGGGGGCGTAGTCGGCTGCCTCGAACCGGTCGGTGGTACCGACGACGATCGCTCCGGACGCTGCTCCTCCGCCGCTCGCGCTGCCGCAGGCGGACAGCGCGGGGGTGAGCAGGCCGATCGCGGCCGTCAGCACCATGGTCTTGCGGTTCATGCTGGAAGTACTCCCTCACCCGGCACTTGTTCAAAGCGGCGTAGAGGGCACTTCGCGGCGGTCGCCCGTTCAGGGCGGAACGATCGGGCCGGTGTTTGACGATCGGTCCACGCGCGTACCGGCGCAAGGGTGCGCGGCCGGTGCGGCAAGGGTGTGTGCGGAGTGCCCGCGTCGACATTAGTGGGCTGGGGCGGGATGGCTGGAACTGGCAGGAGTTGGGGTGTAATCGCACCGTGATGGGTGCGGACTTACCGCTTATGCCGGAGTCCTCGCAGATGCGGTCAGGAGATGATCAATCCGGACACAAAGGAAGCCCCCGGAGCCTGTGGACGGGCTCGTCGGGGGCTTGCCGGGTGACCAAGGTCACCTGAAATGTCCCTCACGGACAGGATGGAATTTCGGCCTCCGGGGTTAGGGGCGGAAGATCCTCCCGTCAGGCCCGGGGCTCGCCCCCGTTCTGTTCGGTACGGAGCGTGCGCGCTCAGTTCATCGGAGTGATGAGGGAGCGCAGGAACGGGAGGTCCACGTCCTCCAGCGAGCGGACGATGGTCCGGCCGGGCGCGGGCTCGATGACGCCGACGGAGGGGACGGCCACGACCCGGCAGCCGGCCGCCTCGGCGGCGGCGACCCCGGTGGCGGTGTCCTCGATCACGGCGCAGCGCGAGGGGTGCGCGCCCAGGGTGCCGGCGGCGATCAGGTACGGGTCGGGGTGGGGCTTGGTACGGGGTACCTCGTCGCCTGCGACCGTCAGCGTGAAGCGGTCGCGGCCGAGGGTGAGCAGGACCTGGTCGATGACGCGGCGGTGCGAGGCGGAGACGAGGGCGGTGGGCACGTTGTGCCGGGCCAGCTCGCTCAGCAGCCGCTCGGCGCCGGGCATCAGGGGGACCCGGTCGGCGATGCGGGCCTCGAAGCGCTCGTTGAGCAGGACGCTCAGCTCGGCGAGGCCGATGTCGGCCCCGGTCGCCTCGATGAGGAAGGAGGCGCTGCGGCTCATGGGACCGCCGACGACCACGTCCCGCCAGGAGTCGTCCAGGCGGTGGCCGAGCTCGCGGAAGATCTGTTCCTCGATCTCCCACCAGAAGCCCTCGGTGTCGACGAGGGTGCCGTCCATGTCCAGCAGCACCGCCTGCAGTGCGTGCCCGTCGGCCGTGCGGGCGACGGGGGCGGGAACGGTGCTGGTCATGGGTTACGCCTCTCTGGGGGACGACAAGGCCGGCCACCTCGCCCCGCGGGATGATCTCCCTCGGGAACAGGTGACCGGCCTGTTTGGGACCGACCAGTGTACGCCGGTCCGTGTCAGCGTGCGTTGAAATACTTCGCTTCGGGGTGGTGAATCACCAGAGCGTCGGTGGACTGCTCGGGGTGCAGCTGGAACTCCTCCGAGAGGTGGACGCCGATCCGCTCCGGCTGGAGGAGGTCGGCGATCTTCGCGCGGTCCTCCAGGTCGGGGCAGGCGCCGTAGCCGAGCGAGAAGCGGGCGCCGCGGTACTTGAGGTCGAACATGTCCTCGACCTTCTCGGGGTCCTCGCCGCCGAAGCCGAGCTCGGCGCGGACCCGGGCGTGCCAGTACTCGGCCAGGGCCTCCGCCAGCTGGACGGACAGGCCGTGCAGCTCCAGGTACTCGCGGTAGGAGTCGGACTCGAACAGCTTGGCCGTGGCCTCGCCGATCCTGGAGCCGACGGTGACCACCTGGAGGCCGATGACGTCGGTCTCGCCGGACTCCTCCGGGCGGAAGAAGTCGGCGAGGCACAGGCGGCGGCCGCGGCGCTGGCGGGGGAAGGTGAAGCGGGTCCGCTCGTTGCCCTGCTCGTCGAGGATGATCAGGTCCTCGCCCTTGGAGACGCAGGGGAAGTAGCCGTAGACCACGGCCGCTTCCAGGAGGTTCTCGGTGTGCAGCTTCTCCAGGAGGCCGCGCAGGCGCGGACGGCCCTCGCTCTCGACCAGTTCCTCGTACGTGGCTCCGCCGGCGCGGGCCTGCTTGAGGCCCCACTGGCCCTTGAACAGGGCGCCCTCGTCCAGCCAGGAGGCGTAGTCCTTGAGCGGGATGCCCTTGATGACGCGGGTACCCCAGAAGGGCGGCGTGGGGACCGGGTTGTCGACGGCCACGTCGGAGCGGCCGCCGGTCTCCTCCGGCTCCTCCGCCTGGAGGGCGGGGGTGTCCCGCTTGGCGACGCGGCGCTGCTTGAGCTCGGGCAGGGCGGCGCCGGGGACTCCGCGCTTGACGGCGATCAGCGCGTCCATCAGCCGCAGGCCCTCGAACGCGTCACGGGCGTAGCGGACCTCGCCCTCGTAG
>NZ_JBVJWV010000008.1:0-100286 GCF_055602105.1 Streptomyces sp. NPDC037421
CCCCCCCCCCCCCCCCCCCCCCCCCCCCCCCCCCCCCCCCCCCCCCCCCCCCCCCCCCCCCCCCCCCCCCCCCCCCCCCCCCCCCCCCCCCGCGCGTTTAAGGTGAAGATCACCCGATATGACCGAACGGGCCCCGCAAAAGACGGACCCTGTAAAATATGAAAAGCGTCAAGATTTGACGTCCTAAAAATCTCAGGGTGCGCCGGGAAGTCTGGTCGGCAACTGCATGTGTCATGCCGTCGACCGACCGGAGGTTCCTCCGTGGCAACGCCCACCCCCCGCCACAAACTGCTCGGCCGCCTCTCCCTGCCCGAGCGCCGCTTCGTCGCGAACGCCCTGCGCACGGAGACCGTCGGCGGCGTCCTGCTGCTGGTGGCCGCGATCGCCGCCCTCATGTGGGCGAACATCCCCGCCGTCTCGGCGAGCTTCGACAGCGTCCGGTCCTTCCACATAGGCCCGGCCTCCCTCGGCCTGGACCTCTCCCTCCAGCACTGGGCGGCCGACGGACTGCTCGCGGTCTTCTTCTTCGTCGCCGGCATCGAGCTCAAGCGCGAACTCGTCGCGGGCGACCTGCGCGACCCCAAGGCCGCCGCCCTCCCGGTGATCGCCGCGATATGCGGCATGGCGGCACCCGCGCTCGTCTACCTGCTGGTCAACGCCCTGGGGAACGGCTCGAACGCCGGCTGGGCCGTCCCGACCGCCACCGACATCGCCTTCGCCCTCGCCGTCCTCGCGGTCATCGGCACCTCGCTGCCCTCCGCGCTGCGCGCCTTCCTGCTGACCCTGGCCGTGGTCGACGACCTGTTCGCCATCCTGATCATCGCGGTGTTCTTCACCAGCGACCTGAACTTCGCGGCGCTCGGCGGCGCCGTCGCCGGCCTGGCCCTCTTCTGGTTCCTGCTGCGCGCCGGCGTCCGCGGCTGGTACGTCTACGTCCCGCTCGCCCTGGTCATCTGGGGCCTGATGTACAACAGCGGCGTCCACGCCACCATCGCCGGCGTGGCCATGGGCCTGATGCTCCGCTGCACCCGCAGGGAGGGCGAGCAGCACTCGCCCGGCGAGCACATCGAGCACCTGGTGCGTCCCCTGTCCGCCGGACTGGCGGTTCCGCTCTTCGCCCTGTTCTCCGCCGGGGTCTCCCTTTCGGACGAATCCATCGCACAGGTCTTCACCCGCCCCGAGACCCTCGGCGTGGTGCTCGGCCTCGTCGTCGGAAAGGCCGTCGGCATCTTCGGCGGCACCTGGCTGGCCGCCCGCTTCACCCGGGCGGAGCTGAACGAGGACCTGGCCTGGCCCGACGTACTCGCCGTGGCCTCGCTCGCCGGCATCGGCTTCACCGTCTCCCTGCTGATCGGCGAACTCGCCTTCGCCGGGGACGAGGTCCTCACCGACGAGGTCAAGGCCGCCGTACTGATCGGCTCCCTCATCGCGGCGATCGTCGCGAGCGTCATGCTCAAGCTGCGCAACCGCACGTACCGGGCCCTGACGGAGGCCGAGGAGCGCGACGAGGACCGCGACGGGATCCCCGACATCTACGAGCAGGACAACCCGGACTACCACCTGCGGATGGCGAGGATCCACGAGGAGAAGGCCGCCGAACACCGCCGCAGGGCCGAGGCCGTGGCCCTCGCGCGGGCCCGGAGCACGGAGCCGGCCGCCGGCGAAGCGGCGGGCGGGTCCAGCGCCCGCGCCGACCGTCCGGCATGATCTGAGGGACGACGGAGGACAGCCGCCGGCAGACGACGACAGAGGGAGACAGAGATGAGCGCAGTGGACCAAGGGGCTCCGGGAGCCGAGCGCACACTCGGCCAGCTGGTCGCCGCGGCCACCGCCGAGATGTCCGCCCTGGTGCACGACGAGATCGCCCTCGCCAAGGTCGAGATCAAGCAGGACGTCAAGCGCGCGGGCATCGGCAGCGGCGCCGCGATCGCCGCCGGCGTGCTCGTGCTCTTCTCCCTCCCCGTACTGAGTTTCGCCGCGGCCTACGGCATCCACAATCTCGGTCTCGGGCTGGCCTGGTCCTTCCTCATCGTCGGCGGCGCGTTCTGGCTGCTCGCGGGCCTGATCGGGCTCCTGGCGGTGGCGAAGTTCAAGAAGATCAAGCCGCCCGTGAAGACCATGGACTCCGTCAAGCAGACCGCCGCGCTGGTGGGAACCGTCAAGCCGCACCCGCGGCCGGTGAGTGACCAGGCTGTGGGTGTGGCACGCTCGTCCTCATGACAGCGCCCTCGGCAGACTCCGGCAATCCGCCCACCGCCGCCACGGCGGTACGGCTCGACCTGCCCGGCGGGCGGGCGGTGACGCACCGGGACGTCGCCGCCAACGGCGCCCGCTTCCACGTCGCGGAGGCCGGTGACGGGCCGCTGGTGCTGCTGCTGCACGGGTTCCCGCAGTTCTGGTGGACCTGGCGGCACCAGCTGACCGCCCTCGCGGACGCCGGATACCGGGCGGTGGCCATGGACCTGCGCGGGGTGGGCGGCAGCGACCGCACCCCGCGCGGCTACGACCCGGCGAACCTGGCGCTCGACATCACCGGGGTCATCCGGTCCCTCGGCGAGCCGGACGCCGCCCTCGTCGGACACGACCTGGGCGGCTACCTCGCCTGGACGGCGGCCGTGATGCGGCCCAAGCTGGTGCGCCGGCTGGTCGTCTCCTCCATGCCGCATCCGCGCCGCTGGCGCTCGGCGATGATGGCCGACTTCGGCCAGACCCGGGCGAGTTCCCACATCTGGGGATTCCAGCGGCCGTTCATCCCCGAGCGGCAGCTCGTCGCCGACGGCGGGGCCCTCGTCGGGGAGCTGATCCGGGACTGGTCCGGGCCGCTGCTCCCGGAGGACGCCGATCTGGACGTGTACCGGCGGGCGATGTGCATCCCGTCCACCGCGCACTGCTCGATCGAGCCCTACCGCTGGATGATGCGGTCGATGGCCCGCCCGGACGGACTCCAGTTCTACCGGCGGATGAAGCGGCCCGTACGGGTGCCCACGCTGCACCTGCACGGCTCGCTGGACCCGGTGATGCGCACGCGCAGCGCGGCCGGCTCCGGGGAGTACGTCGAAGCCCCCTACCGCTGGCGGCTCTTCGACGGTCTGGGGCACTTCCCGCACGAGGAGGACCCGGACGGTTTCACCACCGAGCTGCTGAACTGGCTCAAGGACCCCGAGCCCGACCGCTGACGGACCGTCGCCGGAGTGCGGGGCAGCGCCGCCTGACTGACCGTCCGCGAAATGCCCGACGGGCCGTCGGTCCGCCCGTACGACAGTCCTACGGGCATTCAATTGCCCGGCGCATAGGCCAATTGGCCGCGCCGGACGGGGTTACGGACCTTGGACCCCGGGCACAGCTCGTTGTATGGGCTGGACGCACGACCACGGTGACACCGCACGCGAACGCCGCTCGGCCAGGGTGCCGGGCACGCACGACAGGACCGGCCGGGACGGCCACGACCCCCGGCTCGGGATTCCGCGCATCCTCCGCCGCCGCGCCCGCTGGGTCTCGGCGCGGCTGCGCCATCCACGCATGTAGGAGCAGCCGGTGACGCGCCCGGGAGCGGCGCCCCGCTGACCGGTACGCGCTCGCGTACCGGTCAGAGGGCGCAGCCCTGGGTGTCCACCCGGCGCTCGGCGGTCTTCCCGATGCGGATGTCCTCGCGGATCTCGTCCGCCGTCAGGGCGTAGCCGGTGTTCGGGTCGTCGAGCGACTTCGCGAAGACGACCCCGTACACCCTGCCTTCGGGCGTCAGCAGCGGGCCGCCGGAGTTGCCCTGGCGGACGGTCGCGTACAGCGAGTACACGTCGCGGCGGACGGTGCCCCGGTGGTAGATGTCCGGGCCGTTGGCGTTGATCCGGCCGCGGACACGGGCCGCGCGGACGTCATAGGCGCCGTTCTCCGGGAAGCCGGCGACGATCGCGTCGCTGCTGCCCGTCGCGTCCTTGTCGGTGAACTCCAGCGCCGGGGCCTTCAGCTTGGGCACGTCCAGGACGGCGATGTCGCGCTCCCAGTCGTAGAGCACGACCTTGCCGTCGTAGAGCTTGCCCTCGCCGCCGATCTGCACGGTCGGCTCGACGACCCCGCCGACGACGTGGGCGTTGGTCATCACCTTGCCCGGCGCGAAGACGAAGCCGGTGCCCTCCAGGACCTTGCTGCAGCTGGGCGCGGTGCCGACGACCTTCACGATCGAGAGCTTGGCCTGCTGGGCGACCCCGCTGCGGGCGAGGGCCGGGTCGGGGGCCTTCACCTCGGTGATCGGCTCGTTCGAGAACGGGCTGAATACCTGCGGGAAGCCGTTGCGGGCGAGCGTGGAGCTGAAGTCCGAGAACCAGGTGTTCGCCTGGGCGGGCAGCACGCGCGACACGCCGAGGAGCACCTTGGAGTTGCGGACCTCCTTGCCCAGGGTGGGCAGCGAGGTCCCGGCGAGCGCCGAGCCGATCAGCCAGGCCACGAGCAGCATGGCGACGACGTTGACCAGGGCGCCGCCGGTCGCGTCGAGGGCGCGGGCCGGCGACCAGGTGATGTGGCGTCTGAGCCGGTTGCCCAGGTGGGTGGTCAGCGCCTGGCCGATGGAGGCGCAGATGATGATGACCACGACGGCGATCACCACCACGGTGGTGGACACCTGGGTGCCGTTGTCGGTCACCCGGTCCCAGATCAGGGGCAACAGGGCCACGGCGATGAGGCCACCGCCCAGGAAGCCGATCACCGACAGGATGCCGACGACGAACCCCTGGCGGTAGCCGACGATCGCGAACCACACGGCGGCGACCAGCAACAGGATGTCCAGCACGTTCACGTGGGTCACCGTCTCATGCGTGCCAGTCGAGCGGGACGTGACGTGAGCGGTCCCACGGTCGCTCCCAGCCCGAGAAGTGCAGGATCCGGTCGATGACGCCGGCGGTGAAACCCCAGACCAGGGCCGATTCCACGGTGAATCCGGGGCCTTCGTGCCCCCGCGGGTGGACCACGGTGACCCGGTGGGCCGGGTCCGTGAGATCCGCCACGGGGACCGTGAAGACCCGGGCCGTCTCCGCCGGGTCCACCGCGCCGACCGGCGAGGGCTCGCGCCACCAGCCGAGCACCGGGGTCACCACGAACTCGCTGACCGGGATGTAGAGGCGCGGCAGCACCCCGAAGAGCTGGACGCCGGCCGGGTCCAGCCCGGTCTCCTCCTCCGCCTCGCGCAGGGCGGCGCGCAGCGGGCCGGTGGTGTGCGGGTCACCGTCCTCCGGGTCGAGGGCGCCGCCGGGGAAGGAGGGCTGCCCTGCGTGCGAGCGCAGGCTGCCGGCGCGCTCCTGGAGCAGCAGCTCCGGGCCGCGCGGGCCCTCGCCGAAGAGGATCAGCACGGCGGACTGGCGGCCCCTGCCGTCCTCCGGGGGCAGGAAGCGGCTGAGCTGGCGCGGCTGGACGCTCCGGGCGGCCGCCACGACGGGGTCGAGCCAGGCGGGCAGGCCGGCCGTCGTGAGGGCCAGGCCGTCTCCCCCGCGGGCGGCTGCCGTGGTCTCGTCCTGCGTACCGCGCGTCATGGGCACCCCTGTCCGCATTCCTCTGTCAACACCGTCTCCCACACCGCTGAACGCGGTCCGGTTCCCGATTCGTTCCGCGGGGGCGCGGGGGTCTGGCGCCGCACGCCCCCGCACCCGCCCCGCCGCCGCCCGCTACAGACCGCGCTCAGGGCTCCGTACGGGCTCCCAGCGGCAGCGCCGGGAGGCCCGGGTAGTCCGGGGGCGGGGTCAGGCGCTGGCCCGGCTGGCCGCCCTTCTCGTACTTCAGCAGCTTCTTCGCCTTCTCCGGGTCCGTCTCGCCCTCCCCGTAGGCCGGGCAGAGCGGGGCGATGGGGCAGGCGCCGCAGGCGGGCTTGCGGGCGTGGCAGATCCGGCGGCCGTGGAAGACGACGCGGTGGGACAGCATCGTCCACTCGCTCTTGGGGAAGATCGCGCAGATCTCCGCCTCGACCTTCTCCGGGTCCTCCTGCTCGGTCCACTTGAAGCGGCGCACCAGCCGGCCGAAGTGGGTGTCGACGGTGATCCCGGGGACCCCGAAGGCATTGCCGAGCACCACGTTGGCCGTCTTGCGGCCGACTCCGGGCAGGGTGACGAGGTCCTCGATCCGGCCCGGCACCTCGCCGCCGAAGTTGTCGCGCAGCGCCTGCGAGAGGCCGAGCAGGGACTTCGCCTTCGCCCGGAAGAACCCGGTCGGCCGGATGATCTCCTCCAGCTCCTCGGGCACGGCCGCGGCCATGTCCTCGGGGGTCGGGTAGGCGGCGAAGAGGGCCGGGGTGGTCTGGTTCACGCGCAGGTCGGTCGTCTGCGCGGAGAGGACGGTCGCGACCAGGAGCTCGAAGGGATTGCGGAAATCCAGCTCCGGATGGGCGTACGGGTACACCTCCGCGAGCTCGCGGTTGATGCGGCGGGCCCGGCGGACCATCGCGAGGCGGGATTCCGGCCTCGCCGCCACCGGTTTCTTGGCCGAACCTTTGCCCAAGGGGACAGGTCGCACCTTTTCGGACGCCTCCACGGGGGCTTGTTCGCCCACGGCTGAATTCTGGGTCGCCGTCACTCCCGCGGACCCCTTGGCCTGTGCTCTCACCGGCTTATTGGACACCCGGCCAGCCTAAGGCCGGCCGCTGACACCCGCCCGGACCTCAGGTAACACCACCCCGATCGGCCTCTCGCCGCACAGCACGCCCATCCGTCCGGCATCCTTGTGATTGATCGCACTGTTTGAGCCGTCCGGCAAAATGGGGAGCGGTCCCCACTGGCTGGTCGACATAGGAGAGAGACTCGTGGACGACGTTCTGCGGCGCGCCCCGCTCTTCGCGGCGCTCGATGACGAGCAGGCCGCGGAGCTCCGCGCCTCCATGGCCGAGGTGACCCTCGCACGCGGCGACGCCCTGTTCCACGAGGGCGACCCCGGCGACCGGCTGTACGTCGTGACCGAGGGCAAGGTGAAGCTCCACCGCACCTCGCCCGACGGCCGCGAGAACATGCTGGCCGTCCTCGGTCCCGGCGAGCTGATCGGCGAGCTGTCGCTGTTCGACCCGGGCCCCCGCACCGCCACCGCCACCGCGCTGACCGAGGTCAAGCTCCTCGGCCTCGGCCACGGTGACCTCCAGCCGTGGCTGAACGCCCGGCCCGAGGTCGCGACCGCGCTGCTGCGCGCCGTCGCCCGGCGCCTGCGCAAGACCAACGACCAGATGTCCGACCTGGTCTTCTCCGACGTTCCCGGCCGTGTCGCCCGGGCGCTCCTCGACCTGTCGCGCCGCTTCGGCGTGCAGTCGGAGGAGGGCATCCACGTCGTCCACGACCTCACCCAGGAGGAGCTGGCACAGCTCGTCGGCGCCTCCCGCGAGACCGTGAACAAGGCCCTGGCCGACTTCGCGGGCCGCGGCTGGCTGCGCCTGGAGGCGCGTGCCGTGATCCTGCTGGACGTGGAGCGGCTCGCCAAGCGCTCGCGCTGACCAGCTGAGGCAGTCTTCGCGGAGGGGCCCCGTCCGGGTGCGGACGGGGCCCCTCCGCGCGTTGCGGCGGCCGTACGGCACGGCCGGCGGTACGGCACGGCCCGGCACCGGCCGTTAATACCGGCCGGTCAGCGCCCGGGACGTGCACAGTAGGGCCATGGGGCACAGAGGGCTGGACGCGTACGGGTACTTCGAGCGGGAGGGGTCCCTCGGGCGGGTCCGGCCCGAGTTCGCGGGCCTGGTCGCGGCCGCGCGGGCCCGGGTCGCGGAGGCGTACGGGCGCCGGCTGCACAGCGCCTACCTCTACGGCTCCGTGCCGCGCGGGACGGCCCGGCCGGGGCGCAGCGACCTCGACCTGCTGATCGCCCTGTACCGGGAGCCGGGCGACGAGGACCGGGACACGGCGGAGGTGCTGGGTCGGGGGCTCGACCAGGACTTCCCGCAGATCGACGGGGTCGGCATCCTGCTGTACGGCAAGGACCGGCTGCTGAGCGAGCAGGAACGTTACGACCTGGGCTGGTTCCTCGCCTGCCTGTGCACCCCGCTGCTCGGCGACGACCTGGCCGAGCACCTGCCCCGGTACCGGCCCGACAGCCTGCTCGCCCGGGAGGCCAACGGGGACCTGGCAGCCCTGCTCCCGCGGTGGCGGGCCCGGTTCGAGGCCGCCTCGGAGCCCGCCGAGTTCCGCAGGATGAACCGGTTCTTCTCCCGGCACCTGGTGCGGACCGCGTTCACCCTGGTCATGCCCCGGTGGGGCGGCTGGACCAGCGACCTCGCCGAGTCCGCGGAGGTCTTCGGCGAGTACTACCCCGAGCGGGCGGACCAGCTGCGGCGCGCGGCCGCCGTGGCACTGGACCCGGTCGACGACCCCGCCGTGGCGCGGGCCTACCTCGACGACCTCGGGCCGTGGCTCGCGGACGAGTACACGGCCCGGCACGGGACGAAGACGCCGCGGGACTAGGCCTTGGGGGCGGCGGGCTCCTCCAGGGCCTCCACGGCCCGCTTGGCCTCCGCCAGGCCCGCGCCCGTGATCTTCCGGTAGACCTTGATCGCCGAGATGGTGCGGCCGTCACGCACCAGCGCGCGCACCTCGTCCATCCCGGCCGGCTCGGGCTCCTCGATGCCGAAGTGGTCCAGGACCAGGCCCAGCCTGCGCTCCAGCCGGTCGGCCTTGTCCTCCAGGGCCCGCACCTTGAGGTTCAGGGTCGAGGTGATCCATCCCGCCGTCGCGAGCAGCGCGAGCGTCAGGAACAGCGTGTTCATTCGGGTCCCCCCGGGATCAGTCCGTGATCACGAAGGTACTCCAGCTGTGCCTGTACCGACCACGTGGCGGCCGGCCACAGGGAGCGGTCCACGTCCGCGTAGACCCGGGCGACGACGGCCTCTGCCGTGGTCAGCCCGTTCTCCACGGCCGTCTCGATCTGGGCGAGCCGGTGGGCGCGGTGGGCGAGGTAGAACTCGACCGCCCCCTGCGCGTCGTCCAGTACCGGACCGTGGCCCGGGAGGACCGTGTGGACGCCGTCGTCGACGGTCAGGGAGCGCAGCCGGCGCAGGGAGTCCAGGTAGTCGCCGAGCCGGCCGTCGGGGTGCGCGACGACGGTGGTGCCGCGGCCGAGGATCGTGTCGCCGGTCAGCACGGCCCGGTCGGCCGGCAGGTGGAAGCAGAGCGAGTCGGCGGTGTGCCCGGGGGTGGCCACCACGCGCAGCTCCAGGCCGCCGGTGCGGATGACGTTCCCGGCGGCCAGGCCCTCGTCACCGAGGCGCTGCGCGGGGTCGAGGGCGCGGACCTTCGTACCGGTGAGCTCGGCGAAGCGGCCGGCGCCCTCGGCGTGGTCGGGGTGCCCGTGGGTGAGGAGCGTCAGCGCGACCCGCTTGCCGGCCTGCTCGGCGGCGCCGATGACCGCCCGCAGGTGCCCCTCGTCCAGGGGGCCCGGGTCGATGACGACGGCCAGCTCGGAGTCGGGCTCGGAGACCAGCCAGGTGTTGGTGCCGTCCAGGGTCATCGCCGAGGCGTTCGGGGCCAGGACGTTGACCGCGCGGGCCGTGGCCGGCCCGGAGGAGACGGTCCCCCGGGGCTGGCCGGGGAGGGCGGCGGCATCGGTCATGCGGGGTCTCCCGGGCGCACTCGCTTGGTGAACTCGTCGTGGCCCGGCCAGCTGAGCACGAGTACGCCGTCCTCCAGCGCGGCCCGGGCCAGAACGGGGGTCAGGTCCTGCCCGCCGGCCGCGGCGAGCGCGTCGGCGGCGCTCCCGTACGGCTCCAGGGAGCGCAGGGTGGAGATGGTCGGCGGCATCATCAGCAGCTCGCCCTTGTCGTACCCGTCGGCGGCGTCGGCGGGGCGGATCCAGACGGTCCGGTCGGCCTCGGTGGAGGCGTTGCGGGTGCGCTGCCCCTCCGGGAGGGCGGCGACGAAGAACCACGTGTCGTACCGGCGCGGCTCGAACTCCGGGGTGATCCAGCGGGCCCACGCCCCGAGCAGGTCGGAGCGCAGCAGCAGGCGGCGGCGGTCGAGGAACTCGGCGAAGGACAGCTCGCGCGCCACGAGGGCCTCGCGGTCGGCCTCCCAGTCGTCGCCGGTGGTGTCGCCGACGACCGTGTCGGGGGTCTGGCCCGCGAGCAGCACACCGGCCTCCTCGAAGGTCTCGCGCACGGCCCCGCAGACGATCGCCTGGGCGGTGGCGGAGTCCGTGCCGAGGCGCTGCGCCCAGAGGTCCAGGCCGGGTCCGGCCCAGCCGATGCGGTGGTCCTCGTCACGGGGGTCGACGCCGCCGCCGGGGTAGGCGTACGCGCCGCCGGCGAAGGCCATGGAGGAGCGGCGGCGCAGCATGTGCACGGCGGGGCCGGCGGGGGTGTCGCGCAGCAGCATCACGGTGGCGGCGCGTCTGGGCTCCACCGGGGTGAGGCTCCCGTCCGCGAGCGCGCGGATGCGGTCGGGCCACTCCGGGGGGTACCACTGCCCTCCGGCGGGCGGCTGGCTGGGCGAGGGCTGACCGTGCTGATTCGGCATGGCGGGATGCTACGGGCATCCGGCCCGATGTTCGAGGCCCCTGCCCTGGCCGGGCGGATCTTGGGGGCACTGCCGCTGCCCTGGCCGGGCGGTTACGGGAGGCAGCTGCCCCCGGCTGCGTCTGGGCCGGGCGGCGGCCCGCCGCTGCGCGGGACCGTCCCCTACCCGCCCTTCGCCCGTTCCCCGGGCCGCGCCCGGACCCGCGCCTCAGGCGCCGGCGGTGCTGAAAGGCCCTGGGGCTCCGCCCCAGACCCCGCGCCTCAAACGCCGAGGGGCTGGATTTGGCTGAGCCCGCCTCGAACATGCCGCGCGGCGGCTGAGGCGAGAACGGGTGAGGGGCGGGGAGGGGCCAGGCCCGCGCAGCGGCCCACCGGCCGCAGACGGGCACCGGCCCCAGCCACCGGAACCGGCCCCGCCCCAGGCCCGCCGGACGGGGTCCGGCGCAGCGGCGCGAAGCCGGTGAGGCCGCCTGCGGCCGAGCCGCGCGAGGGGGGTGTCAGGAAGGGAGCAGCTCGACCTGGATCTCGATCTCGACCGGCGCGTCCAGCGGCAGCACCGCCACACCGACCGCCGACCGCGCGTGCACGCCCTTGTCGCCGAGCACCTCACCCAGCAGCTCGCTCGCACCGTTCAGCACGCCCGGCTGCGCCGTGAAGTCGGGGGCCGAGGCGACGAAGCCGACGACCTTCACCACACGGGCGATCCGGTCCAGGTCACCGACCACGGACTTGACGGCGGCCAGCGCGTTCAGCGCGCACGTCGCCGCGAGCTCCTTCGCCTGCTCCGCGGAGACCTCGGCGCCGACCTTGCCGGTGACGGGGAGCTTGCCCTGCACCATCGGCAGCTGGCCCGCGGTGTACACGTACGCGCCCGACCGGACCGCCGGCTGGTACGTGGCCAGCGGCGGGACGACCTCGGGCAGAGTCAGGCCGAGCTCGGAGATCCGGGCCTCGACGACGCCGCTCATGCCTTCTCCCGCTTGAGGTAGGCCACGAGCTGCTCGGGGTTGTTCGGGCCGGGCACGACCTGGACGAGCTCCCAGCCGTCCTCGCCCCAGGTGTCCAGGATCTGCTTGGTGGCGTGAACCAGCAGGGGGACCGTCGCGTATTCGAACTTCTTGGTCATGGGGGCGAGCGTAACGCCTGAGAAGGAGTGGTTAGGCTCGGACGCTGTGAGCAGGCTCCAGGTGGTCAGCGGCAAGGGCGGCACCGGCAAGACCACGGTCGCCGCCGCACTCGCGCTGGCCCTCGCGCGCGAGGGCAGGCGGACTCTTCTCGTGGAGGTCGAGGGCAGGCAGGGCATCGCACAGCTATTCGGCACGGAATCGCTCCCCTACGAGGAGCGGAAGATCGCCGTGGCGCCCGGCACGGGCGGGGGTGAGGTGTACGCGCTCGCCATCGACGCCGAACGGGCGCTGCTGGACTACCTCCAGATGTTCTACAAGCTCGGCTCGGCCGGCCGCGCCCTGAAGAAGCTCGGCGCGATCGACTTCGCGACGACGATCGCGCCCGGTCTGCGGGACGTCCTGCTGACCGGCAAGGCGTGCGAAGCGGTGCGGCGCAAGGACAAGGCCGGGCGGTTCGTCTACGACCACGTGATCATGGACGCGCCGCCGACCGGGCGGATCACCCGCTTCCTGAACGTCAACGACGAGGTGGCGGGGCTGGCCCGGTTCGGGCCGATCCACAACCAGGCGCAGGCCGTCATGAAGGTGCTCAAGTCCCCGGACACGGCCGTGCACCTGGTGACCCTGCTGGAGGAGATGCCCGTCCAGGAGACCGCGGACGGGATCGACGAGCTGGTGGAGGCGGGGCTTCCCGTCGGCCGGGTGATCGTCAACATGGTGCGCCCGCACCACCTCGACGAGGACACCCTGCGCGCGGCCGCGGAGGGCCGCCGCACGGAGATCGCCAAGGCCCTGTCCCGGGCCGGGCTGGGCGGGGCGCGGCGGGGCGGGCTGGCCGAGCGGCTGGTGGAGCCGCTCCTGACGCAGGCAGCCGAGCACGCGAGCCGGGTGGAGCTGGAGCGGGAGCAGCGCGCGGTGTTGGCGGGGCTCGACGTGCCGACGTACGAACTCCCCCTGCTCGGCTCGGGGATGGAGCTGGCCGGGCTGTACGAGCTGGCGGCGGAGCTGCGCAAGCAGGTGGGCGCCGAATGAGCGGGGGCGGGGAGAGCATGGGGCTGGACACGCCGCAGCGGCTGGCGGTCGACGCGCTTCTGGACGATCCGGGGACCCGGATCATCGTGTGCTGCGGCGCGGGCGGGGTCGGCAAGACCACGACCGCGGCCGCGCTGGGCGTACGGGCGGCCGAGCGCGGGCGGAAGGTGGTGGTGCTGACCATCGACCCGGCGCGCAGGCTGGCCCAGTCGATGGGGATCGACTCGCTGGACAACACCCCGCGCCGGGTGCCCGGCATAGAGGGGAGCACCGGCGGCAGCGGGGCGGGCGACGGCGAACTGCACGCCATGATGCTGGACATGAAGCGGACGTTCGACGAGATCGTCGAGTCGCACGCGGACGCCGAGCGGGCGCGGGCGATCCTGGCGAACCCCTTCTACCAGTCCCTGTCGGCCGGGTTCGCGGGCACGCAGGAGTACATGGCGATGGAGAAGCTGGGGCAGCTGCGGGCCAGGGACGACTGGGACCTGATCGTGGTGGACACCCCGCCGAGCCGGTCCGCGCTGGACTTCCTCGACGCGCCGAAGCGGCTGGGGTCGTTCCTGGACGGGAAGTTCATCCGGGTGCTGATGGCTCCGGCGAAGGTCGGCGGCCGGGCCGGGATGAAGTTCCTCAACGTCGGCATGTCGATGATGACCGGCACGCTGAGCAAGCTGATGGGTGCCTCGCTGCTGAAGGACGTACAGACGTTCGTGGCGGCGATGGACACGATGTTCGGAGGGTTCCGGACGCGCGCGGACGCGACGTTCCGGCTGCTCCAGGCTCCCGGTACGGCCTTCCTGGTGGTCGCGGCTCCCGAGCCGGACGCACTGCGCGAGGCGGCGTACTTCGTGGAGCGGCTGGCCGCGGAGAAGATGCCGCTGGCCGGTCTGGTGCTGAACCGGGTGCACGGGAGTGACGCGGGACAGCTGTCGGCGGAGCGGGCGCTGGCCGCCGCAGAGAATCTTGAAGAAGGCGGCATTGTCGATCAGAAGTCCGGGAAAGCTGGACTTCGTGACGCCGCCGACGACGGCTCCCCCGGTGTGGGCGGCGAGGACGGGACGACCGCTGACGCGGACGGCACGACCGACGCGACCGACGCGACCGACGCGACCGACGCGACCGACCTGAACGACGCGAACGACGCGAACGACGCGAACGACGCGAACGACGCGAACGACGCGAACGACCTGGACCAGATCACCGCAGGACTGCTGCGCCTGCATGCCGAGCGGATGCAGGTGATCGCGCGTGAGCAGCGCACACGCGATCGCTTCACCTCTCTTCACCCGGAGGTGGCGGTGGCCGAAGTGGCCGCCCTGCCCGGCGATGTGCACGACCTCGCCGGGCTGCGGGCCATCGGAGAGCGACTCGCGGCCGGGGTTCCGGCCGGAGGAGCATAGGCGTACGTACGAGTGGTGCCGGCGCGGCGCCCGGGTGGTTACCCGGCTGCCGCGTAGGTCTCGTACGTCACGTCGATCTCCGCGTCGACATCCACGGTGAGGATGCCCGTACTGCGCTCGTACTCCGTGCGGGCGGTTTCGAGCAGCCGTCGCCACGAGGTGACGGTGGGACGCCTGCGCAGCAGTGCGCGTCGTTCCCGCTCGGTCATGCCGCCCCACACTCCGAACTCGACGCGATTGTCGAGTGCGTCGGCCAGGCACTCGGTCCGCACCGGACACCCGGTGCACACCGCCTTGGCCCTGTTCTGTGCCGCTCCTTGAACGAACAGTTCATCCGGATCGGTAGTGCGGCAGGCTGCCTGCGCACTCCAGTCGGTAACCCAGCCCATCCCGGTGCCGTCCTCTCCCGAATCGAGGCTCCCCCACGGCGGTAGCGGCATATTCACCGCTGCCAGTTGAGGACGTTACGGAAGGCGGGCACAGTGCAACACCCCCGACGGGCCCAATCTTGAATGGTCCGAACGGACTATGGGTAAGCGGCAGATCACCCGACGGAGTGATCCGGCGACATGCCCGGCCATTCCGGCGATTCGGGTGAAATCGGGGAGGCGCCGGTGAGCGGCCGTCAGAGCGAAGGGCGGGATTCGGACATGAGTCCACCCCATTCGGGGAGGGTGAAAATCAAGCCGAGGGGTTGATGTCGCACCGCACTGCTGTGACAGTTGGGGACAGCTTAGGCCAAGGCATTCGCGCATGTCCGGTGAATGAGAACGTAGGCTGCCCTCTATGGGAAAGAAGCGCTCGGGCGCAGGGCTGACGGGGCCGCAGCAGGCCGCCAAGTTCCTCGGGGTGTCGGTTCTCTCCGGAGTCGTACTTGCCGGCATCGCGATCCCGGGCGCCGGCGCTCTGGGCCTCGCCGCCAAGGGCACGGTCGAGGGTTTCGATGAGATCCCGGCCAATCTGAAGACGCCTCCGCTGAGCCAGCGCACCACGATCCTGGATGCCGAGGGTGGCTTGATCGCCACCGTCTATTCACGGGACCGGCAGGTCGTGCCGCTCACGGCCATGTCGCCGTACATGCAGAAGGCGATCGTCGCCATCGAGGACTCGCGTTTCTACGAACACGGCGCGGTCGACCTCAAGGGCATCCTCCGCGCGGTGAACCGCAACGCGCAGGAGGGCGGGGCGGCGCAGGGCGCCTCCACGCTCACGCAGCAGTACGTGAAGAACGTCTTCGTCGAAGAGGCCGGCGACGACGAGACGAAGGTGCGCGAGGCCCAGGAGAAGAGCCTCGGCCGCAAGATCCGCGAGCTGAAGTACTCGATCCAGGTCGAGGAGGAGCTCGGGAAGAAGAAGATCCTCGAGAACTACCTCAACATCACCTACTTCGGGCAGGGGGCGTACGGCATCGAGTCCGCCTCCCAGCGCTACTTCAGCAAGCCCGCCAAGGACCTGACGCTGGAGGAGTCGGCGCTGCTCGCCGGCCTCGTGCAGTCGCCGAGCCGGTACGACCCGGTGAACGACAGCCAGGAGGCGATGAAGCGCCGCAACGTCGTCCTCCAGCGCATGGCCGACGTCAAGGACATCTCGCAGGCCGAGGCGGACGAGGCGAAGGCGAAGCCGGTCACGCTGAAGGTGACCCGGCCCAAGAACGGCTGCATCACCGCGGTCAAGGGCGCGGGCTTCTTCTGCGACTTCGTGCGCGCCACCTTCCTCTCCGACCCGGTCTTCGGCAAGACCCGCGAGGAGCGGGCCAAGGTCTGGAACCAGGGCGGCCTGACCGTCCGTACGACGCTGGACCCGCAGTCGCAGGAGGCCGCCAACGCCTCGATCAAGGACCACGTCAACGAGGACGACTCGATCGCCACGGCCGTGACCATGGTCCAGCCGGGCACCGGGAAGGTCCTGGCGATGGGCCAGTCGAAGCCGTACGGCTTCGGGAAGAACGAGACGCAGATCAACTACTCCGTGGACAAGCGGATGGGCGGCTCCAACTTCGGCTTCCAGGTGGGCTCCACGTTCAAGCCGTTCATCGCGGCCGCCGCCATAGAGCAGGGCATGGAGCCGACGAAGGTCTACTCGGCCCCGAACAAGATGGAGTACCCGAGCCCGGTGTCGCGCTGCTCGGGCCCGGCCTGGCAGAACCTGCCGGCCGGCAACGGCAAGCTGCAGACCGCCGAGAACGAGACGCGGGACGAGGCCGGCCCGTACGCGCTGAAGACGGCGATGGAGAAGTCCATCAACACCTACTTCGTGCAGATGATCTCGGACATCGGCATCTGCCCGGTGACGGAGATGACGCAGAAGCTCGGCGTGGTCCCGGCCAGCGGCGTCAAGCTGCCCGAGGAGCCGTCCATCGCGCTCGGCTCCGCCGAGATGTCCCCGCTGACGATGGCCAACGCGTACGCCGCCTTCGCCAACCGGGGCGTCTACTGCACCCCGGTCGCCCTGGAGTCGATCACCGACGCGCACGGCAAGGCGCTCGCGGTGCCGAAGACCAAGTGCGACCGGGCGATGTCCCAGGAGACGGCCGACACCATCAACCACCTGCTGCGCGGGGTCGTCGACTCCGGTACGGGTGAGCGGGCCGGTCTGACCGACCGCGACAACGCGGGCAAGACCGGTACCACCGACAACCGCTACAACGCCTGGTTCGTGGGCTACACCCCGAACATGTCCGGCGCGGTGTGGGTCGGCTCCGGCGGTTCGAAGAAGATCTCGATGGAGGACATCACCATCGGCGGGCAGTACTACCCGAAGGTCTTCGGCGGCGGTCTGCCCGGCCCGATCTGGAAGGACGCCGTCTCGGGCGCGCTCGCCGGCCGCGAGGCCCCGAACTTCGCGGGGGTCAGCGTCCCGGAGCCCTCGGTCGGGGGCGGCGGCACCGGGAACGGCAGCACCGGTGGCGGCAACGGCGGCCGGGGCAGCACGACCCCGCCGCCCGTCACCCCGCGCAAGCCCGGAAAGCCCGGCAAGCCCGGCGGTGACAGCAAGCCCGGCGGCGGAGCTGCCGCCGGAGGTGCCGCGGCAGGCGGCGGGGCAGCCGCCGGAGGTGCCGCGGCAGGCGGCGGAGCTGCCGCCGGAGGTGCCGCGGCGGGCGGCGGAGGCGGCCAGGTCCCCGAGGTCCCGGTGGTCCCGGGCCCGACGGGCGATGGCGGAGGCGCGACCCCGTAGCAGGAGAAGGACGAAGGGGAGGGCCCCGGCCGGATCACCGGCCGGGGCCCTCCCCTTTCCGCTTGCCTGCCCTTACGACAGCTGCTTCTTGACGGCCGCGGCGACCCGGCCGCCCTCCGCCAGACCCGCCACCTTCGGGTTCACGATCTTCATGACGGCGCCCATGGCACGCGGCCCCTCGGCACCCGCCGCCTTGGCCTCCTCGACGGCCTGCGCCACGATCGCGGTCAGCTCGTCGTCGCTGAGCTGCTTGGGCAGGTAGGCGTCCAGGAACTCGCCCTCCGCGGTCTCCCGCGCGGCCTGCTCGTCGCGGCCGCCCTGGGCGAAGGCCTCCGCGGCCTCGCGGCGCTTCTTCGCCTCCTTGGCGATCACCTTGAGGACTTCCTCGTCGGAGAGCACGCGTGCCTCCTTGCCCGCGACCTCCTCCTTGGTGATGGCGGAGAGGGTCAGGCGCAGGGTGGACGAAGCGAGTTCGTCGCGCGCCCTGATGGCGGTGGTGAGGTCTTCCTGGAGCTTGGCCTTGAGCGTGGTCATGCCCCTGAGTCTGCCAGGTGCGGGGCCTGCGGCGTCCATCGGTTTTCCCGGTCTGCGACGATGGGGGCATGCACGCGCGTTACGGAGTCCCCCTGAAGGTGACCGCCTCGATCGCGGCGGTGGGGGCCGCCGGTGTGGCCTATGCCGCAGGTTTCGAAGCCCGCTCCTTCCGACTGCGCCGGATCACGGTTCCGGTGCTGCCCGCCGGGATGCGCCCGCTGCGCGTACTGCAGGTCTCGGACATCCACATGGTCGGCGGCCAGCGCAAGAAGCGCGCCTGGCTGCAGTCCCTGGCCGGACTCCGCCCCGACTTCGTCGTGAACACCGGCGACAACCTCTCCGACACGGACGGCGTGCCCGAGCTGCTCGACGCGCTGGGTCCGCTGATGGACTTCCCCGGGGTGTACGTCTTCGGGTCCAACGACTACTACGGGCCGCGGCTGCGCAACCCCGGGCGCTACCTGATCGAGAAGGTGCAGGGCCGGCACGGGCTGAACGGCAACAAGCCGGTCGTCGGCGCCGTCCACAACCCGTGGGAGGACATGCGGGACGCCTTCGACGCGGCGGGCTGGCTGAACCTCACGAACACCCGGGCCCGGCTGAAGGTGAACGGGCTGGAGCTGGCCTTCACCGGGCTGGACGACCCGCACATCAAGCGGGACCGCTACGAGCACGTCGCGGGCGGCCCGGAGGCGGACGCGGACTTCTCGATGGCCGTGGTGCACGCCCCGTACCTGCGGGTACTGGAATCCTTCACGGCCGACCGCTACCCGCTGATCCTCGCCGGGCACACCCACGGCGGACAGCTGTGCATCCCCTTCTACGGGGCGCTGGTCACCAACTGCGACCTCGACACGAAGCGGGTGAAGGGCCTGTCCACCTACGAGACGCACGGGCAGCGCTCCTACCTGCACGTCTCGGCCGGCTGCGGCACCAACCGCTTCACCCCGGTCCGCTTCGCCTGCCCCCCGGAGGCGACGCTCCTGACCCTGGCCCCGAAGGCCTGACCGCCCGTGCCGGTCCCTCGTGAAAACCGGATTTCGTCTCAGGCCGAGGGTCCGCTAAAGTAATCGATGTCGCCAGGACAGCAACACTTCAGGGCGACGATCGGGGTGTAGCGCAGCTTGGCAGCGCGCTTCGTTCGGGACGAAGAGGTCGTGGGTTCAAATCCCGCCACCCCGACAGAGTAAGACCAGGTCAGGCACCTAGTAACGTTACTAGGTGCCTGACCTGTTTCCGTTGAGTGACTAACTGAGTGACTACGGGTTCGAACCGGTCTTGAAGATCTCGTCCATGGCCGTCGCTCCGGTCTGGATCACGGGCCGGATCTGCTTCCGGTAGACCGCCTCCGTGACGGCCGTCCCCGAGTGGCCCACGAGCCGGGAGATCTCTTCCAGCGGGACCCCACTGTCGGAGAGCAGCGACACGAAGCTGTGCCGTAGCTCGCGCGGGGTCCACTCCTTCGCGTCGATCTCCTCGGCGCCGGCGATGGCCTGCCGGAAGGCCCGACGGACGTTGGTCGAGTCCAGCTCTGTCCCCGTCGCGGAGGAGAAGACGAGCCCCTTCTCCATCCACTGATCACCAGCGGCGAGCCGATCCCACCCCTGATCTTCAAACTGCTGCCACAGCGCATCCACGCACCGGGCAGGCAGGGCGATCGTCCGGCGCGACTTCTTGGTCTTGGTGTCCCCGGTGGAGCGGACCGACCGCCACACCGCGATGTGCGGGGGCACGGGCGGTACCGCGTCCGGGTCTCCCTTCAAGAAGACGTGATCCCAGGTGAGCGCCCTCATCTCCTCCGTCCGGGCCCCGGTGAGCAGGGCCACCACGATGTAGGCGTGCGCGGACGTCCCCTCTGCGGCCTTGAGCACCGCCTCGGCCTGGGCGAGGCTGAGCGCCTTCGACGGTCGGCCGGGCTGGCCGGTCGGGATCGAGCACAGCTCCACGATGTTCCGCTTCACCTTGTCCCGGACCATGGCCCGTTTCACGGACCTGTTCAGGCACGAGTGCATGGCCTGAAGCGTGCGGGTGCTGTGCGTCTTGGCCTTCGCGGCCAACCACCGGTCGACGTCCTCACCGCTCAGCTCCCGGAGCTTCCGCGCGCCGAGCGCGGGGATGACGTGGGTCTGGCTGAGCGAAGTGCAGGTGGCCACGGTGTTGGCGTCTCGGCCGGCCAGCCCGTACATGAGCCAGTCGTTCACCGCGTCGGCCACCGTGTAGTTGGTGGGCGCGATGGCGAGCCCGTCCTCGTGGTCCCTGAGTACCTCCTTCAGCTTGTTCTTGGCCTCAGTCTTGGTCCGGCCGCTCCCACGTCGCACGATGCGCTTGCCGCTCGCATCGAAGCCGAGCTGCGCAGTGGCGATCCAGCGCTGTCGGCGCTCGTCCCAGTGAAGGCCGCCATCCCCGCGGCTACGCCTCTTCGTCACAGCCGGGCCCCAGCTTCTCGCTCCAGCAGGGCGACGTACTCGGCTATGGCGGACGCCGGCACGAGCCGGGCCCGGCCTTCCGTGACGGTCCGGAGCCGTCCCGAGCGGATCAACTCGTAGAGGACCGTCCGGCTCAGCCCCAACAGCCGCGTCGCGTCGGCGACTCGGTAGAGAACCGGCTGCTGCACCATCACGGTCATCGCTCCCCCTCCTGGTCTTCAGTCAGATCCGCGAGCGCTTCGCGGGCGGTGTCTCGGTTGGTCTTGATGTCGCGGGCGATGGTCTGGGCGAGCCAGGACTCGCCGGGGGTGTGTCCGTGTCCGGCGTAGGTCCAGTGGGCGAGGACGAGCGTGGAGTCCTCCGGGGCGTCGTCGGGGTCGGGAAGTCCGCGTTCCCGGCGTTCCTGGGCGGCGCGGTAGTCGGCGCGGGTCTGACGGAGGGCGCCGAGGGTGGTGGAGTAGGCGCGGGACTTGGTGGAGAAGTGGCCGCGGAAGCCGAGCATGTGGGACCAGTGGGCGAGGAGCCGGTCCGGGTAGGCGGAGTCCAGCGTCCAGCAGGCTTCGATGAGGCGGCGGGTGTGGGTGGGCAGGTGGAGCTTGTCCAGTTCGGCGAGTTCGCCGATGCGTCGGTCGGCGGTGCCGGTGGTCTCGGCAGCCTTGGTGGCGTACTTCGCCACGTAGGAGGCCACCGCGGCTTCGGTCAGGTCCTCGTGTCCGAGCCCGCCGATCGGCTGGACGTCCACCTGCGTGCCCCAGCCGAGGGTGCGGGCGGGTAAGCCGCCGGAGGCGGGGATGCTCACGGCGACTCGGCCGGCGGCGGCCCGGATCGCGTCGTCCAGCAGGGCGACGGAGGCCCATACGGGTGGAGGAGTCTGCGGTCCGTCCGGTCCGTCGAGGCGTATGACGGTGTGGAAGTGGACCGCTCCGCGCTTCTGGAACTCGGCGACCTTGCCGAAGGAGACCCGGCAGGACTCCTTCAAGGCCGTCTGGGTGATCCCGGCGCGGGCGGCGATCTCGCGACACAGGTAGATCGTGAAGCGCTGCCAGAGCTGACCGGCGTAGTTGTTCCAGAGCACCGCGCCCGCGTAGTCGTACCGCTCCGGGTTCAGGGCCGTGCCCAGGAGAGCGTCTGTCTCGGGGTGGGTGGTGCCGCAGCGGCAGCGGCCGGAGGCGGGGCGGTTGTGGACGGGGCCGAAGGACGGGGCGGTGAGGGTGGCGAAGACCCGGGGGTGGGAGCGGACCGTGAGGGGGACGTCTTTGCCCTCGTCGCCGGTGATCCCGGCGCGGATCAGGTGGTAGGTGTCCCCGGCGTAGGTCCAGGCGCAGGAGGGGCAGCGGGAGGCCCGCCGGTTGCCGCAGGCGACCCGTAACCGGCCGCCGGGTTCGTCGGCGGTCGAGTACGAGTAGAGGACGTCGCCGGTGCGGCGGTCACGGGTCACGGTCGAGCCGGACAGGTGAATCGGGTCCGAGCAGCCACCGTTCCGGCGGACCTGTTCCTGCCAGCGGTCGAAGTCCGGGGCGGAGGCGACCCGCAGGAGATCAGCGAGGGTGAGCGGGTCGGTGCCCAGAGAGGCCGCAGCACCGGCCACGGCCTCGGGGGCGACGGGGAAGCGGGTCACGCAGCCACCGTCACGGGAGCCGGGGACACCAGTACGCGCGCGGTGAGGCGGGCGACGTGAGCCGCGTGCCGCCGCTTGGCACCCTCGCTGACTTCGATCAACGCGACCGAGCGGACGGTGTGCTCGTTGAGGCCGGAACCCCCGCAGTACTCGCAGAAGACCAGCGCCGGATCAGCGTCCTCACCCGCCCAGCCAGAACCCTCACAGGCGGAGCAGTCGGCCCACGGACGCGAGGTCAGGAAGTACAGGCACTCAGCGGGATCGGCACACCGGCCCTCCAGGCACGCGGGACAGGCCCCTAACGCCGACCGGCGGTAGACCACATCAGAAGCGGGCATGATGGAAGCTCCCTCTCTAGGGACGGGGGCGGCGGTTCTTCTTGGCGGTTGAGCGCCGTCCCCGGACAAGGCGTAGTTGGTGCCATGCCTCGCTCATCGATGCAGCGAGCGGCACATGCCTAAGGTTCCCTAGGGCACCCTAGGGTGTCAAGCGGTATGCTAGGGAAGTAGCCACAGGGATTGGGGAGTTGGAGCCATGGCGGACCAGGCCGACAATCGAGCGCCCTACGCGCAGATTGCCGCCCACTACGCGGAACTGATCACATCCGGCGATCTTCAGCCGGGCACGCTTCTGCCGAGCATCAAGAACCTCTCGCACGAGTGGAGCGTCAGCACCGCGACGGCGGAGAAGGCCCTGCGCAAGCTCCGCAACGAGGGGCTCGTCAGGGGGATTCACGGAATCGGGACCGAGGTTCTGGACCGCCCCGCCCCCATGTCCTCAGGTTCTCAGCGCCAGGACCGAGGCCACCGCACCGGCTCCAGCTGGGGAACCGGTGAACGGTCCGACTCCCATCAGGCTTCGGTCGTGCCGGCGCCCGCTGACGTGGCGCAAGCCCTGGACGTGAAGCCCGGCTCGAACGTCATCCGGCGGAGTCGGGTCTACCGCGACCGGCACGGCATCGTGGCGCACTCGACATCGTGGATCCCTGCCCGTTTCGAGGAGCTGGTTCCGCAGCTCGCGAAGAGCGCACGGCTGACCGGAGGAACGTCGCTGCAACTCATCGCTCAGGCCACCGGCCGACCGATCACGCACCGGTTCGACACCGCCTCCGCGCGGTTGCTGACTCCCGAGGACGCAGAGCTCCTGGGGCTGGACCCCGCCACGGCGCCGCACGAGCCGGTGGTCGTGATGACTGCGAAGTTCGTCGACAGCGAAGGCACCGTTGTCGAGTACGGTGTCGACCTCGGCAGCCCCGGACGCACGTGGCAAACCGAATCGGAAGTCGCTCAGTGACGGCCACTCAGCCTGTCTGCGTCCTCATGGCAGGGCTCCCTGGTTCCGGCAAGACAACCCTTGCCCGCGCTCTAACCGCCCGCGGGTTCATCAGGCTCTGCCCCGACGAGGAGATGTTCCGCCGGCACGGCGTGTACGGAGTCGATTTCCCCCGAGGCACGTTCCCGACGCTTGAGCGCCCGATCCTCGAAGAGATCTCGGCCGAGCTCCGTGAGCAACTCAAAGCAGGACACGACGTCGTGGTGGACCATGGCTTCTGGACGCCGCAAGACCGCTCTCGCTGGCGGGCAATCGCAACCGAGGCTGGCGCCATCTCGGTGATGGTCTACCTCCAGGCCAGCCACGAAGAGCTCTGGTCCCGCGTCAGCAAGCGCAACGCCCAGCACGAAGATGATCCGAACTCGATCTACTTCGCGGAGTCCGACCTGCTCCGATACCGCACCCGGTTCGTGCCCCCAGAGCCTGACGAGCCTCACCTTGTCTACGACGGCGACCCCAAGTCGGTGCTGAAGGCAGTGCAATAGGCCTGCTGAGCGTCCAGCGCTTCCTGGAGATTCACGGTTGGGGGGGCACCTCACGGTGGTCGACCGGGACACTGCCGGAGCTCCCTCCGATACAGCCCCCGTTCCCGATCATCAGGGCAGCGGAGCAGGCGCGGGTGGGGGTACAGGACTGCACCCTCACCGGTGACTCGCTCACCGACATCCAGGCCGCTCACGCAGCCGGCGCAACGGTCATCGCCTACGCCAACAAGCCCCACAAGGCCGCGCTCTTCGCCGAAGCGGGAGCCGACGCCATCACGGACGCCATGCGCGCTATCGCCGACGCATTCACCACGGCCAAGCCGTAGGAGTCACGCGGACCTGTTACAGGTTTCTCTACCTCATCAAGCACCCGGCTGCGCTCCGCTCCGCCGGGCGGGCTTCCCGGCTCCGCTCCGCGCGACGCTCCTGCCTTCGGCCCGCTCCGCGCGCGCTGCGCCGACGCCCGCCCCTACAGACGGGATAGGCCCGAAGGCATGAGCCGAGCCCCAAGCGGGGCCGCTGATTTCCTCCCTCACCGAACATGCCTCCGGCGGGGGCGCTCAGGCTCCGGGATGGCCAGGGCGCCGCTCGCGAGTGCCGGCCGAATGGGGCTGAGGCGGGGGAACTCCCATCCCGTCTGCCGTCGACCCAGGACAAGCCGAGCAGACACGGCACCGGGCGTCCAGGTCGTTCGTACAGTGGCGCGCTCCACCTGGACGCCCGGCACCGCGCCCGCTCCACATACGTGTGGGTCGACGGCAGACGGGATGGGAGTTGGGGACGGGGATGCTGGTAGGACGTGCGTGTCGCACGCCGCGCCGCCCAAACTGCCCACTCACCTGAGCTCGATCAGTTGCCGCCACCGAGCCGTGTGAGGTTAGCGCGCCAGTATGCTTGTTCATGCTCCATCTGCTTCTCCTTCGAACTCTCAACAAAACAAGAGGGTTTCAAGGCCCCGGCGCAACCTGGTGCCGGTCTGGAGAAGAGGGAGGGAGCGGTGATGACTCAGAACATGAGTAAGCCCCGCAAGAAGTGGACTAGCGCCGAGAAAGCGCAGATCTCCATCGGATTGGTGGGCTTACTCGTAGCGATCATCGCCTGCGCGGGCCAGTTCATGCAGTAGCTGCCCGTGGACGCTGGTCCCGCCGTTGCGGGCTCACTGAGTGAGCCCGGCCGGTAACAGGTCGGCCGGGCCCAGCCACTGCATCGCTAGGGCTCGACCTGGTTCCCGCCGGGTCGGGCCCTTTTGCATCACCCGACACGCCGGGTGAGCAGGCGATTCAACGATCGTTTCCAGAGTCTCAACGATCGTTGATTCACCCACTGTAGCAACGTTGCATCACTTGGATGAGGTAGCAATGTTCGCGAGGCCGATCGGATCGAATCCCTGACTGCATGTCATGCATCGTCTAGCCCAACGCCTGTTCCAGGTGGTGCGTGGTGCGGCTGCGGTGCTCCCGTAGCAACCTCCGTACGCCTGTCGGCGCGCGGCTTCCTTCAGCACCCTGTGCCCAAGGCCTGCTGGAGGCCCGGCATGGAGGTGGGGATGGCGAAACGACGGCGACCGCAGCCCAGAGACAAGCATGGGCGGTTCACCAAGGCCGGCGTTCCACTGTGGTTTGGTGTCCTGCTAGTGGCGGTGGTGGTGCTTTCCGTCGTCCGCTAGCCGTCGACACCGGCGAGGGGCGGAACCACGCAAGCAGCGCCAGGTGAGTGTCTAACTGAGTGACAACAGGGGTGTACGTCGGCGGACGGCCACGGACAACGACGGGCTATTGCCGCAGCTGGGACGGTCGATCAACCTTGTTCCATGCACCGCCCACGTTGATTCGGGACGAAGAGGTCGTGGGTTCAAATCCCGCCACCCCGACAGAGTAAGACCAGGTCAAGGGCCTGATCCGAGAAATCGGATCAGGCCCTTCCTGCATTTCGGCGGTCGGCCGGGCGCGTCCTCGACCGGCTCGCCACCAAGGCAAAAGCAGATGAGTGAAGCGTGGATGCCGCAGCTCTTTCGAGCGCTCACGCCGCGGCCGGCTCACCGCCGGCCGGAAAGGAACACCATCATGCTTTCCCTGCCTCCGCGCCCCGGCGCGGCCCCGCGTGTCTTCGGCCCGGCCCCGCACGGCCAGGGCTCCCAGATCTCCCCGATCATGATGCAGGAGGAGCTGTGGGGGCGGATGCGTGCGCTGCCCTTCGTCTACATGGCCCCCACGCTCGTCTCGGTCCCGCACGCCCGCTCGCTCTTCCTGCCCGAGGGCATCGGCACGGGCCCGGCCGAAGCCTTCCAGGGGGGCCGGGAGTTCGCCCACATCCACCCCCACCACGACGGCTCGCTCCACGTCACGCTCCCGAAGGAGATCGAGGCCGAGGTCATCGACGCGGGGTGGGGCGTACACCACCCGGTCCAGGACGTGACGCTCGTCTACGGTCCCAGGAACTCGGCGGAGCTGGAGATCGTCTGGCGGATCGTCCAGGAGTCGTACTGGTACGCCATCGGCGCGAACTAGCGCCCGTCGTCTTCTCCAGGTCAGGGGCCTGATCCGCGAAATCGGATCAGGCCCCTGCCGTACGTCACCCCGAGGGCAGCCGGCCCCTGGCGGCCCAGGCCCGGTACGCCCAGCGCGCCAGAGCGCCGACGGCGAGGGACGCGAGGATCGCACCCCAGTCGATCACGTGCGGGAGCCCGGGGAGGAACGCGAAGGCGGCGAGGGCCGCGACCGTCCCGGCGGTGACGGCGACGCCACCGGCACGTCGGCGCTTGCTCTCCCAGGCAGGGTCTTCGGGGGCGGGCTGGGTGGTCATGCGCGGCTCACTCGTGATGTGGTGGCCCTGGCTGACGCGGCGCACACCGTTGATGTTGAGGTGGGCGCACGCCTTGCCGTAGCGGGGGAGCGTCTGCGGCGCGTTGTTCCGCATGGGGTGGATCTCGCATTCGGCATGGGTCTTGCCGCGCGAGGTCTTGTAGGTCTTGCTGTTGGTGTCGGCGTAGGTGAAGTCGATGCGCCAGTTGCAGGGGCCCGCGTTGAGGGCTCCGACGAAGCCGCAGTCGACGCCGGCGTTCTGGTAGGTGATCTTCTTGCCGTCGCCCCGGAGGATATGGGTGAACATGCAGCCGGTGGGGACCTTCATGGTGACGCCCCCGACGGGGTAGTCGAAGGTGGCCACCGGCGTGGAGCCGATGGCGCCGGCGTGCGCCTGCGCCGGGGCTAAGAGCGCGATCGCGGCTGCCGCGGCGATGGCGGTCGTGATGCGGGCTGCGGGATGACGGGCCATGTCCGGTGCCCTTCGGTGGGGGTTGTCCTTGCAGAGACGGAACCCCTCCCGGCGGCTCCGGGGCTCTCCGGTGCGGGGACATCCACTACGAATAGTGATCAAATCGGCTGGTGGGCCGAGTACTCCGTTCGGGAGGGAGGGGGCGCGGCCGGGCCTGCGGGTCCGTGGGCCCGGGTGGACGTGTGTGGGGTGCGGGGTGGGGGTGGGGGTGCTGGAATGCGGGGAGGGTCAGGCGGCGGTGAGGAGCGGTCATGGGCGGCGGCTCCGGGCTCGTGGTGGTGCTGGGGCACCTGCTGCGGGCGGTCGGGTCGGGGGTGTTGCTGACCTGCCTGTACTACGCGGCTCCGCTCGACTACGGCTTCGGCGCCGCGGCCGTCGCGGCGCTGGCCGGGGGGTTGCTGCTCTTCGGGTGCCTGATCGTCTGGCAGGTCAAAGCCATTGCCCGTTCGGCCCGTCCGAGGCTGCGGGCGCTGGAGGCCATGGGCACCGCCGTGCCGCTGTTCCTGATGCTGTTCTCGGCGACGTACTTCCTGCTGTCGCGTGACCGGCCGGAGTCGTTCTCCGAGCCGCTGAGCAGGACCGACGCCCTGTACTTCGCGGTGACGGTGTTCGCGACCGTGGGCTTCGGCGACATCGCGCCCGCCGACGGGACCGGGCGGGTGCTGGCCACCGTGCAGATGGTCGCCGACCTGATCGTGGTGGGGCTCGTCGTCAAAGTGCTCTTCGGAGCGGTGGAGACCGGGCTGTCCCGACGGCCCGAAAGGAGCGATCCATGACGGCGACGCAATCGGCCCAGCCCGCCGAGCCGGTGGTGCTGCGGGGGCTGCTGAAGACGCCTCCGTACCGCAGGACCCTGCTGCTCTGCGCCCTGGTCGGGATCCCGGTCTCCCTGGTCTGCTTCTGGTTCCTCGCGGGGCTGCACGAGTTGCAGCGGCTGCTGTGGGAGAGCCTGCCGCACGCGCTCGGCTGGGACGGGCCGCCGTGGTGGTGGCCGCTGCCGCTGCTGCTGGCCGGCGGCATCGGCGTGGGGCTGGTGGTGGCCCGGCTGCCCGGGGCCGGCGGGCACGTCCCCGCCGCCGGGCTGGCCGTGGGCGGGTCGTCGACCAAGGTGCTGCCGGGTGTGGTGCTCGCGGCGGCGGCGAGCCTGCCGTTCGGCGCGGTGCTGGGCCCGGAGGCGCCGCTGATCGCCCTGGGCAGCGGGTTCGCCCTGCTGCTGAGGGACCTCGCGCGCGGGCCGGCCACCCCGCAGGCCACGGCGCTGCTGGGGGTGGCCGGGGCGGCCGCGGCCATCGCCGCCATCTTCGGGAGCCCGCTGATCGCGGCCGTGCTGCTGATCGAGGTGGTGGGGGTGGGCGGGCCGCAGCTGGTCGCCGTCATGCTGCCCGCCCTGCTGTCCAGCGGGGTGGGGGCCCTGGTGTTCACCGGGTTCGGGCGCTGGACCGGCCTGCAGACCGGCGGGCTGACCGTCAAACTCCCCGGGCCCGTGCCCCGGCTGGACGCGGCCGACGTGTGCTGGGCGCTGCTGCTGGCCGTGGTGGTGGCGGCCGTGCTGCGCGAGGCGGTGGGCGTGGGCCAGGTGGTGGCGGCCTTCGTGGCGAAGGGCCCCGTCGCCCGTACGGCCCTGTGCGCGCTCGGCGCCGGTGTCTGCGCGGCCGCGTACGCGCTGGTCACGGGCCGTTCCCCGGTGGACGTGGCCTCGTCCGGGCAGGCCACGATGGCCGCGCTGGCCGGTGATCCGCGGGCCTGGGGCGTGGGTGCGCTGGTGGCCGTACTGCTGTGCAAGACCGTCGGGTACGCGCTCTGCCTCGGCAGCATGCGCGGTGGCCCGATCTTTCCCGCGCTGTTCATCGGGGCCGCTGCCGGGGTGCTGGCGTCGCCGCTGCCCGGGCTGGGGGTGGTGCCCGCGGTGGCGGCGGGGCTGGCCGCGGCGGGGGCGAGCGTGCTGCGGCTGCCGGTCAGCAGCGCGGTGATGGCGATCCTGCTGGTCGGCAGCCCGGGTATGACGCCGGTGGTGATCCTGGCCGCTGTCGCGGCCCTGATCACCACCGAGCTGCTGCCCGGGCCCCGGCGGCAGCTGTCAGGCTGAGGGCAGGTCCCCGCCGAAGAACTCCGCCAGCGCGGGCGCCAGAGCGGCCGGGTCCACGTCGTGGGTCTGGCCGTCCAGGGTGCGGTGGCGGCCCGCCGGCAGCAGGTCGGCGAGGGCGCGGGCGCCGGACTGGAGCCAGGGGTCGCTCGCGCCGCCGCCGATGGCCAGCACGGGGATCCGTACGGCCGCCCAGCGGTCGGCGGGCAGGGGGTGGCCGGACATGGTGCCGTCCATGACCCGGGCGTCGTACGGCAGGGTGTGGGCCAGCGCCGCGAAGTGGCTCCAGATGCCGCTCGCGCGCATCTGGCCGACGAACTCGGCCGGGACGAGGACGGCGGCGGTCAGCATGAGGGTGACGGCGTCGTCGCGCCGGCCTTCGGCGATGGCGGTGTCCAGCCGGTCCACGTAGTCGGCGGGAACCGGGGGGCGGCTGCCGTCGACGACGAACGGGGGCTCGTACAGGGCCAGTTCCTTCATCGGGACGCCGTGGGCGGCGGCCTCCAGGGCCAGGACGGCACCGGATGACATGCCCATCACCCGGACGGGGCCTTCGAGTTCGGCGATGACGGCGGCCAGGTCCTCGATCTCGCGCGCCACCTCGTAGGGGGCGGTGTCGCCGCTGTCGCCCCGGCCGCGGCGGTCGTACGTCACGACGGTGAAGCGCTCGCCGAGGTGCCCGGCGAGCACGGCCCACCTCGGGTCTGCCCGGACCTGGTAGGCGCCTCCGACGAGGACGAGGGCGGGACCCCCGCCGGTGCGGTCGTAGGCGATGGCGGTCCCGTCGCGGGAAATGGCCTTCTGCACGGTCTGCTCCCCCCTGAAGTTATGTGGACGGCGTCCACATATCCCCCGTAGGCTATACCTGGAAGTTCACGCCGTCCACATATAGCGAGGGATCGAGGCCCCATGCCTTCGGAAGCCGAACCGCCACCGCCGCCCAGGCGCAGTACGTATCGCCACGGGAACCTGCGCAGCGCGCTGCTCGAAGCCGCCCTGGAGCTGGCGCGCGAGGGCGGACCGGACGCCGTCTCGCTGCGCGAGGTCACCCGGCGCGCCGGGGTGTCGCCCAACGCCGCCTACCGGCACTTCGCCGACCGGGGGGCGCTGGTGCACGGGGTCTCGCAGGCCGCGATGGCCCGGGTGGCCCTGGCGATGGAGGCGGAGATCGACGGCCTGCCCGCCGCCCAGGACCCCGCCGAAGGCGCCCGGGCCCGCTTCCGGGCGGTGGGGACGGGCTACATCCGCTTCGCCGTGACCGAGCCGGGCTGGTTCCGGACCGCGTTCCACGTCCCGGCCGACATGACGTACGCGGCCGACGCCACGGCCGCCGGGGCGGGCGGGCTCACGCCGTTCGAGCTGCTCGGCGCCTCACTGGACGGGCTCGTGGAGACCGGCGTCCTGCCGGAAGCCCGCCGCCCGGGCGCGGAGTTCCTCGCCTGGTCGGCGGTGCACGGCCTGGCCTCCCTGATCATCGACGGGCCCTTGCGGGGCATCACCCCGGAGCAGGCCCACGACGCGGGCCAGGACGTGATCGCCATGATCGAGCGGGGGCTCTGACCTCCGGCGGCGCCGGGCCGGGACCTCCCGGGGGCCTTGCCCGAGGCCTCGGGCAGGGCCTCGGCCGGGGCCTCCCGCGGGGCCCCGGGCGGGTCCGGGCCGGGCGAGGGGTTTCCGACCGGCCCGGCGCGTCACGCGTCCAGGGGGTTCGCGGCGATGCGCTTCGCCGCGCCGCCCGCGACGTAGGCCGCCGCCGCGCAGGCGGGCTTGCGGGTCGCCTGGTCCTCGACCAGGGCGAGGAAGGACGGGCCGAAGCCGAGGCGGGGGTAGTGCTCCAGCAGGCCGGCCAGGAAGGCGGGGTCGAAGTCGGACACGCGCAGCCCGGACACGTCCGCGCTGGTGCCCACCTGGAGGAGGTGGCTCTCGACGTCCTCGGCGGCGGTGACGTCGTCCCGCATGTGCAGCACGATGACCTCCTCCGCGCGGGCCCGGCGCGCCGGGGGCCAGCCCAGGCCGGCCGTGAAGAGCCGGGCCACGTGTCCGCCGGCCTCCTCGAAGGGCAGGGTGTGGCTGTCGAAGGGCGCGGTCAGGCCCAGGTCGTGGAGCAGGGCGCTGACGTAGAGGAGCTCCGCGTCGTACGAGAGCCCGTGCACGCGCGCGTACTCGGCGCCGAAGGCGTAGGAGCGCACGGAGTGGTTGAGGAGGGCGGTGTCGGCGTACTCCGAGGCGATCCCGAAGGCCGAACGGGCCGTGTCCGAGTCAAGGTTGTGAAGGGTCCACGTCATGGAACGCACCTTAGAGGGCTGCGGTGAAGTCCACTGCCGACGGGCCCGCCTCCCCCGGCCACCACAACCGGGCCGGTGCGGGCGGGGTTTCGGCGAGGACGCTGCCCCGCGAGACGACGTACCGCGGCCGGACCTGGCGGCGGATCGCCTCCGCGGGGCTCGGCGCCGGGAGGAGGACGAAGGAGGCGGGGACGCCCTCCGTGATCCCGTACTCGGAGGAGGACAGGCCGAGGACGCGCGCCGCGCGCTCCGTCACCATCGAGAACGCGAGCGGGATGTCGTCCGCGCCGGTGAGCTGGGCGGCGTACAGGCCGACGAGGGCGGTCTGGAGCGGATTGGCGGTGCCGAGCGCGTTCCAGGGGTCCATCACGTCGTCGTGGCCGAAGGCCACGTTGACCCCGGCGGCCAGCATCTCCTTCACCTGGGTGAGGCCGCGCCGCTTGGGGTAGGCGTCGAAGCGGCCCTGGAGGTTGAGGTTCGCGAAGGGGTTGGCGACCAGATTGATGCCGGAACGGGCGAGCAGCCGCTGGAGTTTGAAGCTGTAGGCGCCGTTGTAGGAGCCCATGGCGGTGGTGTGGGAGGCGGTGGCGCGCTCGCGCAGGCCCGAGCGCAGGGCGAGCGTGGCCAGCACCTCCACGAAGCGTGACTGTTCGTCGTCGATCTCGTCGCAGTGGGCGTCGACGCGGAGCCCGTGTTCCTCGGCCACCGCGAACGCGGTCCGCAGCGAGGCGACGCCGTCCTCACGGGTGTCCTCGAAGTGCGGGATCGCGCCGACGACGTCCGCCCCGCGCGCGACGGCCTCGCGGAGCAGCGCCTCGCCGCCGGGGAAGGAGACGATGCCCTCCTGCGGAAAGGCGACGATCTGCAGGGTCATGATGTCCCGCACCCGGTCGCGGACCTCCAGCAGCGCGTCCAGCGCGGTGAGGGACGGGTCGGTGACGTCGCAGTGCGTACGGACGTGCAGCACGCCGTTGGCCGCCTGCCAGCGCAGCACCTCGGTGGCCCGGGCGATCACGTCCTCGCGCGTCAGGGTGCGCTTGCGCTCGCTCCAGCAGGCGATGCCCTCCCAAAGGGTGCCGGAGGCGTTCGGGCGGGGCTGACCCGCGGTGAGGGCGGTGTCCAGGTGGATGTGCGGCTCGGCGAAGGGGGCGGTGAGCAGCCCGCCGTGGGCCTCGATGAGCACGCCGGTCGCCGGCGGCTCCTTCTGGTCGTCGTACGGGATCACCCGCGCGATCCGGCCGTCCTCGGCGACCTCCACGTCGGACAGGCCGTCTTCGTGCAGCAGCCGGGCACCCCGGACGATCATCCGCATGCGGTCCAGCGTACGCACGCGGCCCGACGTTTCACGTGAAACATGAACGTCGGGCCGGTGACCGGTGCCGAGGCTCAGCCGCGCTTGGCCTGTGCCTTCTGCTGCATGCCTCGCGTCTTCGCGGAGAGCGACTGGGCCTCTCTGCCCGCGGCCTTGGCACGTGCCTCGGCCGCCGTGTTCTTCGCCATCGCGCGTTCGGAATCCTGGTGGCTGTGGTGGCCGGTACGAGCCTTCTTGGCCATGATCAACACCCTCTCGCAAGCGTTCGGCGTACGCACACCACCATGCGCCCGTTCGGCGCAGTCGGCATCCCGGCCGCCCGCCGGGGCCGGACCCGTAAGAATGGAGCGCATGACCAGCGACAGCGACCTGACCCCCGGCACCGCCCCCGCTTCCGAGATGCCCGACTGGGAGAAGCGCTTCCGTGCGCCGCGCGTGGGCCTGCCCGACTGGGCCGAGGACGCCCCGGACCGCTCGCTCTTCGTCTCGAACGCCACCGGGACCTACGAGCTCTACGCCTGGGACCGGGCCACCGGCACGCAGCGGCAGGCCACCGACCGCCCCAACGGCACCACCGACGGCGCCCTCTCCCCCGACGGGGAGTGGATCTGGTGGTTCTCCGACACCGACGGCGACGAGTTCGGCACCTGGGTCCGCCAGCCCTTCGCAGGCGGCCCCGACGAGCCCGCCACACCCGGGCTGGAGCCCTCCTACCCGGCCGGGCTCGCCATCGGCCGCGACGGCACGGCGGTCGTGGGCCGGTCCACCGACGAGGACGGCTCCACGATCCACGTCGTACGCCCCGGCGGCGCCGCCCCGGAGGTCGTCTACCGGCACCGCGAGTCGGCCGGCGTTGGCGACCTGTCGCACGACGGGACGCTCCTCGCGATCGAGCACACCGAGCACGGCGACGCCATGCACTCGGCCCTGCGCGTGGTCACCCTCGACGGCGCCACCGTCGCCGAGCTGGACGACTCCCGGGGCGGCACCGAGGAGCTCGGCCTGGAGGTGCTCGGCTTCGCGCCCGTCGCCGGGGACACCCGGCTGCTCGTCGGGCACCAGCGGCGCGGCCGCTGGGAGCCGATGGTGTGGGACGTGGTCACGGGGTCGGAGGAGGACCTGGCCGTCGACCTGCCCGGCGACGTGAGCGCCGAGTGGTACCCGGACGGGAGCGCGCTGCTCATCGCGCACAGCTTCGAGGCGCGCAGCGAGCTGTGGCGCTACGACCTGGCCGCGCGGGAGCTCGTACGGGTGGACACCCCGCCGGGGACGGTTTCCGGTGCGACGGCCCGCCCGGACGGGACGGTGGAGTACCAGTGGTCCTCGGCCGCCGAGCCGGCCGCCGTACGGTCCACCGCGGGCGGGATCGTCCTGGACCCGCCGGGCATGCGGCCGCCGGGCTCGGTACCGGTGGAGGACGTCTGGGTGGAGGGGCCCGGCGGGCGGATCCACGCGCTCGCGCAGCGGCCCGTGGGCCACGGTGACGGGCCCTTCCCCACGATCTTCGAGATCCACGGCGGGCCCACCTGGCACGACTCCGACGCCTTCGCGGCCACCCCGGCGGCCTGGCTGGACCACGGTTTCGCGGTGGTCCGGGTCAACTACCGGGGCTCGACTGGCTACGGCCGCGAATGGACCGACGCCCTCAAGCACCGGGTCGGCCTGATCGAGCTGGAGGACATCACGGCGGTCCGGGAGTGGGCCGTGGCCTCCGGCCTCTCGGACCCGGCTCGGCTGGTGCTGTCGGGCGGGTCCTGGGGCGGCTACCTGACGCTGCTCGGCATCGGCATGCGGCCCGACGACTGGGCGGTCGGGCTGGCCGCCGTACCGGTGGCGGACTACGTGACGGCGTACCACGACGAGATGGAGGCGCTGAAGTCCCTGGACCGCACCCTCTTCGGCGGCACCCCGGAGGAGGTCCCGGAGCGCTTCGAGGCGTCCTCGCCGCTGACGTACGTGGACGCGGTGAAGGCGCCCGTGCACATCGCGGCGGGCGTGAACGACCCGCGCTGCCCGATCCGCCAGATCGACAACTACGTCGACCGGCTCGCGGCGCGCGGCGCGGTGCACGAGGTGTACCGCTACGACGCGGGGCACGGTTCGCTGGTGGTCGAGGAGCGCATCAAGCAGGTCCGGATGGACCTCGAATTCGCGCTGAAGCACCTGCCGCAGGGCCTGCCGCGCTGACCCGCCACCGGGCTTCCGGTGCACCCCCCGTACCGTTGGTGGGGTGCACCGGTTTCTCCTGACCCCGCGCTGGTGGGGGATCAACGTCTTCGTCGCGCTCGCCATCCCCTTCTGCCTGTTCATGGGGACCTGGCAGCTCGGCCGGTTCGAGGACCGCGTCGGCAGCCACAAGGAGGCGCGGGCCGAGCGCCCCGCCGACCGGGCGGCCGAGCCCCTCGACTCACTGCTCCCGGTGGACACGAAGACCTCCGGACGGCTGGCTTCCACGGCCGGCGAGTACGGGCAGCAGCTGCTGGTCCCCGAACGGGACCTCGGCGGGAAGCCCGGCTTCTACGTCCTGACCCTGCTGCGGACCGACTCCGGGAAGAACGTTCCGGTGGTCCGGGGCTGGCTGCCGGGGCCGGCCGACCCGGCGAAGGCACCGGCCCCGCCGGCCGGTCGGACCGAGGTGACGGGGGCCCTGCAGTCCTCGGAGAACTCGGGCACCAAGGGCGTGCACGCACAGGGCGGGCTGCCGCCGGGCCAGCTCGGGGTGATCGGGGCGGCCACGCTGGTCAACCTGGTGCACGAGCCGCTGTACGACGCCTGGCTGACGGTGCAGACGCCGGTGGACGGGATGACCCCGGTGCCGGCGAAGGCGCCGAACAACACCGGGCTGGACCTGAAGGCCTTCCAGAACCTCGGCTACACCGGCGAGTGGTTCGTCTTCGTCGCCTTCGTGCTCTTTATGTGGTTCCGGCTCTACCGGCGCGAGGTGGAGACCCTGCGCGACGCCGAGGCGGGACTGCTGCCCGCCCAGGCCCCCGCCGCGCCCGCGGACGCCGCCGGGGAACCGGAACCGGCTACGGCGCGCCCGGCGGAATGAGGCCCGTGCGGTAGACCGTGCCGCCGCAGGCCGCCGGGATGGTGGTCTGGGTGACGGGGGCGCCCGCTCCCGGAGTGTGGGAGACCTCCACCCCGGCCGCCTCCGGGCTCCTGGAGCCGGTCTGCGGATCCTTGGCCGGGGCCCCGTCGGCGCCCGCCGGCTCCGTACCGCCCGCCGCGCCGCCCTGCTGACCGGCCGGGGGCTGCGCCGCACCGCCCTCCTGCTGCGGCTTGAGGGACGGCGCGGGGGTAGCCGCAGTGCAGGACCGGTCGGAGGGCACCCAGGCGAACCGCACCTCGTAGGCGGTGTTCGGCTGGAGCAGCACGACCGGCGCCTCGGCGGACGGGTCGGGCAGCAGCGCGCTCGCCGGGTCCCCCGCCGTGTGGCCCGTCACCGTCACCGGCGGCGCGGCCGCCTGCGCGGGCGGCGGGCCGAGGGGCGCCACGGAGGCGGCGGTCACGGTGTCCGGACCGGAGACCGTGCACCCCCGGGCGGAGACGTTGGTGACCTTGAAGCTGCCGTAGACCTTGCCGTCGGTCCCGGGGGCACGGGCAGCACCCGACACGCCCAGCTGATCGGCCGTGCACCCCGGTGCCGCGGGCGCCGCGCCCACCGGGGGCAGCGGTCCGTGGCCGGCGCCGCCGGTGGGGGCGCCCGCTCCGGTGCTGGAGGGTCCCGCGACGGCTGCGCCCGACGGGGAGCCGCTCGCCTGCGGGGACGGCTGCGCGCCGCTGCCCGCGTCCTGGCCCTTGCCCGGGGACCCCACCGGCCTGGGCCCGGCCACGGCGTCGGAGCCGTTCTGGCGCGGGCCGGAGCCGTCGCCCGCCTTGGCGCCCTGCGAGTGCCCGTGTCCGGCCATGGCCGAGTGCCCGGCCACCGCCCCCTCGTCGGAGTTCAGGTGCAGCGCGGCCGGGATCGCGGTGCCCGCCAGCAGCGCCACCGCGGCCGTCGCAAGGAGGGCCTGCCGCTTGCGGGCCCGGCGCACGGGCACCGCGTGCCGCAGCCGCTCCAGGGCGCCCTCGGAGGGCTCCAGCCCCTGCACGGCTCCGGCCAGCAGGCTGCGCAGCGCCTGCTCGTCGGCCCCGGCCGTCCCGGCGGGGCCGGGCAGGTTCTCGTGGTCGTCCCTCATGACTGCGCAGCCTCCATCGCCACCCTCAGCGCGGCAATGCCCCGCGATCCGTACGCCTTGACCGAGCCGAGCGATATCCCGAGCGTCTCGGCGACCTGGACCTCCGTCATGTCCGCGAAGTAGCGCAGTACGAGCACCTCGCGCTGACGGCGCTGGAGTGCGCGCATCGCCCTGATCAGGTCGTCGCGCTCCAGCTGGTCGTACGCCCCCTCCTCCGCACTGGCCATGTCCGGCATCGGCTTCGACAGGAGCTTCAGACCGAGGATGCGGCGGCGCAGCGCGGAGCGCGAGAGGTTCACGACGGTCTGGCGGAGATAGGCCAGGGTCTTGTCCCGGTCCCGCACCCGGTTGCGGGCCGAGTGGACACGGATGAAGGCCTCCTGGACCACGTCCTCGCAGGAGGCGGTGTCGTCGAGGAGGAGCGCGGCCAGGCCCAGGAGGGAGCGGTAGTGGGCCTGGTAGGTCTCGGTGAGGTGGTCGACGGTGGTACCGGCCACGACCGGCCGCTCGGCGGCGGCCCCGGCCGGCGCCGGGTCCTCGGATACCAGCGCCTCCGGCGCCAGGGCCTCTGGTGTCAGGGCCCCGGGCAGGAGGGTCTCCGCCGGCGGCGGGCTCGTGGCGGTGTCCGCGCTATCGCGGGGCGAGGGCACGCGGCCGCCCCGGGTCGGTGTTGCGATGTGCGGCACGCTGGCCGGCGGGACGGGCACGATCACAGGGAAGCCGCCGCCGGGCGCGCCTGGACGCCGGCGCGAGGGAACGATCCCGCTGCGCGCCGGTAGGACGGCCACGTCCAACAGTGCCTCTGCCACGCCCGTTGGACACGCGTCCCCCCGTCAGGGTTGTACGCGCGAGGCAAAGTATTCAGCAATTTACCCATTGCCTTCATGCGTACCCGCTCTTCCCGATTGCCCCATTCATCCAGGCGGCAGTCGGGCCATCACCTTGATCAAGGGATCGATGCCGATCCTACAAAGCGAATTACGCGAATTCACCCGCGATCAGTTCCGAGATCTGGGCGGCATTCAGTGCGGCGCCTTTGCGTAGATTGTCCGCACATACGAAGAATTCCAGGGCCCTCGGATCGTCCAGCGAGGCCCTCAGCCGCCCCACCCAGGCGGGATCCGTACCGGCCGCGTCCGCCGGAGTCGGGAACTCCCCCACCGCCGGATCGTCGACGAGGACCACCCCGGGCGCCGCCTCCAGGATCTCCCGGGCGTGCGCCGCGGCCACCTCCCGCTCGAAGCGGGCCCGCACCGTCAGGGAATGCCCGGTCACCACCGGAACCTGTACGCAGGTCACGGCGACCGGCAGCGATTCCAGACCCAGGATCCGCCGGGTCTCCGCCCGTACGGCCAGCTCGTGCGAGGACCAGCCGTCCGCGCGCAGCTCCCCGGACCAGGGCACCACGTTCAGCGCGAGAGGCGCCGCGAAGGGCCCGGTGTCCTCACCCACGGCGCGGCGCACGTCCCCGGGCAGCTCCCCGAGGGGGCTCCCGGCGACCTGGGTCAGCTGCCTGCGCAGCGCCTCCGCGCCCGCCCGGCCCGAGCGGCTCGCGGCCTGGTACGAGGAGACGGCCAGCTCGGCCAGTCCGTACTCGGCGTGCAGCGCGCCCACGGCGGCGATCATCGCGGCGGTCACGCAGTCCGGGCCCGCGACGATCCCGCGCGGGCGGCTGCGTACGGCGTGGCCGTTCACCTCGGGCACCACCAGGGGCACCTCGGGGTCTTCCCGGAAGGCGGCGGACTGGTCCACCACGACGGCACCGCGCGCGGTGGCCACGGGGACCCAGCGCGCCGACACCTCGGCCGGGGTCAGGAAGAGCACGACGTCGCCCGCGCCGAGACCCTCGAAGGCGTCCTCGGTGAGGGCGAGCACCTCGGTCTCCTCGCCGCGGACGGCCAGCACGCGGCCGGCCGAGCGCGGGGAGGCGATCAGGCGGATGTCGCCCCAGACGTCCGCCCGCTGGGACAGGATCTGGAGCAGGATCGATCCGACCGCTCCGGTCGCCCCGACCACGGCGAGCGCCGGGGCCGACCGGTGCGGGCTCATCGTCCGGTGCCTCCGTAGACGACGGCCTCGTCGCTGTCGGAGTCGAGACCGAAGGCCGTGTGGACGGCGATGACGGCCGCGTTGACGTCGTCCTGGCGGGTCACGACCGAGATGCGGATCTCGGAGGTGGAGATCAGCTCGATGTTGACCCCCGCGTCGGAAAGCGCCTGGAAGAAGGAGGCGGTGACGCCGGGGTTGGTCTTCATGCCCGCGCCGACCAGGGAGATCTTGCCGATCTGGTCGTCGTAGCGCAGGGAGTCGAAGCCGATCTGCGCCTTCGCCTTCTCCAGGGCGTCGATGGCCTTGTGGCCCTCGGTCTTGGGGAGGGTGAAGGAGATGTCCGTCAGGCCCGTGGAGGCCGCCGACACGTTCTGGACGATCATGTCGATGTTGATCTCGGCGTCCGCGATGGCGCGGAAGATCGCCGCGGCCTCGCCCGGCTTGTCCGGGACGCCGACGACGGTGATCTTGGCTTCGGAGACGTCGTGCGCGACTCCGGAGATGATGGCGTGCTCCACCTGCGCGTCCCCTTGCGACTCGGGCTTCTCGTTGCTGACCCAGGTACCCGGCAGTCCGGAGAAGGACGAACGGACGTGGATCGGAATGTTGTAGCGGCGCGCGTACTCGACGCAGCGGTGCAGGAGCACCTTGGAGCCGGAGGCCGCCAGCTCCAGCATGTCCTCGGAGGAGATCCAGTCGATCTTCCGGGCCTTCTTCACGACGCGGGGGTCCGCGGTGAAGACGCCGTCGACATCGGTGTAGATCTCGCAGACCTCGGCGTCCAGCGCCGCGGCGAGCGCGACGGCGGTGGTGTCCGAGCCGCCCCGGCCGAGGGTGGTGATGTCCTTGGAGTCCGCGGACACACCCTGGAAACCGGCGACGATGGCGATGTTGCCCTCGTCCAGCGCGGTGCGGATACGGCCCGGCGTCACATCGATGATGCGCGCTTTGTTGTGGACCGAGTCGGTGATCACGCCTGCCTGGCTGCCGGTGAACGACTGGGCCTCGTGGCCCAGGTTTTTGATCGCCATGGCCAGCAGGGCCATGGAGATCCGCTCTCCGGCGGTCAGCAGCATGTCGAATTCACGCCCGGCAGGCATCGGGGATACCTGCTCGGCGAGATCGATCAGCTCGTCCGTCGTGTCGCCCATCGCGGAAACCACGACGACCACCTGGTGGCCGTTCTTCTTGGCATCCACGATCCGCTTGGCGACGCGCTTGATGCCCTCGGCATCGGCTACGGAGGAGCCTCCGTACTTCTGCACGACAAGGCCCACGTGCGCTCCTCGCTCGGTCCGTCTCATTGCGGGTGCAGTCTAACGAGCGGCCGGGATCCGACCGCCTCGTACCACATCATGAGATGAAAAGAACTGCGGAACGGTTGCCCGCGGACACCGCGAAACGGCCGGAACCAGCAGGAACCGGCCGGGCCGCCGCACTCCCGGGCCGGCTACCCGCGGCCCAGCCGGCCGAGTTCCTCGGCCATGACCGCTCCGGCCTGCTCCGCGAGGTCGTCCTCCGCCAGGTCCTCGTCCGTGTCCAGGCCGTCCAGGGCCGCGAGCGGCTGGTCGAGGCGGACGTGGGCGATCAGCGACTGGAGGGCGCGCAGCATGGCCGAGGCCGTCGGGCCCCAGTTGGTGAAGTACGAGAACTGCCACCACCACAGGGCCTCGGTGACCCGGCCCGCCTGGAGGTGGATCAGCCCGTGCCGCAGGTCGGCGACCACGTCGGCCAGGTCGTCGGAGATCCGGTGCGCGACCGGGGTCTTGCGCGGCTCGTAGGGGTCGAAGACCTCGGAGTAGACGTCGACCGGCTCCAGCATCAGGGCGAACCGCTCGCGCAGGTCGTCCACGTCCGGCTCCGGGCCCAGGTCGGGCTCGTAGCGCTCCTCGGGCAGGACGTCCTGGTACGCGCCCAGCCGGCCGCCCGCCAGCAGCAGCTGGGACACCTCCAGGAGGAGGAAGGGGACGGCGCTGTCCGGGTCCTCGCCCTTGGCCACCTCGGTGACCGCGACGATGAAGGACTCGATCTGGTCCGCGATCGAGGCGGCGAAGTCGTCCGGATCCTGTCCCAGGGCGTGCAGCGTTGCGTCAGACATCAAGAAGTCGCCTTCCTTCAAAGGCCCGCCCGAGCGTGACCTCGTCCGCGTACTCCAGGTCTCCCCCGACGGGGAGCCCGCTGGCCAGGCGGGTGACCTTCAGGCCCATGGGCTTGATCATGCGGGCGAGGTAGGTGGCGGTGGCCTCGCCCTCCAGGTTCGGGTCGGTCGCGAGGATCAGCTCGGTGACCGCCCCGTCCGCCAGTCGGGCCAGCAGCTCGCGGATGCGCAGGTCGTCGGGGCCGACTCCCTCGATCGGGCTGATCGCCCCGCCGAGGACGTGGTACCTGCCCCGGAACTCGCGGGTCCGCTCGATCGCGACGACGTCCTTCGGCTCCTCGACCACGCAGATGACCGCCGTGTCGCGGCGCGGGTCACGGCAGATCCCGCACAGCTCCTCCTGCGCCACGTTCCCGCACACCGCGCAGAAGCGGACCTTCTCCTTGACCTCCAGCAGCGCGTGCGCGAGGCGCCGGACGTCGGTGGGCTCGGCCTGCAGGATGTGGAAGGCGATCCGCTGCGCGCTCTTGGGCCCGACGCCGGGCAGCCTGCCCAGTTCGTCGATCAGGTCCTGGACCACGCCTTCGTACAACGGACTGCCTTCTTTCGTTTCTGCGTTTGTGCGGGTGCGGGTGCGGGTGTGGGTCTGCGGGAGCGATTAGAACGGAAGGCCGGGGATGCCGCTGCCGCCGCCCAGGGCCTGGGTCAGCGGTCCCAGCTTCTGCTGCTGGAGCGCCTGCGCGTTCTCGTTGGCCGCCTGGACCGCCGCGACCACCAGGTCGGCGAGGGTCTCGGTGTCCTCCGGGTCCACGGCCTCCGGGTCGATGACGAGGGCGCGCAGTTCACCGGAACCGGTGACGGTCGCCTTCACGAGGCCGCCGCCCGCCTGGCCCTCGACCTCGGCCACGGCCAGCTCCTCCTGGGCCGCGGCGAGGTCCTGCTGCATCTTCTGGGCCTGCTGGAGCAGCTGCTGCATGTTGGGCTGGCCACCACCGGGAATCACAGGTACTCACTCCGTACGTCGAAACGGCTGCGGATCGCCTTCGGGGAAGGCTCGGTCAATCTGAGCCTACGTGCTCCCCGGGCGCCGCGCCCTACGCCGGGAGGACCAACTCTTTCGGGTGAGAGACGGGGCGTGCGCGTACCTGATGGAGCCCTCCTTGTGGGCGGAAAACCCGGGATTCGTTGCCCATCGCGCGCCATTCGAAGGTAGGAAGAGCATGCGCACCATTGCGCACACGCGCACCACACGTCAGCGCAGGCAGAGGGAGTGCCGGGTGAGTCAGCCGGAGATGCAGCCCGAGGGGCCACCCCGGGATCCCGCAGAGGACGGCGACCTTACCGGCCGGCCGTTCCCTCTCGGGGACTGGGGAGAGCCCGCCGAGCGGCTCGACGAGCTCTACCGGCGGGTGGAGGCCGATGCGCTGCGCACGGCCGAGTGGTACCTCTCCGACCGGGCGTGGAAGCGCCGGGGCGCGCGGGCGCTGCGTGCGGGCGCTGCCGTGGGCGCCGTCGCGGGCGCGGCGATGCCGCTGCTGGAGCTGACGGGCTCGGCGCCGGGGGCGGCCTCGTACGGCTACCTGTCGCTGCTGCTGGCCGCGGCCTGCATGGCCTGCGACCGGTTCTTCGGGCTGACGTCCGGGTGGATGCGGGACGTGGCGACGGCGCAGGCGGTGCAGCGGCGGCTGCAGACGCTCCAGTTCGACTGGGCCTCGGAGAACGTGCGCGAGGTGCTGGGCCCCACCGAGGGGACGGCCAGTGAGGCCGCCGAGCGGTGCCTGACGGTGCTGCGCCGCTTCTCGGAGGACGTCACGGAACTCGTACGCTCGGAGACGGCCGACTGGATGGTGGAGTTCCGGGCGGGGCCGGCGCCGCTGCTGATGCAGTCCCTGGCCGGGGCGCCCTCCCGCCCGGACCCGGGCGTCCCCCCGGCCCGTTTCCCGCTGCCGCCGGGCACCCGCCCGAACATGCCGCGCCAGCGGCCGCCGGAGCAGCCTCGCTGAGCCCCCGGGACGCGCCGCTCACGGGGGCGGCGCGCCGCCGGGGCCGACTCCGTACCGGGCAGGCCCGGTACGGAGTCGGTGCGGTACGGCGTCGGTGCCGGTCAGCTGAAGATGATCATCGAGCCCTGGCCCAGGCTGCGGGTCGCCGCCGCGTGCAGGCCCAGCCACACGTGGCGCTCCCGGGCGAAGGGGCTCTCGTCGTACGGAATGGGCCCCGCGGGCTCCTCCAGCGCGGTCGGCCCCCCGGGCGGTGCCGGCGCGGCGGGCGGGTTCGCCGGGTCTATCCCGATCGCGGGGGCCACGAAGGCCAGCTCCCGCAGCAGCCCCTGGGCCGACCCCAGCGGGCCGCCGCCGGCCAGCAGCTCCTCGTTCGCCAGCGGCGCCGCGAAGTCCACCGGGACGTACGCCCCCGCGTGGTCGTAGTGCCACACCAGGTGCGACTGCTGCGCCGTGGCCTCGAACATCTCCAGCAGCTGCTCGTAGTCCCCGCCCAGCTCGTCCACCGGCGTCACCGGCAGTCCGCAGATCTGCAGCAGGTACGCCCGCCGCAGGAAGTGCAGGGCGTCGTAGTCGAAGCCGGCCACCGGGGCCACGTCCCCGCTCAGGCCGGGCATGTACGCGAACACGGGCACCGACGGCAGACCCGCCTCGCCCAGCGCCTTGTCGTACGAGGCGATCTCTTCCGCGAAGGGGTTGTCGGGGCTGTGGCACAGCACGTCGACAAGGGGGACCAGCCACAGGTCACAGGCCACGCGGGCTCCGATCAGTCGTTGCCGCCGATCGGGCCAGAGTAGTGCGCCGGACACGCTCCGCGAAGGGGTGCGCAGAACCCGGCCGGGGGAGACCGGCGGCGTCAGAGGCTCGCGGCCCAGTCCAGCCCGTGCTGGTTGTACGCGCGCACGAGGCGGCGCACCTCGTCGGCGTCGGCCAGCGTCACCGCGTCCACCAGCTCGTTGTGCCCGTCCCACAGCGCGGCCCGCAGCTCCGGGGCCCCCTGGAGGTGCGGAACCGAGAAGACCCAGCACTGCACGCGGATGCGGTGCAGGAAATCCGAGATGTAGGTGTTGCCGACCAGCTCGCTGAGCTCCCGCCAGAAACGCAGGTCGTAGCCGATCAGCACTTCGAGCGAACCGCTGCGCGCGGCCCGCCGCGCCTCCTCCGCGCGGCGGCGCACGGACACCAGCAGTTCACCCGTGCCGGGCGGGGTGCCGCGTTCGGCGAGCCGCCGGAAGATGCCGTCGAGTATCAGCGTCCGGGCCTCGATCATTCCCCGGAAGTCGTCGACGGTGAAGACCCGCACCCGGAAGCCCCGGTGCTGCACCGACTCCAGCAGCCCCTGCGCCGAGAGGTCGACCAGCGCCTCGCGCACCGGGGTCGCGGAGACCTCGTACTGCTCGGCGATCTGCTTGACCGTGAACTCGGTCCCGGGCGGTAGACGCCCCGCGAGCACCTCGTCACGCAGCGCGTCCGCGATCTGCTGCCGAAGGGTGTTGCGGGTGACTCCTCCGCTCCGGCTGCCTGGCATAGGGGTCCGTCTCCTCCGTAGAACTTCGGACACCTTAGCCAGGCAGCGCGGCTGAAACCGAGCGGTCTACGGCCGGTATGCGGATATAACGCCCGCTATCCGGACCGTCAGGCGCCGACCGTGTGCCGGTCGGCCACCGTCAGCGCCTCGTCGAGGAGGGCCAGACCTTCCTTGGCCTCGGCTTCCGTGACCGTGCACGGGGGGACGACGTGCGTCCGGTTCATGTTGACGAACGGCCACAGCCCGGACGCCTTGCAGGCCGCCGCGAATTCGGCCATAGGGGCGTTGTCGGCACCCGCGGCGTTGTACGGGACGAGCGGCTCCCGCGTCTCCTTGTCGCGTACGAGTTCCAGCGCCCAGAAGACGCCGAGACCGCGGACCTCCCCGACGGAGGGGTGGCGCTCGGCGAGGTCGGCCAGCCCGGGGGCGATCACCTCGGCCCCGATGCGGGCGGCGTTCTCGACGATGCCCTCCTCCTCCATCGCGTTGATCGTCGCGACGGCGGCGGCGCAGGCCAGGGGGTGGCCGGAGTACGTCAGCCCGCCCGGGTAGGGGCGGGTGGCGAAGGTCTCGGCGATGGCGGCGGAGATGGCGACGCCGCCGAGCGGCACGTAACCGCTGTTGACGCCCTTGGCGAAGGTGATCAGGTCGGGGGTGACGTCCCAGTGCTCGGCGGCGAACCACTTGCCGGTGCGCCCGAAGCCCGACATGACCTCGTCGAGGATGAAGACGATGCCGTGGCGGTCGCACAGCTCGCGCACGCCGGCCAGGTAGCCGGGCGGCGGGGTCATGATCCCGGCGGTGCCGGGCACCGACTCCAGGATGATCGCGGCGATGGACTGCGGGCCCTCGAAGGCGATCGTGTCGGCGAGGTGGGCGAGGGCGCGCTCGCACTCCTCGGCCTCGGTGGTCGCGTGGAAGGGCGAGCGGTAGAGGAACGGGCCCCAGAAGTGGACGACGCCGGCGGAGGCGGTGTCCGAGGGCCAGCGGCGCGGGTCGCCGGTCAGGTTGATCGCGGCGGCGGTGGCCCCGTGGTACGAGCGGTAGGTGGAGAGCACCTTCTGCCGGCCGGTGTGCAGCCGGGCCATGCGCACGGCGTTCTCCACGGCCTCGGCGCCGCCGTTGGTGAAGAAGATCTTGTCGAGGTCGCCGGGGGTGCGCTCGGCGATCAGGCGTGCGGCCTCGGAGCGGACGTCGACGGCGAAACCGGGCGCGAGGGTGCAGAGCCTGGCGGCCTGCTCCTGCACGGCCGCGACCACCTTGGGGTGCTGGTGGCCGATGTTGGTGTTGACCAGCTGGGAGGAGAAGTCGAGGAAGCGGTTCCCGTCGTAGTCCCAGAAGTACGAGCCCTCGGCCCCGGCGACGGCCAGCGGGTCGATCAGGGCCTGGGCGGACCACGAGTGGAAGACGTGAGCGCGGTCGGCGGCCTTGACGGTCGCGCCGGTGACATGAGGGGTCATGCGGTCACGCTAGAAGTGCGCAGGTGGGAAGGGATATCGGCGGACTGTATGGGGGTGGGGGGCCACTCTCGGCAGTCTGTCTGCCGACACCACCATTGACAGCACACTCCCAAAATGACAGTCTTCTGCCATAGCTTTCGTCCTGCCAACTGGAGGCGAGCACCATGACCGAGACCCCCGCCAAGCCCGTCCACCTCGCGGTCTACGACACGTGGGCTGACTGGGAGACCGGACACACCACCGCGCACCTCGCCCAGCGCGGCCACGAGATCCGTACGGTCGGCTTCGCCGCCGACACCCCGGTGACCACGATGGGCGGGCTCCGGATCCTGCCCGACCTGTCCCTCGCCGACCTGCGTCCCGAGGACTCCTCGCTGCTGATCCTGACCGGCGCAGCGCTCTGGGACTCCGGCGACGAGCTGGCCCCGTTCGCGGCCAAGGCCCGCGAGTTCCTGGCCGCCGGGGTGCCGGTCGCGGCCATCTGCGGAGCCACGGCGGGCCTGGCCAGGGAGGGCCTGCTGGACGACCGCCCGCACACCAGCGCGGTCTCCTTCTACCTCGCGGAGCAGCCCGGGTACGCGGGCGCCGGGCAGTACGCGGAGGCCGACGCCGTGACGGCGGGCGACCTCATCACGGCGGGCCCGACCGAACCGGTGGCCTTCGCCCGGGAGGTCTTCGCCCGGCTCGGCGTCTACGAGCCGGACGTCCTCGACGCGTGGTACCGGCTCTTCCACGACTCCGACGCGAGCGCGTTCCCGGTCCTGATGGCGGCGGCGGAGGCGGGCGATGCCTGATCCGCTGTCCGGGCGGGAGCGGCAGGACCTGCTCAGCCGCACCGCGCTCGGCGTCTTCCACCTCAACGGCCAGTTCCTCTCCGTCTCCGAGGAACTGGCCCGCCCGGCGGGGCTGACGGCCGCGTGGTGGCAGGTACTGGGCGCCGTACTGACGGAGCCGCTGCCCGTGGCGGGCATCGCCAGGACCATGGGGATCACCCGCCAGAGCGTGCAGCGCGTGGCGGACCTGCTGGCCGCCCAGGGCCTCGCCGAGTACGTCCCCAACCCGGCCCACCGCCGCGCGAAACTGCTCCGCCCGACGGAGGAGGGCCGCGCCGCGATCGCCCGCATCGACCCGGGCCACGCGGCACTGGCGACCCGCCTCACGGAGGCGCTCGGCGAAGCCGGCTTCGCGGAGACGGTCGCCGTCCTGGACCGCCTCTCGGCGGCCTTGACGGCCATCACGTCGGAGAGCGGGGAGCCGGCCTGAGACGGAGGGGCCGGCGCCGGCCCCGGCCCACACCGCACCCCGGCCCCGGAATCAGCCCGGCCGGGGCAAGGGCCCCCTTCCCCTCCCCCCGCGGAGCGCACCGCACTACGCTCGCCCCGTCCGGCCACCCCAGGGGGAAGGGACCACCCGGCGATGGAGCAGCTCCACCCCACCGACCCGCACCACATCGGCCCGTACCGCCTGCTGTCCCGCCTCGGGGCCGGCGGCATGGGCCAGGTCTACCTCGCCCGCTCCGACCGCGGCCGCGCCGTGGCCGTCAAGCTCGTCCACCCCGGCCTGGCCCTCCGCGAGGAGTTCCGCTCCAGGTTCCGCCAGGAGGTCTCCGCCGCACGGCGCGTCGGCGGCGCCTGGACCGCGCCCGTCCTCGACGCCGACACCGAGGCGGCGATCCCGTGGTTCGCCACCGGCTACGTCGCCGGGCCGAGCCTGCGCCAGGCCGTGGCCCGCGACTTCGGCCCGCTGCCCGCCCGCACGGTGCGGATCCTCGCGGCCGGACTCGCGTACGCCCTCCAGGACATCCACCGCGCCGGCCTGATCCACCGCGACCTGAAACCCTCCAACGTACTGCTCACCATCGACGGCCCCCGCGTCATCGACTTCGGCATCGCCCGCCCCCTGGAGGAGACCGACGGCGGGCTGACCCGGACCGGGCAACTGGTCGGCTCCCCCGGCTTCATGGCCCCCGAGCAGGTGCGCGGCGGACCGGTCACCCCGGCCTGCGACGTCTTCTGCCTCGGCGCCGTCCTGGCCTACGCGGCCACGGGGCGGCTGCCGTTCGGCGACGCGGAACACCCCGGCGGGACCGCCGGGCTGCTGCTGCGCATCGTCGAAGCCCAACCGGACCTGGGCGGCGTACCGGCCGAACTGCGTGGGCTCGTCGCGGACTGCCTGCGCAAGGACCCCGCCGCCCGGCCGGACCCCGGGACCGTCCTGGCCCGGGTGGGGGCGGGCGACACGGTGGCCGACGGCCGGGCGCTGGAACCCTGGCTCCCGGCACCGCTCGTGGCCCAGCTGGGCCGGCAGGCCGCGCAGCTCCTCGACCGCGAGGACGCCGGCCCGGCGCACACCCCCCGGCCGTCGGCCCCGCCCCCGCCCCCACCCGTGCCGCCCGCCGCCACCCTCGCGGCGCCGGCCACCGCCGGCCCCCCGGTGGCCGTCCACCCGGTGCCCGTCCACCCGTACGAGCCACCGCCCGCGGTCCCCCCGGCCCGCCCGGGGACCGTGTCGACGGCGCTGCTCGTCGCGGTGGCGGCCGTCGTCGCGGCAGCGGCGGGCGGCACGGTGTACGCGGTGATGAGCAAGGACTCCGCGCCCCGGCCCCCGGTCACGGCCCCCGGCACCTCCGCCCCGGCCCCCTCCGCACCGGGTTCCGGATCCGGCTCCGCTTCGGGGTCCGCCGTCGCGAGCCCCGGAAGCGGGACCCGGGCGGGCCGCCTCCCCCAGTCCTACGCCGGGACCTGGCGGGCCGCCTCCGGCTCCGCCGACTGGCACCTGACCCTCACCCCCGGAGCCGTCGGCGACTCCGTCATGACCCTGCGCGTCGAGCACCCGGGCTACTCCTGCTCCTGGCGGGCCTCCCTGCGCAGCGCGACCGACCCGGTGGAACTCGACGCCTCCGCCGTCATCTCCGGAACCCCTCCCACCTGCACGCCGGGCGGCTGGAGCCGGCTGCGGCTGCTGCCCGACGGAAGCCTGCTCCGCGAGCTGAGCGGGGGAGCCAGTCCCCCTCTCACGTATTACAGGGAGTAGTCACCGGCCGTTTGTGTCGAAGTCAATAAGCCTGCAAACAGAGCTTGTTGCGTACGAGGAGCCCATCGCACACTGCGGCACATGGAGCCCTTGAAGGTAGTGGCACGACTGTGGGAGCGGATCGAGGAACGCGACTGGGACGGCGTGGCCGGGCTCGTCGCCGAGGACGCCGTCATCGAATGGCCGGTCAGCGGCGAGCGGATCGTCGGCAGAGCCAACTTCATCGCCGTGCTCCGTGACGAGGGGGACGCCGCCGACGGGTCCGGCGGCGCAGACGGGCCGGACGGCACCTACGAGCGGTCCATCGGCTCCGTCGAGGTGCTGCGCATCCTCGCGGACGGGGACCTCGTCGTCACCGAGGTGGAGATACCCGAGGACCACGTCCTCTACCGGGCCGTATCGCTGTGGACGGTGCGCGACGGACGGGTCGTCGGCGCCCGGGAGTACTGGACCAGCCCTGGACAGGACCCTGCGCCCCGCTGGAGGGCCGTTTACGTCGAACCCCTGGTGGCAGACTGAGCCGTGTGCTCACGCAACTCGCCGCGGCGACCGGCGTCCTGGCCCTGCTGACCCTCGTACCCGGCCCCGACATGGCCGTCGTGACCCGGCGGGCCGTCTCACGGGGACGGGCCGACGGACTGCGTACCGTCGGCGGGATCGCCGTCGGGCTGCTGCTGTGGGGCGCCCTGACGGCGGCCGGGCTCGCGGCGCTGCTCGCCGCCTCGGCCGAGGTGTTCCTGGTGGTCAAGCTCGCGGGGGCGGCGTACCTCTGCTTCCTCGGCGCGCAGTCCCTGCGCCGCCCGGGCGCCGGCCCCGCCCTGGACGGCGCCGCCGGTGACGCGGGGAGCCGTCCCGCGCCCGGCCGCGGCAGCGCCTGGCGCACCGGCCTGGTCGCCAACGCCCTCAACCCGAAGATCGCCGTGTTCTACACCGGCCTGCTGCCCACCCTCGCGCCGCCTGGCCTGAGCCCGGCGGCGGGGATGGCGCTCCTCGTCCTGGTCCACGTGCTGCTGACGCTGGCCTGGCTGAGCACGTACGTCTACGTCCTGTCGCGCGCCCGGCGCTTCTTCACGCGGCCGCGCGTCCGCCGGACGATGGACCGGGTCACGGGCATCGTCCTGATCGGCTTCGGGGTGCGCGTGGCCACGTCCGCGACGTAGCTCCCGGGTAGGGGGCGGGGCCGTCCCCGGCTACGCGAGGAGGCGGTCGAGCTCCTCGGTGACGGCGGCCCTTATCCCGTCGTGGCGGGGCGCGAGCGCGTGGCGTTCGCCGCGCCAGCACTCCTCGTCCTCGTAGAGCCAGACCGGCATCCGGACGAGGTCCTCGGGCTCCCAGTCGTAGCGGGGCCAGATGTGGGCGTGCAGGTACGGGTCGGTGTTGCCGAGGATCTCGATGTTCACGCGGCGGAAGGCCGGGTCGAGCCGGGCGCAGGCCCGCTCGACGGCCTCGGCGAGCCGCTCCAGGTCGGTGAGGTAGGCGATCCGGCGCGCCGGGGGCAGGTCGGAGAGCCGGGTCACGGCGGGGTCGTCGGTCAGCAGCACCGAGTACCCGGGCAGGAACTGCCGGTCCCCGATGGCCGCGAATCCGGAGTCGAGGCGGCGCAGGACGGTGGGGTTCAGCCCCCGGTGCGCGCTGCCGATGCGGTCGTGTCGCCAGTCGGTCTCGTCCATCCCCGGACCCTAACGGGGCGCGGCGGAGGCCGATTTGCCGGTGCCGGGCGGCGGGCGGCAGGCGGCGCGGGCGGGATGCTGCCGCGTCCCGGTGCCCGGCCGGTGCTCGTGCTCGTGAACCGGTGGAGAACCGCTGCCGGCTGGCTCTCAGGTAGCGGTGGTCATACCTGAGAGCTACCTCTGAAGCCCGCTCCGCAGCGTGACGCCGACGAGGGGTGCCGATTCCTAACTTCGATACCAGAGCGGGCGCCTGCCCGCCGGACCGAAGGACAGGAAGAGGAATCCGACATGAGCACTGGCAGCCGCCTCCGCCGCACTCTGCTGGCCGGCCTCGTCGCCGCGGCCGTCGTGCTCCCCGTGTCCGCCGCCGCGTCCCCGCGGATCCCGGCGCCGGCCCCGGAGGCCGTCTCCGGGTCCGCGACCCTGGAGAGCCGGTACGCCGCCGCCCTCGCCGGCATCGCCGGAGCGGCGCGGACGGCCGAGGATTCGGGCCACGCCGGCCGGGCCGCGAAACTGCGGGCGATGGCGGGGCCCGGAGCCCAGTTCCTCACCTTCGACGGCCGCGGCCAGGGCCGCGCCATAGAGGTGTTCGGCGATCTGGGCGGCGCGGACCGGATCGCGGTCCTGGTTCCGGGCTCGGATACGAACCTGGACACCTACCAGCGCTTCCGGGAAGGGGCGCTCTCCCTCCAGCAGCGGCTCCAGGCCGCGCACCCGCGCTCCGCGGTGGTCGCCTGGCTCGGCTACGACACCCCCGGCACGGTCAGCACCACCGTCCTGACCGCCGACCGCGCCGACCGTGCCGCGGCCGAACTCGGCCCGTTCCTCTCCGGGTTGCGGAAGCTCACCCCGGCCGACGCCCGGATCTCCCTGCTCTGCCACTCGTACGGCTCGGTGGTCTGCGGCCGGACCAGCACCGGCCGGGAGGTGACCGACATGGCCCTGTACGGCAGTCCGGGTACGGGAGCGGCCACAGCGGGGGACTTGCCGACCGCCGCCCGGGTATGGGCCGGCCGGGGTTCCGGCGACTGGATCGGCAATGTTCCCCATGTCCGGCTCGGCGGGGTCGGGTTCGCCACCGATCCCGTGGATCCCGCCTTCGGCGCCCGGACCTTCGCGGCCGGCTCCGCCGGGCACAGCGACTACCTCAAGCCCGGCACCGAGTCCCTCGGCAGCCTGGCCCGCATCGTCATCGGAGCGGAGGCCCCGCATGCTTAGGCTCCACGCCCGCTGGTCGGCCCTCGCCGGCCGCGTCGACGGAGCGACCCCGGCGGACCGGGACCGCTCGGTGGACGCCCTGCGGGCCCTCGCGATCCTCGGAGTCGTGCTCGGGCACTGGCTGGTGACCTCGCTGACCAGTACCGACGGCGGTCTGCGCGGGGTGAGTCCGCTGGCCCACATGCCCTGGCTGGCCCCGGTCTCCTGGGTGCTCCAGACGCTGGCCGTGTTCTTCCTGGTCGGCGGCCATATGGCGGCCCAGGGGTACGCGTCGGCGCGGGCGCGCGGGGTCTCGTACGGGAGCTGGGTCCGGCTGCGGCTGGGGCGGCTGTTCCGCCCGGTGGCGGCGGTGCTCGCGCTGTGGGCGGTCGTGGCGGGCGGACTGCTGCTGGGCGGCGCGGAGCCGGACACCGTCCGGACCCTGCTCCGGCTGGTGTGGTCGCCGCTGTGGTTCCTGCTGGTGTTCGCCGCGCTGACCGCCGCCACCCCGCTGGTGGCCCGGCTGAGCCCGCTGTGGCCCGCGCTCGTGGTGGCGGGGGTCGACGTGTGGCGGTTCGGCCTCGGCGGGCCCGAGTGGATCGGCTGGGTGAATGTCGCCGCGGGCTGGCTCGTCCCGTACACCCTGGGCGCCGCCTGGGCGCGGGGGGCGTTCGCCCGGCGCCGTCCGGCCCTGCTCCTGCTGGGCGGGGGTGCGGCCGGCGCGGCCGCGCTGGTCCTGTGGGGCGGGTACCCGGCGTCGATGGTGGGGGTGCCGGGGGCGGCGGTGTCCAACCTGAACCCGCCGACGCTGGCGGCCGTCGCCTTCGGCCTGGCCCAGTGCGGGCTGGCGCTGCTGGCGCGCGGGCCGCTGGCGCGGGCCATGCGCCGGCCCCGTACCTGGGCGAAGGTGGCCCTGATGAACCTGTCCGCGATGACGGTCTTCCTCTGGCACCAGACCGCGATGATGTCCGTCACCGCTCTGGGGCTGCTGGTCTCCTCCGACCTGCCCGGGCTGCACACCGTGCCCGGTACGGCCGGCTGGATAGCCGCCCGGATCCTGTGGATGCCGGTGTTCGTGGCCGCCCTGGCCGTCTGCTGGGCCGCCTTCCACGTCTACGAGCGGCCGCGCGGCCGGCGGACCCCGCGCACCGTCCGCACCGGTCCGGGGTCGCGGTCCGCGCTTTCCCCGCGTCTCCGGCCCGCCCCCTTGAAGGAGACCACCCATGCCTAGGCTGGCCCGTGTGACCCTGCGACCCGTCCCCCCGGCCGAACCGACCGGTGCCCCCGGTGCCAGCAGCCTGGCCCACGCGCTGCTCACCCTGCGCCGGGACCCGCTCCCCCGGATGTCCCGCCCGCGCTGGCTGGCCCGCCTGCCGCACGTGGTGGTCGTGTACCTGGCCATCCTCTTCGCCTTCCTGACCAACCAGCAGCTGCACGACCACTACGACGTCACGGGCGGCCCCGCGCTGGTCCTGGCACTCGTGACCGGGGGGTCCGTCGCGCTCGCGATGTTCCGTCCCATCGCCGCCTGGTGGCTGGGCATGCTCGCGGTGGGCCTGATCGCCTGGACGACGCGCATCCAGAAATGGGAGGGCGGGTTCTGGCCCTGGGTGCCCGCCGAGTACAGCGCCTGGTCCGCCCATGTCCAGCAGTGGCAGGGCCAGGCCTGGCCCTGGATGCCGGGCGGTGCCTTCGCCTTCGCCCCCGTGATCCTGCTGGCCGCCCTGCGCGTGCCGCCCCGGGTCACCGCCGCGCTCGTCGGCATCCCCATAGCCTGCACGGGCCTGGCCGAACTGTTCTTCAAGCCAGTGGGGAGCACGACCAGCTTCTTCACCTCCGCGCTCGTCTTCGGCATCGCGGGACTCCTCGGGTACGCGCGGCGCGCGGTGCGCCTGGCCCGGGGCCAGCTGGTCGTCCAGGAGACCCTCACCGAGGAGGAGCGGGCCCGGCGGACACTGCTGGAGGAGCGCAGCCGGATCGCCCGTGAGCTGCACGACGTCGTCGCCCACCACATGTCGGTGATCTCCATCCAGGCGCAGGTCGCCCCGCACCTGGTGGAGAACCCGTCCGAAGAGCTGAAGGAGAACCTGGCGGGCATCCGGGAGAACGCCCTGGAGGCCCTGACAGAGCTGCGCCGTGTGCTGGGGGTGCTGCGCTCCGAGCAGCCCGACGATCCGGCCAATCCGCATCACCCGCAGCCCACCCTCGCCGAACTGGACGGCCTCGTGGACAATGTGCGCGGTGCCGGGCTGGACGTCACCACCGAGGTGGCGGGGATACAGCGGCCGCTGACCCCGGGGGTGGAGCTCACCGCGTACCGGATCGTGCAGGAGGCGCTGAGCAACTGTCTGCGCCATGCGCCCGGTTCACGTGTGGAGGTCGGCATCGCCTACGGACCGCGCGAGCTGCACCTGTGCGTGGCCAACTCCGCTCCGACCCGCACGGCCCCGCCCTCACCCGGAACGGGGCACGGGCTGCTGGGCATGCGGGAGCGGGCAGGCATGCTGGGTGGTGAACTGGCCGCCGGGCCCCGCCCCGGTGGCGGGTACGAGGTGACCGCCGTACTGCCCATGGATCCGCCCGGCGGTTCCACCCCGGCCGAGACGAAGAAGGACGCATGAGCACTCCGATCAGGGTGATGATCGCCGACGACCAGATGATGGTCCGGCAGGGCTTCACCGTGCTCCTGAACGCCCAGCCCGACATCGAGGTGGTCGGCCAGGCCGTGGACGGGGCGGATGCCGTCGCGAAGGTCACCGAACTCGCCCCGGACGTGGTCCTGATGGACATCCGCATGCCGGGGATGGGCGGCATCGAGGCCACCTCCGTCATCACGGGTACGCCGGACTCGGCGGTGAAGGTGCTGGTGCTGACCACCTTCGACCTGGACGAATACGTGTACGAGGCGCTGCGCGCGGGTGCTTCCGGCTTCCTGCTGAAGGACGCCTCGGCGGACCAGCTGGCCGAGGCCGTGCGAGTGGTCGCGGCCGGTGAGGCCCTGCTGTCTCCGAACATCACGAAGCGCCTGATCACCGAGTTCTCGCGGCTGGGCGCTCCGCGTGCGCCGTCCAGGGCCCGGATCGAGGAGCTGACGGAGCGGGAGACCGAGGTGCTGTCGCTGATCGCCCAGGGCCTGTCGAACGGGGAGATCGCGGCGCACCTGGTGGTGGCCGAGCAGACGGTGAAGACCCATGTGGGCCGGATCCTGGTGAAGCTGGGCCTGCGGGACCGGACCCAGGCCGCGGTGTTCGCCTACGAGACGGGTCTGGTCCGTCCGGCGGGCTACTGAGGGCCCCGTGTAGTACCTGAGGGGGACCCGGGGAAATCCCCTTCGGCGGCGACGCGGTCGAGGGGGGCACCGGCCTACGGTTTGGACATGACCGAGACGACCACCGGGGCGACCCCCCGGCCTCCCGAACTGCGGATGGCTTCGGGCCTGATCCAGAGCCTGCGCGACGATCTGATCACCGATGCCTTCGCCTACCGGCCGCTCCCGCTGATGCGGACGGACGGCCCGCTGGTTCGCCGGCTCCCCGAGGGGATACGGCCGAAGGCGGCCTATCTGCCGCATGCCGTGGTGGTCGTGACGGCGTTCTTCGTGACCATGCTGGCGAGCGCCGACAACCAGTACGGCGGGCCGCCGGTCCAGTTCGTGGTGCTGGGGCTGCTCGCGGCGGGTCCGGTGCTGATGACCCTGGTGCGTCCCGCTGGGGCGTTCTGGGTGGTGCTGGCGCTGACCACCGCCTTGTCGGTGTTCTCCGACCGGAACCTGTCCTGGCCGTGGTCGCCGAGCACGTTCGTGGCGACCCTCGTCGTGATGACCTTCGTGGCCATGCGGCTGCGGCCCCGGGCCGCCGCCTGGATGTGGTTCATCACCCTGCTGTACGGGACGGTCCTGCCGATCCTGGTCGGCGGGGAGGGCGGCGCCGTCGCGCCGATGGCCTTCTTCTCGGCGGTGGCCCTGCTGGTGGTGACGGTCCGCAACACGCGCAGGGAGGCCCGGCGGGAGGTGATCGCCGAGCGGGAGGTGACGGCCGTCGAGCGGGACCGGCGGACGCTGCTGGAGGAGCGGACGACCATCGCCCGCGAGCTGCACGACGTGGTCGCGCACCACATGTCGGTGGTGGCGATCCAGGCGGAGGCGGCCCCGTACCGGGTGAAGAATCCGCCGCCGGAGCTGGAGGCGGCCTTCGCCACCATCCGGGAGAACGCGGTGGCGGCCCTGACGGAGCTGCGCCGGGTGCTGGGTGTGGTGCGGTCCGCGGACTACGAGGCTCCGGAGGCCCCGCAGCCGACGCTGGCCTCCCTCGACGGGCTGCTGGCCAATGTGCGGGAGGCCGGTCTGAGCGTGGACAAGACCGTCACGGGTGCGGTGCGCGAGCTGCCGCAGGGCGTGGAGCTGTCGGCGTACCGGATCATCCAGGAGGCCCTGAGCAACAGCCTGCGGCACGCCCCCGGGGCGGCGGCCGGCGTGGAGGTCTCGTACGTACTGGGCGGTCTGGGGATACGGGTGGTCAACGGTCCGGCTGACGGGGACGTCCCGCCCTCGCCGGGAGCCGGGCACGGGATCACCGGGATGCGGGAGCGGGTGGCGATGCTGGAGGGGGAGATGACGGCCGGGGAGACCGGCTCCGGCGGGTACGAGGTGGCCGTGTTCATACCGGTGCGCAGCCGGCCGCAGCCCGAGGAGGAGCCGGCATGACGATCCGGGTGCTGATCGTCGACGACCAGATGATGGTCCGCGAGGGGTTCTCCGTCCTGCTGAACGCGATGGAGGGCATCGAGGTCGTCGGAGAGGCGGTCGACGGCAGGCAGGCCATCGCACAGGTGGCGGCCCTGAGGCCGGACGTGGTGCTGATGGACATCCGGATGCCGGAGATGAACGGCCTGGAGGCGACGCGGCAGATCGTGGCGGCGGACACGGACGCGAAGGTGCTGGTCCTGACGACCTTCGACCTCGACGAGTACGTGTACCAGGCGCTGCGTGCGGGGGCGTCCGGGTTCCTGCTGAAGGACGCCTCCGCCCGGCAGCTGGCGGAGGGGGTGCGGGTGGTGGCGGCCGGGGAGGCGCTGCTCGCGCCGTCGGTGACGAAGCGGCTGATCTCGGAGTTCTCGAAGCTTTCGGAGGTACAGAGGGCGGCGGACCCTTCGGGGGTGTCGGAGTTGACGGAGCGGGAGACGGAGGTGCTGGTGCTGATCGCGCAGGGGCTGTCCAACGGGGAGATCGCGGACCGGCTGCTGGTCGCGGAGTCCACGATCAAGACGCACGTGAGCCGGATCCTGGTGAAGCTGGGCCTGCGGGACCGGACCCAGGCCGCGGTGTACGCCTACGAGACACGGCTGGTGACGCCTGCTTAGGGTGCTGGGATGCGCTTTGATCCGTGGGATGCCGCGTTCGTCGCCGATCCGTACCCCGCCTACCGGGAGTTGAGGGAGCGGGGGAGGGCCGTGTGGTGCGGGGCGACGGGACAGTGGCTGGTGCCGCACTACGCCGATGTGAGCGCCCTGCTGCGGGACCGGCGGCTGGGGCGGACCTACCTCCACCGGTTCAGCCACGAGGAGTTCGGGCGCGAGGCGCCGCCGCCGGAGCACGAGCCGTTCCACGTGCTCAACGGGAACGGTCTGCTGGACCTTGAGGATCCCGCGCACGCCCGGGTGCGGCGGCTGGTGTCGAAGGCGTTCACCCCGCGCATGGTGGAGCGGCTCGCGCCGTCGGTCGAGCGGCTGGCCCGGGAGCTGGTGGGCGGGCTGCGGGCCGCCGGGGGCGGGGACCTGCTCACCGCCGTCGCCGAACCGCTGCCGGTGGCGGTGATCGCGGAGCTGCTGGGGGTCCCGGAGGGGGACCGGGGACTGCTGAGGCCCTGGTCGGCGGACATCTGCGGGATGTTCGAGCTGCGGCCGGACGCGGAGACCGCGCGGCGGGCGGTGACGGCGAGCGTGGAGTTCAGCGCCTATCTGCGGGAGCTGATCGCCGAGCGCCGCAAGGAGCCCGGCGCGGATTTGATCTCCGCGCTGATCGCCGCCCACGATGAGGAGGGCCGTCTCAGCGAGCAGGAGATGATCTCGACCTGCGTCCTCCTGCTGAACGCCGGGCACGAGGCGACCGTGAACACCACGGTGAACGGCTGGTGGGCCCTGTTCCGCAATCCCGGGCAGCTCGCCGCCCTGCGCGCGCACCCCGGACCGGCGGGCGCGGAAAAGTTGTCCACAGCTGTGGATGAACTGATGCGCTACGACACACCCCTCCAGATGTTCGAGCGCTGGGTGCTCGACGACATCGAGATCGGGGGCACGGTCATCCCCCGCGGGGCCGAGGTGGCGCTGCTCTTCGGGTCCGCGAACCGGGACCCCGCGCGCTTCGAGGACCCGGACGTGCTCGACCTCGGACGGGCCGACAATCCGCACCTGACCTTCGGGGCCGGGATCCACTACTGCCTGGGCGCGCCCCTGGCGCGGCTGGAGCTGGCGGCCTCGTTCGGGGCGCTGCTCGATGCGGGAGGCCCGCCGATGCGGCTCGTGCGGGAGCCCCGCTGGCAGGAGGGCTATGTGATCCGGGGGCTGCGCGAGCTGCTGGTGGAGTTCTAGGCCGGCCCCGGTGGCGGGCGGCGGGAGGGCTGCCCAGCGTGAATCGAACGCAGCTCCCCGCCCCGCCGCGAGAAGAGGCACGCCCCCTTATGCACGAAAAGCCCGCTATCGTCCTGGTCCACGGATTCTGGGGCGGCGCCGCCCACTGGTCCAAGGTCATCACCGAGCTGCACCGTCGCGGCTTCCGCGACCTGCACGCGGTGGAGAACCCGCTGACCTCGCTGGCCGACGACGCCGAACCGGGGCCGGCGACCTGCCCAACGTCTCCGGGCTGGTCTACATCGCGGCCTTCGCCCCCGACGCCGGGGAGAGCCCGGGCGCGATCACCGAACAGCACCCCCCGGCGGCCTTCGCACGCCTCCCTGGCCTCCCAGCCGGGCCCCGTCTGCGACCTGATCGAAGCCGCCGCGAACGAGACGGCCGGCCGGTAGGGCACCTCAGGTGCGGGGCGGGCGGGGCCGTCGGCCACGCCCGTCCCGCACCGGGCACCTCACCTCACCTCACCTCGGCAGCGTCAGCGCCCACGCCGCCCGCCGCACCGTCCACGTGCGCCGCCGCACCGGCCCGGCCAGGGCGTGGTCCGCGCGGTAGCGGAAGTCCTCACCGGACACCCCGACCGCCCCGGACACCGTGACCGCCTCCGCACACCCCCTCAGCGGCGGAGCTCCCGACAGCCGGACCACCACCTCCGCCGGCCCCGCGCCACCTCCGGCCGTCCGTACGGCCACGTCCTCCACCGGACGGTCCCCGTCGGCCAGCACCACCCCGTCGACCTCCACGCGCAGCCGGTGCACCGGCCACGCGGGCGCCGCCGGGCTCGGCAGCAGCGTCCGCAGCAGCGAGCGGTAGCCCCCGCCGCGCCGTACGGCCGACACCGGCGGGCTGATCCGCAAACCCCCCAGCACCACCCCGCCGCCGTCGTCCACCAGCAGGTCCCTCGGCCGCGGGACCCCGTCCAGCGCCGTCCTCGCCGCCAGCACCGCCGACAGCGGCACCCCGAGCGACCGGGCCAGCGCCAGCGACCCCGGCTGACCCACCGGAACCAGCGAGACCACGCGCTCGCCGGGCTCCCGCTCCCGGTGCAGCAGCCCCACGGCCCGCACCAGCGCCCGGTCGTCGCCCACGATCACCGGCCGCCGATGACCCCGGCGGGCGAGCGCCCGCGCAAATTCCTCCTGCGAATCCGGGAGGCAGATTTTCGCCGCGGCTCCCGCTGACAACACATCCTTCGCGATTCGCACGGACTCGCCGTCAAGACGGCGGGCGACCGGGTCGACGAGCACGAGCAGGCCGCCTACCGGCGCACCCGCATGGCTCATGGCGGGCTCTGGAGCCGACACCTCGGTCCTTCCTCGGGTAGCATCTTTGTGCAAGAGGCCCTTGCGCTATTGCGCCAGGGCCTTCGTCTATTCCGGGGCACCGGTCCGACGGCTCAGCCTGCGGTGTACATCGTCGTACGCCCCCTGACCTTGGACATGCCCCATCCGGAAGAGGTGTACGCCTGTGCCCGCTCTTGTGCTGCTCGGAGCTCAGTGGGGTGACGAGGGCAAGGGAAAGGCCACCGACCTGCTCGGTGGATCCGTTGACTATGTAGTGCGCTACCAGGGTGGCAACAACGCCGGCCACACGGTGGTCGTCGGCGACCAGAAGTACGCGCTGCACCTTCTCCCCTCCGGCATCCTCTCCCCCGGATGCACCCCGGTCATCGGCAACGGTGTCGTCGTCGACCCGGCCGTCCTGCTCTCCGAGCTGCGCGGTCTGAACGAGCGCGGCATCGACACCTCCAAGCTGCTCATCAGCGGCAACGCGCACCTGATCACGCCGTACAACGTCACCCTCGACAAGGTCGGCGAGCGCTTCCTCGGCAAGCGCAAGATCGGCACCACCGGCCGCGGCATCGGCCCGACGTACGCGGACAAGATCAACCGCGTCGGCATCCGCGTCCAGGACCTCTACGACGAGTCGATCCTCACCCAGAAGGTCGAAGCGGCCCTGGAGGGCAAGAACCAGCTCCTCGCGAAGCTGTACAACCGCCGCGCGATCGAGGCCTCCGCGATCGTCGAGGAGATGCTCCAGTACGCGGACCAGATCAAGGGCTACGTCGCCGACACCACCCTGATCCTGAACAACGCGCTGGACGAGGACAAGGTCGTGCTCTTCGAGGGCGGCCAGGGCACCCTGCTCGACGTCGACCACGGCACGTACCCCTTCGTCACCTCCTCGAACCCGACCGCCGGCGGCGCCTGCACCGGCACCGGCGTGGGCCCGACGAAGATCAGCCGCGTCATCGGCATCCTCAAGGCCTACACGACCCGCGTCGGCGCGGGCCCGTTCCCGACCGAGCTGTTCGACGAGGACGGCGAGGCGCTGCGCCGCATCGGCGGCGAGCGCGGCGTGACCACCGGCCGCGACCGCCGCTGCGGCTGGTTCGACGCCCCGATCGCCCGCTACGCCACCCGCGTGAACGGTCTGACGGACTTCTTCCTCACCAAGCTGGACGTGCTGACCGGCTGGGAGGAGATCCCGGTCTGCGTCGCGTACGAGATCGACGGCAAGCGCGTCGAGGAGCTGCCCTACTCGCAGACCGACTTCCACCACGCGAAGCCGATCTACGAAACCCTCCCGGGCTGGTCCGAGGACATCACCAAGGCCAAGACCTTCTCCGACCTGCCGAAGAACGCGCAGAACTACGTGAAGGCCCTGGAGGAGATGTCGGGCGCCCCGATCTCCGCGATCGGCGTCGGCCCCGGCCGCACCGAGACGATCGAGATCAACTCGTTCCTCTAGGCACCACGGCCACGGCCGGACACGACGCCCGAAGGGGCGGGGGGCGCACCGCGCTCCCCGCCCCTTCGGCGTATTCGGCAGACCCGCGCGAACACGTACCGCGTCCGCCGGATCACGTTCGGTACAGTCGGGACACCTTCACCCAGGCTGGGGATTCCAGATGCACGATCTCCGCGCGCCGGCGCTCCCGGCGACCCTCGGCGAGGCGCTCGACGCCGACGCCTACGCCGAAGAACTGCGGACGCGCCGCGCGTCGGTCCGCAACGGCGAGTCCTGGCGGCTGGAGCGGCTCCAGCACTTCGAGGAGACCGGCAACCCGACCCGGGAGGCGCTGCGGCAGGGCGACTGGCGGGAGGTGCTCCGGCTGATCGAGGCGGAGCGCACCACCGCGCGCCGGGCCGCCGACGAGGACAGCCGCAACGGCTCCCCCTTCCGCCGGCTGCGGGTGGTGGAGGAACCGCTGTCCCCGTACGTGCAGTGGCAGCTGCACTGGCTCCACATGCGCGCCGAGGCCGGGCACCAGACCCGGGTGCTGTCCGCCGAGGAGTTCTCCTTCGCCGAGGCGGCCGACGGCGGCCGGCTGCCCGAGATCGTGATCCTCGACGGCCGGGTCCTGTACGAGGTCCTCCACACCCCCGCCGGCGTCCACACGGGCAGCCGCCGGTACGAGGACCCGGCGATCGTCAGGCCCTGGGAGGTGTACGTGAAGCGGGCCTACGCGAGGGCCGAGGACCTGCGGACCTACTTCACCCACTCCGTCGCGCACCTGCCGCCGCCCCCGGCGGCCTGAAAAAAATCTCCCGGGCCCGTCACATCCGTGCTCTCCCCCGGGTCAGTGCTGTGAAGACACCGACCGAAGGAGAGCAGCAACCATGACGAACGCCCCCGCCTCGATCTCCCGGATGCCCAACCCGGGCGAGTTCGTGCCCGAGCTGAACGACATCAGCGCCGCCCTCTTCCGCGCCACCGGCAACCGCTCGGTGCCGCGCACCACGATCAGCCTGGTGCACCTGCGCGCCGGACAGATCGTCCACAACACCTACCTGACCGTCCTGAACACCGCCTTCCTCCGCAAGGCCGGCGAGTCCGAGGAGCGCATCACCGCCGTCTCCTCCTGGCAGGACGCCCCGTACTTCACCGCGGCCGAGCGCGCCGCGCTCGCCCTGGTGGAGGCCACCCTCCAGCCCGCCCCGCGCGGCCAGGAGCGCGTCCCGGACGAGCTGTACGCCGAGGTGGCGGAGCACTACGACGAGAAGGCGCTGGCCACCCTCACCATCGCGATCGGCCAGATCAACTTCTTCATCGCCCTGGCCGTGATCGGCAAGCCCCAGCCGGTGGCCTCCCTCGCCGACCAGCAGTGGGACTGAGGACCGGCGGCCCGCACCGGGTCAGGAGACCAGGGTCTGCTCCTCCAGCTCGGTCAGCCGCACCGTACACAGCCCGCCGCGCTCGGTCCTCACGTCCGTGACCTTCAGCTGCGTTCCCGGGGAGAGGATGAACTCCTCCTCCTCGGTGAACGCGGAGAAGTCCCGGATGCCCACCGCCCGGGCGGGCACCACCTCGAAGAGCGTCCGCTTGCCGCGGCTGCCGAGGAACCCCCGCGCGACACCGAGCTTCGGCGTGCAGGAGGACACGCCCCACCAGGTGACCGTGCGGCCCAGCGGGTACTGCGCCCGCAGGTCCAGCGCCACGCCCCGGTACAGCGGCTCGGTGCGCGCGGGCAGCCCGGACACGGCCGAGAACAGCAGCCGCAGGTAGGGCAGGTACGGGACGAGCCTGGAGCGGTCCGGGGAGCGCAGGACGGCGTTGATCTCCCGGTAGAACGCGGACTCGCAGGTGTAGAGGTAGAGCGCGGCGACCGCGTCGGCGGACAGCCCGCCGGCCGCTCCGTCCGCCCGCGTCCTGCCGAACTCGTACGACCGGTCGACGTGCCGGCCGAGTCCGGACAGCAGCTCGGCGACGGGTGCGACGGCGTCCCGGAACTCCATGAGCGGGGTGTCGAACACCCCGGTGATCGCGGGGAGGACGAGGCCCTCGTCCTTGACGCTGGAGAGGCGCTCCAGATACAGCTGGTGCAGTTCCATCGTGGACGCGATGAAGGCGCCCATGCGCGCCGCGACGTCCTCGCCGCCCGCCCCGCCGGCCCCTTCCGCACGCTCGTTCCACCCCTTCTCCGGGAGCCAGTCGACGGGGGCCGCGCCCAGTGACGCGAGCGCGTCGTTGACCGTCGCGAAGTGGTCGCCGTCGCAGAAGACGTCGCCCTGCGCCGCGGGATTGGCGTGGTCGATGTGCCGGACCTCGACGCCCGGGTACTTCTTCTGGAGTTCGAGGACGACCTTCTTCAGGCTGCGCGCGTGGGCGCCCCACCAGGCGAAGACGACCCCGCGGTCCTCCTCGTCGGCGTCCTGCTTGGCCTTGAGGATCTCCTCGACGATCCGCTCGGCGACCGGCCGCCAGAAGGCGGTGTGCGGATCGGCGCCGCCCCGGGTCGCGTCGCTGCTCGCGGTGAGCGCGGCGTTCAGCAGGAGCACGCCCTGGGTGAGCATCGCCTGGAACCACTCCGGCGGCTGCACGGTGTCCCGCTGCTTCAGGAGCGCGCGTATGTCGGCGATCGGGGTCTTCTTGGGAATTCCGTGCTTCCACATCGCCGCGGCCTTGATGATGCAGCGAATGCTGACGACCCGGCCGAACTGACTGTCCTTCCAGTCGTGGAAGGTGTTGTCGAACATCGCTATGCCGGTGGCGCTTTCCGGCCTCGGATACGGATTCTGTCCGAAGACGACGACCTTCCACTTGTGCGGCGGATTCGGCTTGAGCGCCTGGAAGGTCAGCTCGCGGACCGGGACGACTTCCGGGCTGCGGCCCGCGCCGATGAACGCGGCGGCGTTCGGCTGGGCCTCGATGACGGGCTTGAGCAGCGGGAACCACGGCTCGCCACCGCCCTTGAACAATTCGGCGAGGGCCAGCGGGTCATTCGGGTCGGGCTGTGCGGGATTTGCCGGGGAATTGGTTTCGGGCATGGCGGGGAACTCCGAAATGTCGGGCCGGACTTCGAATCTTTCCGCAGGCTAGCAGCGGGCACTGACAACGCTGACCGACCATCACCATCCGCTGCGTCGAAGGCGATTGTCAGTGCCCGCCGCTAGCGTGGTGAGTGGTCGGAAAGACCGATTCCCGATTGGAGTGGATGATGACCGAGGACCGCGTGCAGCCTGCGCTCAGGGTCGTACTGACCGACGTCAACGCCGATGTGGTGGAGTCGTGGCGGGCCGCCTTCGCCGACACCCCCGGGATCGAGATCCGCCGGGGCTCGATCCTCGACGAGGACGTCGACGCGTGGGTCAGCCCGACCAACTCCCGCGGCCGGATGGACGGCGGGGCCGACGCCGCCGTCAAGCGCTTCCTGGGAGCGGGCATCCAGCTGCGCGTGCAGCGGGCGATACGCGACCGGTTCGCCGGCAGCCTCCCGGTGGGCAGCGCGGTGTGCGTGCCGTCCGGGGCCCTGACCCCGCGCTTCCTGATCTCGACGCCGACGATGGAGACGTCCTCGCAGAACGTCAGCCAGACCCTGAACGTGGCCCTGGCGTGCGCGGCCGCCTTCCAGGCCGTCCACCGGCAGAACGAGGAGAAGCCCGGCAGCATCCGCTCGGTGGCGCTGGTCGGCATGGGCGCCCGCACCGGCCGGGTGCCGGCACGGGTCTGCGCGAACCTGATGTGGACGGGCTACACGCTCTTCAACGACCACCGCTTCGAGGACTACGACGACCTGCGCGCCACGATCACCGCGCAGCTGGACGACATAGAGAACGCCCCCGCCGAGAAGCGGGTGCGCATCACCCCGCCCAAGCGGGCCACGCCCCGGCGCTGACCGGCCGGCCCGTACGGGCGCTGCTACCAGGCGAGTTGGGAGATCTCCTCGGCGACCACCGCGCAGGCGTCCGCGGCCGGGTCGATCAGGGGGAAGTGGCCGACGCCCTCGACCAGGGTCAGGCCGACCATCTCGCCCGCCTTCGCCGCCGCGGCCACGTACGACTCCGCCACCGCCGGCGGGACCACGATGTCCTCGCGCCCGTGCACCACGGTGGTGGCGATGCCGGTCGGGAGCAGCGCCGCCGGGTCGGCGAAGGGCAGGCGGGCCTCCCAGTGCTCCGGCCCGCCCAGCAGCTGCGCCGACGCGCCGCCGCAGACGCCGAGTTCCTCCGCGACCGCGAAGTCCGCGATCGGGGCCAGCGCCACCACACCGCGCAGCGGCGGCGGGGCGGGCAGCCGCCAGGGGGAGCCGTGCGGCAGCACGTGCCGTGCCGCCGCCCACAGCGCGAGCTGTCCGCCCGCCGAGTGGCCGGTCACCACGGTCCGGCGGAAGTCGGCGGCGGGCAGGGCGGCCGCGGCCAGGCCGGGCAGGGCGTCCATGGCGGCGGCCACGTCGTCGAAGGTCTCGGGCCAGCGCCCGGCCACCGGCCCGCCGGCGTCCTGGTGGGGCAGGGAACTGCCGCGCCGGTACTCGACGTTGGCGACGGCGAAACCGCGCCGGGCGAGGAGGTCCGCGAAGGGGGTGATGTGCTGCCGGTCGTAGGGGGCCCGCCAGGCCCCGCCGTGCAGGACCACGACCAGCGGGGCGGAGCCGGTGGAGTCCCCGCGCGGGGCGTAGAAGTCGACGACCTGGTCGGGGTGTTCCCCGTACGCGCCGCTCGCGTCGGGCCCGACCGGGGGGTGGGCGAAGGCCGAGGCGGCCTCGGCGGCGTCCCGTTCGACTGCGGGGTCCGTCATCGGCTCAACCTCTCGGTAACGCGTGGGACAGGGGGGACAGATGTTCCGGTGTTCCGACTGAGCGGGACCGTACCAGGCCGACACGCGCCACTGACCGCCGGAACGAGCCCGCACGGAGGCGGGCGGAGCCGTAGCCCCGCCCGCCCCGTGCTGTGACGTTTCGCTACCGCGTCACCCGAAAATGTGACCCAGTGTGCGTGCCGCGCGCTCCACATCGGCGAATCCGACGTAGAGCGGGGTGAATCCGAACCGCAGGACGTCGGGGGCCCGGAAGTCGCCCACCACGCCCCTGGCGATCAGCTCCGCCATCACCTCGCGGGCGCCCTCGGCCCGCAGCGAGACCTGGCTGCCGCGCCGTCCGTGCTCGGCCGGGGTCACCGGCTCGACCTTGCCGTCCGGGACGTACGCGGCCACGCATTCGAGGAAGAAGTCGGTCAGCGCGAGGGACTTGGCGCGGACCTCCTCGACGTCCACGCCGTCCCAGGCGTCGAGGGCCGACTCCAGCGCCAGCATCGACAGGATGTCCGGCGTCCCGACGCGCATCCGGGCCGGTCCCTCGGCGGGGACGTAGTCCGGGGTCATCGCGAAGGGCTGCGCGTGGCCGTTCCAGCCGGGCAGCGGGGAGTCGAAGGCGCCCTGGTGCCGTTCGGCCACATAGATGTAGGCCGGGGAACCGGGGCCGCCGTTCAGGTACTTGTACGTGCAGCCCACCGCCAGGTCGACGGCGTGCGCGTCGAGCCCGACGGGCAGGGCTCCGGCGCTGTGGCACAGGTCCCACACGATCAGCGCGCCCGCGGCGTGCGCGGCCGCGGTGAGGCCGGGCAGGTCGTGCAGCCGGCCGGTGCGGTAGTCGACGTGGTTGAGCAGCACCACGGCGGTGTCGTCGCCGAGGGCGCCGGCCGCGTCGGCGGGGTCGACCGGGACGAGTTCGAGGCCCGTCATCCGGGCGGCGGACGCGGCGATGTAGCCGTCCGTCGGGAAGGTGGTGGCGTCGACCAGCATCCGGGTCCGGCCGGGCGCCGCCAGGCGGGCGGCACCGACGAGGGCCTTGAAGAGGTTGACGCTCGTGGAGTCGCCCACGGTCACCTGGCCGGGGGCGGCGCCGATCAGCGGGGCGATGCGGTCGCCGATCCGCTGCGGGGCGGTCCACCAGCCGCTCTCGTCCCAGGAGCGGATGAGGAGCTCGCCCCACTGGCGGTGCACGACGTCGGCCACCGCGCCAGGTACCCCGGCCGGCAGCGCGCCGAGGGAGTTCCCGTCGAGGTAGACGACCCCGTCGGGCAGGGTGAAGCGCTCGCGGAGCTTGCCGAGGCCGTCCTCGGCGTCGAGCCGCGCGGCCCGCTCCTGGAGCTCCGGTATCGGGTTCGCGGCGGCGTCAGACATGGCTGCGGGCCGTCCAGAGCTCGGGGAAGACGTTCTTCGTGGCGCGCTTCTCCAGCCAGGTCACCCCGGCGGAGCCGCCCGTGCCCGTCTTCGCGCCCATCGCCCGGCGCGTCGCGACCAGGTGGTCGTTGCGCCAGCGCCAGACCAGCTCGGCGACGTCCGTGAGCACCTCGCCGAGGCGGTGCAGGTCGGCGTGCCGGCCGGACGGGTCCGCGTAGAGGGCCGTCCAGACGGCCTCGACCTCGGCGGAGGGCTCGTACCGCAGGGCGAGGTCCCGGTCCAGGACCGCCTTGGGGACCGGCAGGCCGCGGCGGGCCAGCAGGCGCAGGGTCTCGTCGTACACGCTGGGCTCGTGGAGGGCCTTCTCCAGCTCGGCGTGGACCCGCGGGGCGCCCCGGTGGGGGACCAGCATCGACGCGGACTTCTCGCCCAGCAGGAACTCCATCCGGCGGTACATCGCCGACTGGAAACCGGAACCCTCGCCGAGGGCGGCGCGGTACGAGTTGAACTGCGCGGGGGTGAGCTGGGCCAGCGGCCGCCAGGAGGCGTTCAGGGCCTCCAGCTCACGGAGGGATCGTTTCAGCGCGTCCATCGCGACCGGGACGTCGTCCTCGCGCAGGGCGCGGGCGGCGGTCTCCCACTCGTGGACGATGACCGTGAACCACAGTTCCATGACCTGGGTGGTCACCAGGAACACCATCTCGCCGGGATCGTCCGAGCGCAGGTGCTGGAGGTGGGTGAGGACGTCTGCCTGGACGTAGTCCTCGTACGGAGTCGTGCCGGCGAAGTCGAGGTTCGGGGTGTCCGAACCGGCTCCGGAGGCATCAAGGGCGTGCGACATTTCTGTCTCCTCGACACGTGCTTCCGGGTAGCGGTCCGCTCCTTCCGGTGAGGTAAGTGGAGCCCCGGTCCCCTGCTCCGCATCATAAGCAGGGGATCCGGAAGCCCTCTAGGGCGCTCCTGGAGAGCGTTATGCGAGCGTGTCCGCCGCCGTCTCCGAGGAGTCGCGCAGGAAGGTCGAGCAGCGCTCGTACTCCTCCTTCTCGCCGATGGCCCCGGCGGCCCGCGCCAGGGCGTGCAGGGCGCGCAGGAAGCCGCGGTTCGGCTCGTGCTCCCACGGCACCGGGCCGTGGCCCTTCCAGCCGGCGCGGCGCAGCGCGTCGAGGCCGCGGTGGTAGCCCGTACGGGCGTAGGCGTACGACTCGACCGTGCGGCCGGCCGCGAAGGCCTGGTCGGCGAGGGCGGCCCAGGCGAGGGAGGACGTGGGGTGCGCGGCGGCCACTTCGGCCGGGTCGGTACCGGCGGCGAGGGCCTCGCGGGGCGCGGGCTCGTCGGGCAGGTGGGTGGGGGCGGGGCCCCCGAGCAGGTTCTGGTGAATCGACATGGCCCCAGTCTGGCCGACGGAGCCGACGGCCGGCGGCCGGGCCCGGATCAGGAGCCCGGATCACGCACCCGGATCACGCGCCCCGATCCGGGCGCCCGCGTCACGGCCAGCCGGGAGCGCGCGCCGGCCCGCCCGGATCACCCGCCCGCGTCACCCGCCCGCGTCACCCGCCCGCTTCGCGCCCCGGCCCCTGCCCCTGCCCCTGCCCCGTCGCCGGGTGCCGGGGGCCCGGGGGGACGGACGCCGGACGGGAGGCGGCCAGCTCCCGGCGCAGGACCGGAACGATCCGCTCGCCCAGCACGTCGACCTGCTCCAGGGCCGCCTCCAGCGGCAGCCCGGAATGGTCCACGGCGAACAGCTGGCGCTGGTAGTCCCCGTACACCTCCCGGAAGGTGAGGATCTTCTCGATCACCTGGTCCGGACTGCCCACGGCCAGCGGGGTCCGCGCCGCGCACTCCTCCAGCGAGTAGCGCCCGCCGTAGACCCGGGACCGGTCGAAGTACGGGCGGAACCCGCGCACCGCGTCCTGCGAGCGCGCCCGTACGAAGACCTGCCCGCCGAGCCCGACGACCGCCTGCTCGGCGGTGCCGTGGCCGTGCTCCTCGTACCGGGCGCGGTACAGCTCCACCAGACGGGCGTACTGGTCGACCGGCCCGAGGAGGTTGTCCGCGAAGAAGCCGTCGCCGTAGTACGCGGCCTGCTCCGCGGTCTCCGGCGAGCGCACCGATGCGTGCCACACGAAGGGCGGTACGCCGTCCAGCGGGCGGGGCACCGAGGTGAAGCCGTCGAGGCGGGCCCGGAAGCGGCCCTGCCAGTCGACGTCCTCCTCCCGCCACAGGCGGCGCAGCAGGGCGTAGTTCTCCCGGGCCAGCGCCATGCCCTGGCGCAGGTCCTGGCCGAACCACGGGTAGCAGTTCGGGGTGTTGCCCCGGCCGGTCATCAGGTCGAGGCGCCCGCCCGCCAGGTGCTGGAGCAGCGCGTACTCCTCCGCGACCCGGACCGGGTCGTTGGTGGTGACCAGGGTGGTGGCGGTGGACAGGATCAGCCGCCGGGTGCGCGCGGCGAGGTAGGCGAGCAGGGTCGGCGGCGAGGAGGTCACGTAGGGCGGGCTGTGGTGCTCGCCGGTGGCGAAGACGTCGAGCCCGGCCTCCTCCGCCCGCAGGGCGAGCGCGGTCATGGCCAGGATCCGCTCGTGCTCGGTCGGCGTACGGCCGGTCGACGGGTCGGGCACGACCTCGCCGACCGAGAAGATGCCGAACTGCACCCCGCCCCTCCCGTGTCGCCACCACCGCCGCGCGGGATGCGGCACCGGGGGGCAGGCCCCGGCACCGCGGCTCGTGGCCCCGCGATCCGACCGTGCCCGATTCGCGGCGGTCCGGCCAGGTCCGCCCCGGCAGTCCGTCAAGTCACCGGGGTGGTGGCGGCCCCACCACGTTCCGGCCAAGTGCGGTGACCGGCACACCTCCCCGGAAGGGGGGTGCTCGGCCGACGGTAGAGGTGCAGTGGACGCACGCCGAGGGGGGCATGTCGTGAAAGCGGTCATGAGCAGCATCAGCACTGGCACCGGTACGGGCACGGGCACGGTGGCCCCGGTCCGGCGGGACCCGGCCCGGGAGGCGGCCGACGACCTGTGTTCCGCGGTCCTGTCCTCGCTGCGCCGCAAGGACCAGCGGGAGAAGGGCCGGCAGTACGTGCAGGGGCTGCTCGCGCTGCCCGGCCGCAAGTCGATGCGCGGGATCGCGGGGCAGGTCGGGGGCGGGGCCGCCGAGCAGAGCATGCACCACTTCATCTCCGGCTCCACCTGGGACTGGGAGCCGATCCGCGCCTCCCTCGCGGGGTTCCTCCAGGCGGCCACCCCGCTGACCGCGTGGGTGGCGCAGCCGATGGCCATCCCGAAGGGCGGGGAGCACTCGGTGGGGGTGGCGCACCGCTTCGACCCGCACCAGGGGCAGATGTTCCGGGGGCAGCAGGCCTTCGGGACCTGGTTCGCCTCGGCCGGTCTGGTCACGCCGGTCGGGTGGCGGATGCACCTGCCGGAGGCCGACGCCCCCGACGCCCCCGGCGCCTTCGAACCCGCCGACGCGCAGGCCGCCTACGAGGAGTCCGCGGCGGACGCCGTCATCGAGACGGTGCGGCGCAGCGGCAACCGGCGCCCGGTGGTGCTGGACATCCAGCGGATCGGCACCCGCTCCACGATGAACCGCTTCGCCGAGGCCGGACTGCCCGTCATCGCCCGCGTCGCGCCGTCGACGCCGCTGCTCGTCACCGACCCCGCGCTGCCCGGCCACGGCGCCGGAGCGCGCCCCGCGCGGGACGTCCTGCAGTCGGTGAAGGGGCTGTGCACCCCGGTGGAGTGGACCGACCCGGACCCCGCGTTCCCGGGCGGCCGCCACCGCAGCACCCTGGCGGTCGCGGTGCGGGTGATGATGCCCGACCCCTCCCCGGCCCGCCGCCGCCACCTGCTGCTGGTCGGCGAGTGGACGGACCCGCGCCGCCCTCCGGCGCAGCTGTGGGTGACGGACCTGGTACGGCTCCCCGTGGGCCCGCTGCTGCGGCTGACCAAGCAGGGCCGGCGGGTCGGCTTCGCCGCCGAGCACAGCGGCCAGGAGGCGGGCCTGCGCGACTTCGCCGGGCGGGCCCTGCCCGGCTGGCACCGGCACGTCACGCTGGCCTCGGTCGCGCACGCGGCCCGCGCCCTGACCGGCGCGGAGCACTACGCGGCCGCGTAGGCGGACGGGGCCGGGCGGGATTACACGGCGTCCGAGCGGTCGGCGGCCGTGCGGCGGTCGTGCAGGACCGTACGGGCCTTGCGCAGCCGCAGGGCCATCTGGATCTCCAGCGCCCCGGCGGGCTTCTGCCAGTCGGGGCCGAGGAGTTCGGCGATGCGGTCCAGCCGGCGGGAGACTGTGTTGGGGTGCACGTGCAGGGCCTCGGCGGCGTGGGTGGGGCTGGCGCCCGAGGCGAAGTACGCCTCCAGGGTGCGGGTCAGCTCCGTCAGCCGGTCCGCGTCGTACTCCAGGACGGGGCCGATGGTGGCCGCGATGAACGACTCCACGTCGTGGTCGGCGGACAGCAGCATGCCGAGGAAGCCCAGTTCGCGCAGGGAGGCGGTACCGCCCACCCCGTCGAGCGCGGTCAGCGCGTCCAGGCAGCGCACGGCCTCGGCGTAGACGCGGGCCACCTCGCCCGGGCTCCCGGTCGGTCCGGCGGCCCCGGTGGACACGGCGTGGCCCAGCAGCGGCGACAGCTCCCCGGAGGCCCGGTGCGCGGCGGCGGAGGCGTCGGTGCCGGGCAGGACGAGGACGATGCAGCCGCGGCGGACGCCCTTGAGCCCGCCCATCCGGTACGCGTACGAGGACGCCCAGGCCACGGCCTTGCCCAGTTCGCCGCCCTCGGGCCGGGCGACGACCACCACGTGCGGGCGGTCGAGGTCGATGCCGAGGCGGCGGGTGCGCTCCAGCAGGTGCAGGTCGACGGAGTGCGGGCGTTCCAGCAGGTCGGCGAGGAGTTCGTCGTGTACGGGGCCCTCGGCGGCGGCCGTGCCGCGCTGGATCAGCATCAGGGAGGCCACGGACTGGGCTGCCAGCTGGAGCAGCCGTACGTCCTCCTCGGCGAGCGGTTCGGAGGCACTCAGCAGCAGCACCCCGAGGTCCTCGGCCCCCGCCAGCACGGGGGCGAGCCACAGGTCGCCGGGCAGGCGCACCGGGCGCCGGTCGGTGAGCGCCTGGAGGGCGCCCTTGGTCACCACGTCCTCGTCCAGGCCGGGCAGTTCCCCGGTCGCGGTCAGCGGCCGCCCGCCCGGGTCGCGTACCTGGAGCACGCCGTCCAGCGCGTCGGCGGTGGCCCGGGCGAGGGTGGCGAGGCCGGCCCCGTCCAGGACCAGCCCGGCCAGCCGGGCGTGGCACTCCCACAGGTAGCGGACCCGGGTGAGGGCGGTGTTGGTGCGCGAGCCGAAGGCCGCCAGCTCGGTGACCTCGTCGCGGGTCTGCTCCAGCAGCCGGGCCTTCTCGATGGCGACGGCGGCCAGGTCGGCGAGGGAGAGCATGATGCCGATCTCGTCCGGGGTGAACTCCCGTACGGCGCGGTCGGATCCGTAGAGCGCGCCGAGGGTGGAGTTACCGCGCCGCAGCGGGACCGCGATGATCGCGTGCAGGCCCTCCGCCTCGACCACGGCGTCGATGCCGGGGGCGTGCGCGATGGAGGAGTCGGCGAGGTAGTCGGGGGTCCACACCGGTGAGCGGCGGGCCTGCGCGATGCTGCCGAGGCCCCGGCCGGTGCCGAGTTCGAGGCCGACGTTGAGCGCGGTGGTCTCGCCCTCCGAGGTGCGCACGTACGCGGAGCCGTCCGGGCGGCTCAGCGACAGCCAGGCCATGTCGAAGCCGAGGAGGCGCCTGGCCCGGCGGGTGATCAGGCGCAGCAGGCCGTCGATGTCGTACGGGGAGGTCAGGTCGTGGGCGGTGTCGACGAGGGCGGTGAGGGCGGCCTCGCGCTGTCTGCCCCTGCTCGCGCGGGCCCGCACGGAGCCGGCCAGGTCCACGGCCCGGGTGAGGGCGGCGAGTTCGGCTTCGTCCGCGCCCGCGTCGCGGGCCTCGGCCAGCAGGGTCTCGTACCGGCTCGGCGGGGCGTCCTGCGCGAGCAGCTCCAGTACGGCCAGCGGGCCGCCCCCGTCCCCGCGTCGCATACCACCGCTCCCCCCACCCCGACCAGCCGCTTTCCGTCCCCGGCCCCGAACCTAGGTTCCGTCGGGCGAGGGGTCAAGCAGGCCGCCCGGGACCGGCCGGGGTCGGGTGGCGGCGGGTCCGGGTGCGGCCGCGGGTCAGGTGCGGGCGGCGCCGGTCAGGGTGGGCCCGGGGGCCGGCCGGATCCGCCGGGCGGCCTCGACGCGGGCCTCGGCCCGGCGCAGCGCCGCCAGGTAGGCGCCGCCGGGGCGGCCGGCTCCGGAGCCGCGCAGGACCGCGAGCGCGAGGCGCAGCTCGCGGTGGCGTCCGAGGGCGAGTTCCGCCTCGGCCCACTGGCCGAGCACGGAGAGCCGGTCGGCGTCGAGGCAGGCGATGCGGCCGCGGAGCCAGGTCCCGGCGTCGATGCCGTCCAGGGCGGGGCCGGTCCACAGGTCCAGTGCCCGGCGGAGCCGCGCGGCGGCCTGCGCGAAGTCGCCCCGTTCCATGGCCCGGTATCCGGCGCCGGCCTCGCGTTCGAACTCGCGGACGTCGCAGCGGCCGCCGGCGGTGTCGAGAAGATACCCGCCGGGCCGGGTGGACAGCACGGCCTCGGGAGTTCGTACCGAGCCGGCTCCCAGCGCCTCCGCGAACCGCTCGCGCAGCCGGCGTACGGCGGTGTGCAGGGCGGCGTGGGCGTGCTCGGGCGGGACGCGGCGGACCAGTTCGTCCGCGAGCACGGAAACGGGGACGACCCGGTCGGGACAGGCCGCGAGGACCGCCAGGACGTGCCGGGACTCCGGCGTGGGGGCCGTGATGGGCACACCGTTCTCGATGACCCGCGGTGTGCCGAGTACCTCAATGTCCACAGTGATCTCCCTGGGCAGGCGAGCAGAAAAATCATACCCAGAAGGATCTTTTTTGGAAGAGGGAGGGGCCGGCCTACTCGGCCGGCTCCCGCGGCGGCACACCGCCCTGGCCGCAGGGCCGGCACTCGTGCCCGCCCTGCGGCCCGAACAGCGCTCGCGCTCCCCGCCCGGGAGCGGTGTCGAGCCGGATCGCCACGGCCGGTACCACCACGTTCGGCATCACGTGCGTGTAGAGCTCCGCGACCTGCGCGTCCAGGTCGAGGCCGAGCGTGTTCGACATGGTGTTCAGCCCGGCGTACGCCCCCACGATCAGCCGGGACGGGACCACCGGGTCCACGTTCGGCAGCAGCTCCCCGCGCCGCTGTGCCTCCGCCAGCACCTCGCTGTGCAGGTCGATCCACGCCTGGTAGGGGGCTGCCCGGTCGAGGTGCTGGTTGCCGTACTCCAGCGTGAGCCGTGCGCTGGCCCGGATCAGCGCCTCGTGCCGCAGCCGGTGCGAGAAGACCATGCCGATGTCCACGAACTCCTGCGCCTTGTACTGCTGCGGCAGCATCTCGGGCTGGGACTCGTTCTGCGCGTCGATGACGGCCTGGGCCAGGGCCTCCTTCGAGTCGAAGTGGAAGTAGAGCGCGCCCTTGGTGACCTTCGCGATGTTGACGATGTCCGAGAGCTTGGCGGCGTCGTAGCCGTGCTCCTCGAACACCACGGCGGCCGCCTCCAGGATCGCCCGACGCGTGCGCACCGCCCGGTCCTGCTTCACCTGGGGTCGCTCTGTCTTCATCTGCGGCGTCGCCTCTCCTGGCCCGCCGGTTTTACATCCCCACGGGTACGTTTCTCTGGGTAGTAGATTCCACACCATCGCGCCGCCGCGCGTCCACCGGCGTATGTCACCTCGGGCGAATCCCTCCCGAATCCACCGCACGGCACGCGGAAAAGGGGCCCGTCGGCCCGTGACGGACCGGCGGACCCCTTCCTCAGGTCCTCGCGAACCCTTCCGGGTCCTCGCCGCTTACTTCAGCTTGGTGCCCGTGGAGCGCAGGTCGGCGCAGGCCTGGGTGACGCGCTTGGCCATGCTCGCCTCGGCCAGCTTGCCCCAGGTGCGCGGGTCGTAGGTGGACTTCTTGCCGACCTCGCCGTCGACCTTCAGGACACCGTCGTAGTTGCGGAACATGTGGTCCGCGACCGGGCGGGTGAAGGCGTACTGGGTGTCGGTGTCGAGGTTCATCTTCACGACGCCGTTCTCCAGCGCGGTGGCGATCTCCTCGGGCGTGGAGCCCGAACCGCCGTGGAAGACGAAGTCGAACGGCGAGGCCTTGCCGAACTTCTCGGCGACACCGGCCTGCAGGTCCTTGAGCAGCTCCGGACGCAGGACGACGTTGCCCGGCTTGTAGACGCCGTGGACGTTGCCGAAGGAGGCGGCCAGCAGGTAGCGGCCCTTCTCGCCCAGGCCCAGGGCCTCGGCGGTGCGGATCGCGTCCTCGACGGTGGTGTACAGCTCGTCGTTGATCTCGTGGCTGACGCCGTCCTCCTCGCCGCCGGTCGGGGTGATCTCGACCTCAAGGATGATCTTCGCGGCGGCGGCCTTGGCGAGAAGCTCCTGGCCGATGGCCAGGTTGTCGGCCAGGGTCTCGGCGGAGCCGTCCCACATGTGCGACTGGAAGAGGGGGTTCAGGCCGCGGGCGACGCGCTCGGCGGACACCTCCAGGAGCGGACGTACGTAGCCGTCCAGCTTGTCCTTGGGGCAGTGGTCCGTGTGCAGCGCGACCGTGACGTCGTACTTGGCGGCGACGACGTGCGCGAACTCGGCCAGGGCGACCGCGCCGGTCACCATGTCCTTGCTGTACTGGCCACCCAGGAACTCGGCACCGCCGGTGGAGATCTGGATGATGCCGTCGCTCTCGGCCTCCGCGAAGCCGCGCAGTGCAGCGTGCAGGGTCTGGGTCGAGGTGACGTTGATGGCCGGGTAGGCGAACTTGCCTGCCTTCGCCCGGTCGAGCATCTCGTTGTAGACCTCGGGGGTTGCGATGGGCATCTGTCCGCTCCTTGGATGTGCGGGGAGTGTGCTTATTGCGGGCCCTGACCTGGGGGCGACGTCGCCGTCGCGCCTATCTTTCCAGACTCGGCGCAACACTCCACCCCGCCTGTCAGACCCCGGTTACCGGCGCGGGCGGAGTGTTTCACGTGAAACACCCCGCCCGTCCGGAAAGCCGCAGGTCAGGACCGGAGCGAAGACTTCCGGGACCTTGGTCACCAGTTGTCCCGCACCCGGTCCCGGGCCCGCCCGTCACCCCCGCGCGACCACGATCCGAGACGGCCGGAGCCCGCGCAGAGGGGTCAGGCGAGGCCCAGGTCCCCGAGCTGGTAGCCCGTGAGGTAGGGCAGGCCGGCCCCGGCGATCGCGTCGGCCGCGCCCCGGTCCACGATGGTGGCGACGGCGACGACTTCGCCGCCGGCCTCGCGGACGGCCTCGACGGCGGTCAGCGGGGAGCCGCCGGTGGTCGAGGTGTCCTCGACGACCAGGCAGCGCTTGCCCTTGACGTCGGTGCCCTCGATGCGGCGCTGCATGCCGTGGGCCTTCTGCGCCTTGCGGACGACGAAGGCGTCCAGGCGCTCGCCGCGCGCGGCGGAGGCGTGCAGCATCGAGGTGGCGACCGGGTCGGCGCCCAGGGTCAGGCCGCCGACGCAGTCGAACTCCAGGTCGGCGGTGAGGTCCAGCATGACCTGCCCGACCAGCGGGGCGGCCTCGCCGTCGAGGGTGATCCGGCGGAGGTCGATGTAGTAGTCGGCTTCCTTGCCGGAGGAGAGCGTCACCTTGCCGTGCACGACGGCCTTGTCCTTGATCTGCTGCAGAAGCGCATCGCGTACGTCAGTCATGCCGTCGAGCTTAGTTGCGGGTCAGCCGAGCCGCCGCCACGTCCAGGTCGTGGAGACCTCCAGCGGGTCCACCGGCGTGACCAGGCGCGGGAGGGTGTTGAGGCCGTTCGGCGGGCCGGACTGCGGCTCGACGCAGACGGCCTCGGGCTGCTCGTCGTACACGACCACCCATTCGGCGGGGCTGGTGACCTTCAGCTCCAGCTGACCGGGCCAGGTGAGGGTGACGTCGACCCCGTAGGGCATCCCGAAGCAGTCGTCCCAGGGGCCGGGCTTCGGGTCGGTGCGGCGGCCGGTGGGGATGTGGTCCTCGTCGCGCTCCTCCTGCCAGGCGGGGTCGAAGCCGATCCGGGCCGGCTCCCCGCCCTCGGTCAGGACCCGGTTGAACCACGGGTGCCAGCCGGCCTGCGCCGGGAAGGAGTCCTGGTACGTCTCCACGCCCAGGCGGATCGTCAGCGCGTCCCCGCCCAGCTCGAAGAGCTGCGTCACCCGGCCGGAGTAGGGCCAGGGGTCGACGAGGTCGTAGGTGAAGGCCGCGGTGGTGCCGGTGGCCGAGGCCGTCTTCCAGGGCGCGTCGCGGGCGAAGCCGTGGATGGCGTGCGGCGGGTGGTTGAGCGGCAGCTGGTGGACGGCGGCGCCGTCGTGGAACCGCCCGTTCGCCGTGCGCCCGCACCACGGGACCATGGGGAAGGCCCCGAACTTCGGGCCCTGCCGCAGCAGCTCGATGCCGTCGACGCGCAGACCGCTGACCCGGCAGCCGTTTTCCTGATCGATGGTGAGTTCGGCGCCGCCGGCGCTCAGTCGCGTAGTCATACGGCGACCCTACGGCGCGTCAGCGACGGCGGCGCAACGCCCTTCCGACCACGACCGCCGAGGCGAGGGCCAGGGCAGCCGCCGGGGCGATCCAGCGCAGGCCGTTCCCGCCGCCCGCGGCGGAGGGCGCCGGGACCGGGGCGTAGCGGCCGCGCGGGGGCGCGTGGTCGACCTCCTCGGCGCTGCGGCCGATCATCGTGCGGCGGGCGTGGGCGGCCTCGGCCGGCGGGCGTCCGGGGCCGGCGGGGGCCGCCTCGGGCTCCTCCTCCTTCTCCGGCTCGGCGAAGGAGGCGAAGTCCGCGAACTCTCCTTCGAGGAAGGGGTCGAGGGACGGGGGCGGCACCTCGGTGTCGAACACGGACGGCACGGCCCCGGTGGGGCCCGGCGCGTCCTCCCCGGCCTCGGCGACGGGATCGCCCGCGGTGCCGGCCGCACCGGCCAGGTTGGCCGCGAAGCGGTCGAGGAGCCGTCCGGCGGCGGTGGCGGTGGCCCCCGGGTCGAAGGCGGCGGCCCGGCCGTCGGCGGCGGCCCCGCCGCTGAACTCCAGCAGGGTCCCGCCGTCGTGCGGGACCAGCCGCAGCACGAGCGCGAGGGTGATGGTGCCGCTGCCCCGCACCTCGGTGCCCTCGCCCTCCGCGGCGAAGTGGTCCGGGTCCCGCTCGGCGAGGGCCAGGGCGCCCCGGTAGGTCACGGCGTGGCCGCCGACCCGCACCTTGAGCCGCCCGGCCAGCGGCCCGGAGGCGGTGTCGGCGTCCTGCTGGAGCCCGGGGACGCAGCGGGCCACCCGGGCGGGGTCGCGCAGCACGGCGCGGACGTCTTGTGCCGGTACCGGAACGAACACCTGATGCTCCATGCGGCCGAGCCTACCGACGGGACCCGCCCCTGCACACGGACACGACGCCCCGACTCAGTGGTAACGCGGATGCGGCAGCGTGGACGGCGGGAGCCCGGCCGGCCTGCTCCGGGCGGCGTCCCGGGCCGCGTCCCGCAGCCCCCGGGTGGACACGGCCCGCAGGGCGGGGGTGTCGCGGTCCACGCGCAGCTCGGGGACCCGGTCGCGGGAGGCGAGCACGAAGCCCCAGTCCTGCGGCGGCGCGTCGGCCGCGCCCTGGGTGCGGTCGGGCCCGGCGGCGAAGCCGGAGAGCCGGCCGCCCGTGCTGTACGGGGTGGTGAGCAGCCCGGCCGCGCGCAGGGTGGACTCGACGGTCCAGTACGTGCGCGGCCTCGTGGTGAGGGGGCCGGCGTGCACCGCGATGCGCCCGCCCGGCTTCAGGGCCCGCGCGGCGAGCCCGTAGAACTCCTGCGAGTACAGCTTCGTGCTCGGTGTGATGCCCGGGTCGGGCAGGTCGGAGACGATGACGTCGAAGCGGTCCCGCGCGGCTGGCCCCCGCAGCCAGCGGAAGGCGTCCTGGGTGACGACGCCGAGGCGCGGGTCCGCGTACGCCCGGGCGTTGAGCGCGGAGAGCATCGGGTCGGTGCGGGCGAGGCGGACCACGCCGGGGTCGAGCTCGACGACGGTGACGGAGGCGACGTCCCGGTAGCGCAGCACCTCGCGGGCGGCGAGCCCGTCGCCGCCGCCGAGGACCAGGACGCGGGCGTGCGGGCCGGTCATCGCGGGGTGGACCAGGGCCTCGTGGTAGCGGTACTCGTCGTAGCCGCTGACCCGCAGCCGCCCGTCCAGGAAGAGGTCCAGGGAGCGCGGGGAGCCGGTGGACGGCCCCGTCAGCACCAGTTCCTGCACTCCGGTCTGCGCGGCGACCCGTACCTCGGCGCCGTAGACGGCGGTGCGCGCGGCCCGCTCGAAGTCGTCGACGAGGAGGGTGGCGGAGGCGAGCAGGGCGATGACGGTCGCGTTGGCGGTGACCAGCAGCCAGCGGCAGCGTCTGCTGAGGTCGTGGCGGAACAGCCACAGGACGAGTCCGCCGCCGACGACGGCGTTCACGGTGCCGGTCAGCATGGCCCCGGTGAGCTGGCCGAGCACGGGGAGCAGCAGGAAGGGGAAGGCGAGCCCGCCGGCCAGGGCGCCCACGTAGTCGGCGGCGAAGAGGTCGGCGACGGCCCCGCCGGCGTCCTGTCTGCGGATGCGCTGGATGAGGACCATCAACAGCGGGATCTCCGCGCCGATGAGCACTCCGATGCCGAAGGAGAACGCGACGAGGGCCGGCCGGGACTCCCCCAGCCAGGCGAAGCTCGCGTACAGGGACATGGCGGAGAAGCCGCCGAGCAGGGCGAGCGCGGCCTCGATGGCGCCGAACCCGAAGGCGGGCCGGTGGCGCAGGCGTTTGGCGAGGAGGGAGCCGACGCCCATGGCGAAGACCATGACGGACAGGACGACCGACGCCTGCGTGACGGAGTCGCCGATGAGGTACGAGCCGAGGGCGAGCAGCTCCAGCTCGTACACGAGCCCGCAGGCGGCGCAGACGAACACCGTGGCCAGCACGAGGAGTCGGCCGGTCCGGGGACGTACGGGCAGGGCGGCCTGGACGGTCTGCACGCCCCGCGGCTCCGCCGCCGGGAGCACCCCGCGGGGGGCGGAACGGTCGATCATGCAGCGAACCGTACGTCACCGCCCACCGGCGCCCTGTCACCCACATGGGTGCAAGTGCCGCCTCGATCGGGCCAGTTGGCGTAATCGCGAGGGGCGGCCCACGGGGATCAGACGGGGGCTCCCATGCGTACGCCCACCCGGGTGCGGGTGGCCACCAGCTGGCCCTCCTGCGGGTACGCGTGCCAGGTGCGCCAGCGCACCTGGCCCTCGTGCCGCTGCGCGAGCATCGCGGTGAACGCGTGCGGGTCACCGGGGAAGGTGCCGGCTAGCCCGTTCGGATGATCCGCGACCAGTGCGAGCAGCTCCTGCGCCCGCCCCGCGAAGGACCCCCGGGAGAGGGTCTCGACCCGCGCGGCGAACTCGTACTCCCAGTCGCCCACCCGCTTCGCCACGCCGAGCGGCAGCGGCGTACTGCTGCCGGGCATACAGGCGACCGTCTCCGAGCAGAGCACCTCGCCCTCCTCCAGGAGCACCTGATGAGAGGCCCCGAGCAGGCGCAACTCCACCTTCGCGTCCGCGAGCTGGAGGTTCAGTACGGCCAGGGCGGGCAGCCGGTCGCGTCCCAGGGCCCAGGCGAGATCGGCGGCACGCGTGTCGGTGTAGGTGGTCTGGAGGGTCGTGAGCATGAGTCGGCTCCGCAAACGCGCGAGGGAGATGGGCCGGGGCCCGCCAGCGGTAGTCAACGGGTGGGGGGACACCGGCACGGGTCCACAGGAAGTCCCGGGAGGTCCGGGGACTGGTCTACTCAACCGAGGGAATCATGAAAGGCACGGCACTCACAGCGTTTTTACCCAACTTGACGGGGTTTACATCCCCCCGGGGGCTTCACGGTTCACGTGTTCAACACGACGCCGCCCGTACGCCGTAGTGCCGGCCCGAACAAGAAGACGCCCGAAGGAAGTTGTCCCCGCCGGGCGTCTTGTCCACACGGGGTACGCGCGTCTTCCGCACACGATGCGGATCGCGGCCCGCGGCGCACGTACCAGTGTCAGCTGGACCCGCAGCCTCCGCCACCGCAGGAGGACGAGGACCCGCACGAGGAGGACGAACCGCAGGACGACGACGAGCCGCAGGAGGACGACGAGGAGCCCCCGCCGCCCGCCCACCAGCTCGAGCCGGAGCCGGAGCCGGAGCCCCCGCCCCCGGTGAAGCGCGACACCACGTAGATGAGGAATCCGGCGACCGCGACGACGATGACCACACCCAGGAGCATGGCTTCGCCCCCTTTCTGACACCCGGTCCCCCGGGCGGACGGGACCCCCGTGGCCCGCGTGCAAGGGGGATGCCCGCAGGCCAATGCCTCGAAAGCACACTTGAGCAACTCCAGAGGTTCCCCCCAGGATGGCGCTCATGAGCGCACCCGCGGGCAGCAGCAGCCGCCCCTTCCTCAACCGCAGCCTCGCCGCCTTCGGCACCACGATCTTCGCGGAGATGTCGGCGCTGGCCGCCCGCACCGGGTCGATCAACCTGGGCCAGGGCTTCCCCGACACCGACGGCCCCGCCGAGATCGCCGAAGCCGCCGTACGCGCGATCCGCGACGGCCGCGGCAACCAGTACCCGCCGGGCCCCGGCATCCCCGAGCTGCGCACCGCGATCGCCGCCCACCAGCAGCGCTTCTACGGCCTGTCCTACGACCCGGACACCGAGGTCCTCGTCACCGCCGGCGCCACCGAGGCCATCGCCGCCTCCCTCCTCGCCCTCCTCGAACCGGGCGACGAGGTCATCGCGCTGGAGCCGTTCTACGACTCCTACGCCGCCTGCATCGCCATGGCGGGCGCGGTCCGCGTCCCGCTCACCCTGCGCGCCCCGCACTTCCGCCCCGACCTGGACGCCCTGCGCGACGCGATCACCCCGCGCACCCGGCTGCTCCTGCTCAACACCCCGCACAACCCCACGGGCACCGTCCTGACCCGCGAAGAGCTGGCCGCCGTCGCCGGACTCGCCGTGGAGCGCGACCTCCTCGTCGTCACCGACGAGGTGTACGAGCACCTCGTCTTCGAGGGCGGGCACGTGCCGCTGGCCTCCCTGCCCGGCATGCGCGAACGCACCGTCACCATCTCCTCCGCCGGCAAGACCTTCTCCTTCACGGGCTGGAAGGTCGGCTGGATCACCGCCCCGCCCGCGCTGGTCTCGGCGGTCCGCTCCGCCAAGCAGTTCCTGACCTACGTCTCTTCCGGCCCCTTCCAGTACGCCGTCGCCGAGGCCCTCGCCCTCCCCGACTCCTACTTCGACGGCTTCCGCGCGGACCTCGCCGCCAAGCGCGACCTCCTCTCCGACGGGCTCGCCGCCGCCGGGTTCGAGGTCTTCCGCCCGCAGGGCACGTACTTCATCACCACCGACATCTCGCCCCTCGGCGAGAAGGACGGCCTCGCCTTCTGCCGCGCCCTGCCCGAGCGGTGCGGGGTCGTCGCCATCCCGAACCAGGTCTTCTACGACGACAAGTCCGCCGGGGCCACCCAGGTCCGCTGGGCCTTCTGCAAGCAGACCGCCGTCCTCCAGGAGGCCGTGGACCGCCTCCGCGCGCTCTGAGGCCCGGCATGGACGTGACGACGAGACGGACCCCGCCCGCCCCCGGACGGACCAGACGAAGACAGGGGACGGCCTGGTCGGCCGGGGTCGCACTCGGGGTGTTCGCCGCCGTGCGCGGAGCCGGGGCGCTGGTCATCGCCCTCGGCGCCTGGTGGGCCGGCCGGAACCCGGTGAAGGTGCTCGGCGGCTCCTGGGACTCCTTCTGGTACCTCTCCATCGCCGCTCAGGGCTACGGCCGCACCCACATGTGGCCCGCCTCCGACTCCATCCAGAGCGACTACGCCTTCTTCCCCCTGTACCCGCTGCTGGTGGACCTCACCGGCGGCGGCCCCGTCGCCGGGCTCGTGGTGTCCTGGACGGCCGCGGCCGTCGCCGCCGTCGGGGTGTACCGCATCGGGGAGCTGCTGCTCGGGGCACGGGCCGGGGTGCTGCTCGTCGCGCTGTGGGCCTCGCTGCCGCACGCGGTGGTGCTGAGCCTCGCCTACACCGAGCCCCTGCTGTGCGCGCTGGCCGCCTGGGCGCTGTACGCGCTGCTGCGGGAGCGCTGGCTGTGGGCGGCCTCCCTGGCGGCGCTCGCCGGGCTGACCCGGCCCACCGGGATCGCCGTCGCCGCCGCCGTGACCGTCCTGGCCCTGCGGGAGCTGGTGGTACGGGGCAACCGCGCGCCCGAGGTGTGGGCGGCCGGGCTGCTCGCGCCCGCGGGCTGGGCCTCGTACGTCGTGGCCGTCGGGGCGCACCGCCACGACCCCCTCGGCTACTTCACCGTCCAGCGGCAGTGGGGCTCGCGCTTCGACTTCGGCGGCGGGACCCTGGAGACGGCCTGGAAGGCCCTGTCCGGCGGGCCCGTGACCGTCCCGGTCGGGGTGACGCTGGCCGTGCTCGCCGCCGCGGGGCTGCTCGCGGTACTGGCCGTACTGGACCGGACGCCGCTGCCACTGCTCGTGTACGCCGGGACGCTGCTGGTGATCACCTTCGGCGGGGCGGGCTTCTTCGAGTCGAAGCCGCGCTTCCTGCTGCCCGCGTTCCCGCTGCTGCTGCCGGTGGCGGCCGCCATGGCGAGAGCCCGGCCGCGCACGGCGATCGCGGTGACCGCCGGGCTGGCCGGGCTCTCGTACGGCTACGGGGCGTACCTGCTCCTGATGGCGAAGGTACCCCTGTAGGAGGGGGGGACGGCTACTCGCCGTCCTCCTCCTTCTTCTCCTCGCCGTCGGCGGAGTCGACGTCCTTCTCCAGGCCGAGCTGCTCCAGCAGCCACTTGTCGAACTCGATCGACGCGCGGACCCAGCTGACCGTGGAGGACACGAAGTGCTCCAGGCTGACGCCGGTGCCGATCAGCATCTGCGCCTCGCCGATCAGGCGGACCGAGCCGTCGTCGTGCGTGTGGCTGTAGACCTTCGGCCACAGGGTGCGGCGGTTCCAGTCGTCGATCGACTCCAGCAGCTGCGGCTTGTCGTCGATGGCGTGCGGGCGGTCGTAGAAGGTCCGCACGGAGAAGACCTGCTGCTCGCCCTCGCCGCGGAACATGAAGTAGGTGCGGAAGTCCTCCCACGGCGCCGCGAGGTCACCCTCGTCGTCGACGACGTACTTCAGCTCCATCTGCTCCAGGAGCTGCTTCACCAGGTCCTGGTCGGGGACGACGGGGCCCGCCGGTCCTTGGCCTTGCGGTTCGGGCTGACCCCCGAAGTTCGGAATCGAGGCCGGGTCGATGCTCACCGTGTACTTCCCTTCGTGCGGATGACGCCATCCTCCCCCATCTCGCCTACCCCGTGTCCAGCCCCGCACCCGCGATCCGCTCCGGGCGGACACGGGGGGCCGCGCGGCCCTTACAGGGCCCGCCCGACCAGCAGGTCCTCGCCGGCCACGTCGACCCGTACGGTGTCGCCGTCGCGGACCTCGCCGGAGAGGATCTCCTTGGCCAGGCGGTCGCCCACGGCCGTCTGGATCAGGCGCCGCAGGGGGCGGGCACCGTACGCCGGGTCGTTGCCCTTGTCCGCCAGCCAGGCCAGGGCCTCCGGGGTGACCTCCAGGCCGAGCCGGCGGTCGGCGAGGCGCTTGGCGAGCCGGGCGATCTGGAGCTCGGCGATGTGCGCCAGCTCGTCGCGGGTCAGCGCGGAGAAGACCACCAGGTCGTCGAGACGGTTGAGGAACTCCGGCTTGAAGCTCGCCCTGACCACCTCCAGGACCCGGGCCTTCTTGTCCTCGGCGGAGGGCACCGGGTCCACCAGGAACTGGCTGCCCAGGTTCGAGGTGAGGATCAGGATGGTGTTGCGGAAATCCACCGTCCGGCCCTGTCCGTCGGTGAGGCGGCCGTCGTCGAGGACCTGGAGCAGGATGTCGAAGACCTCGGGGTGGGCCTTCTCGACCTCGTCCAGCAGCACCACGCTGTACGGGCGGCGGCGGACGGCCTCGGTGAGCTGGCCGCCCTCCTCGTAGCCCACGTAGCCGGGCGGGGCGCCGACCAGCCGGGCCACGCTGTGCTTCTCGGAGTACTCGGACATGTCGATGCGGACCATGGCCCGCTCGTCGTCGAAGAGGAAGTCCGCGAGGGCCTTGGCCAGCTCCGTCTTGCCCACGCCCGTCGGGCCCAGGAAGAGGAACGAGCCGGTGGGACGGTCCGGGTCGGCGATGCCGGCGCGGGTGCGGCGGACGGCGTCCGCGACGGCCCGTACGGCCTCGGTCTGGCCGATCAGGCGGCGGCCCAGCTCGTCCTCCATGCGCAGGAGCTTCTGGGTCTCCCCTTCGAGGAGCCGGCCGGCCGGGATGCCGGTCCAGGCGCCGACCACGTCGGCGATGTCGTCGGGGCCGACCTCGTCCTTGACCATCGCGTTCTTGGAGTTCTTCGAGGTCCCGGCCGCGGCCTCCTCCTCGGTGGCCTCCGCCAGCTCGCGCTCCAGCTGCGGGATCTCCCCGTAGAGCAGCTTGGAGGCGGTGTCGAAGTCGCCGTCGCGCTGGGCGCGCTCGGCCTGGCCGCGCAGGTCGTCCAGGCGCTCCTTGAGCTCGCCGACGCGGTTGAGGGACTGCTTCTCCTTCTCCCAGCGGGCGGTGAGGCCGCGCAGCTCCTCCTCCTTGTCCGCGAGGTCCTTGCGGATCTTGTCGAGGCGTTCGATCGAGGCCGGGTCGGACTCGTTCTTCAGCGCCAGCTCCTCCATCCGCATCCGGTCCACGGAGCGCTGGAGCTCGTCGATCTCCACGGGCGAGGAGTCGATCTCCATGCGGAGCCGGGAGGCCGCCTCGTCGACGAGGTCGATGGCCTTGTCGGGCAGGAAGCGGGAGGTGATGTAGCGGTCGGAGAGGGTGGCGGCGGCGACGAGGGCGCTGTCGTTGATGACGACCTTGTGGTGGGCCTCGTAGCGGCCCTTGAGCCCGCGCAGGATCGCGATGGTGTCCTCGACGGTGGGCTCGGCGACCAGCACCTGCTGGAAGCGGCGCTCCAGGGCGGGGTCCTTCTCGATGCGCTCGCGGTACTCGTCCAGGGTGGTGGCGCCGACCATGCGCAGCTCGCCGCGGGCCAGCATGGGCTTGAGCATGTTGCCCGCGTCCATGGCGGAGTCCCCGCCGGCCCCGGCGCCGACGACGGTGTGCAGCTCGTCGATGAAGGTGATGATCTGGCCCTCGCTCGACTTGATCTCGGCGAGGACGGTCTTGAGCCGCTCCTCGAACTCGCCGCGGTACTTGGCGCCGGCCACCATCGCGCCGAGGTCGAGGGAGACGAGCCGCTTGCCCTTGAGGGACTCGGGGACGTCGCCCTTGACGATGCGCTGGGCCAGGCCCTCGACGACGGCGGTCTTGCCGACGCCGGGCTCGCCGATGAGCACCGGGTTGTTCTTGGTGCGGCGGGAGAGGACCTGGACGACGCGCCGGATCTCGTGGTCGCGTCCGATGACGGGGTCGAGCTTGCCGTCGCGGGCGGCGGCGGTGAAGTCGGTGCCGAACTTCTCCAGGGCCTTGTACTGGCCCTCGGGGTCGGGGGTGGTCACCCGCCGTGCTCCTCGTGCGTTCTGGAAGGCGTCCAGCAGCTTCTTCGCCGTGGCGCCCTGGGCGGAAAGGACCTCACCGGCCGGTCCGCCCTTGGCGGCGATGGCGATGAGGAGGTGTTCGGTGGAGAGGTACTCGTCGCCGAGGCGGCCGGCCTGGGAGTCGGCCTCGGCCAGTACGGCGAGCAGGTCGCGGCTGGGCTGCGGGGGCGCGACGGTGGAGCCGGTGACGCTGGGCAGGGCGGCGAGCAGCCGCTCCGCCCCGGCGCGGACGGCGGCCTGGTCGGCGTCGGTGGCGACCAGCAGGTCGATGACGTTCTCGTTGTCCTCGCCGGCGAGCAGCGCCAGCAGGAGGTGCGCGGGGGTCAGGTCGGCGTGGCCGTCCTTGACGGCCCTGCTCGTGGCCGCGTTCAGGGCGTCGCGGCTCTTGTTGGTCAGCTCGGCGTCCACTCTCGGTTTCTCCTCTCCGGCGGGCGTACGTGACGCGTCGCACCCGGCTGGGCGGGTGCGGACTCTGACAGATTCAGCATCTGCAAAGTTGAGTCTATTCCACTCAAGCCTCCGCTCGGGGCCATTCTCCCGCCGGATCCGGCGGGTACGCGGGCGTACGCTTCGGCCCATGTCCCATGACGTACTCAACCCGACGCCCGAGTACCTCGCCTTCTGGCGGGAGCGGCACGTCTGCACCCTGACCACCCCCCGCCCGGACGGTACGCCGCACGTGGTGCCCGTCGGGGTGACCTACGACCCGGAGGCCGGGGTGGCGCGGGTGATCAGCAACAAGCACAGCAAGAAGGTCCGCAACGTCCTGGCGGCGGCCGGGGGCGGCGCGCGGGTGGCGGTCTGCCAGATGGAGGGCAGGCGCTGGGCCACCCTGGAGGGGCGCGCGGTGATCCGTACGGACGAGGCGTCGGTCGCCGAGGCCGTGACGCGCTACGCGGAGCGGTACGGGCGGATGCCCTCGCCCAACCCGGACCGGGTGGTCCTGGAGATCACCCTCGACCGGGCCATGGGCCGGGCCTGAGCCCCCGGGGCGGACCTGGAGGGACCTTCGAGCGTTCCTCCGCGGATCCCCCGGCGATTGTCCGGTTCAACCACTGGACGCGGACATCACAACGGCGCCATCGTGGTCAGGTCCACGATGGCGCCGTTGTGTGGGGGTAGCACCTGGAGCGATCTGCAACGACGGGGGAATCGCCTCAGGCACTGCGGGGGGTGGCGGTGGTGATATCGGGCTCGAAGAGCTGGTGGTCACGCTGGTCGAGGTTGACGAAGACCATGCCGTACCGCACTTCGCAGCGGACGGGCTGCGGTGCGCCCCGGGGGCGGCGCAGACAGCGGTAGGCGCGGACGTCCTCGTCCTCCTCGCGCACGACGACGATCGGCTGGCCGAAAAGGGTGACCATCAACGAGTCGCCGGCGTAGGGGATCGCCGTGGCGAGGTCGATGAACTGCCACCCGGAGCGGTACGCGGATGCCATTTCGCGGCGGAAGTCGCGGTCGTCGGGGGTCATCAGGAGGCCTTCGCAGGGGCCGTGTCCCAGCCGAGGTCCGCAGGACCCGAGTTCCAGCCGAGATCGCTCTTGCCTATGGACTCGACGTGCGCGGCGGCACTCGCCTGAGCACTTCCCGCGTCGCCGCCGTTGCCGGCTACGACTGCTCCAATGACCGCAACGACGGAGAAAACAACGGCAAGCGCCGAGCGAAGCATTCTCTTATACATGGTCGGCTTCGTCCTCACTTGATGGAATCCTCTCCCCCGCACTGACAGACGATGGCTCATTCAGGCACGTCAGTGCCACAGGGACGATGCATCATGTTCTTACATGTTCAGGACCCTGGGGGGTGGAGATTTGACAAGAAACGAGACAAACCCGACACATCCCCACCCCGTCACGGCGATGTGCAGCGAGGGCGCGCGACTGTACGCGGCGGCCCTGAGCACCGGCCGCGTCGCGCGCGGCGAGGTCCAGAACGCCCCCTGCCTGCTCGAATTCGCACTCCTGCGACCCGACCCGGATGACGCCAACCAGTTGCGCGCGGTTCCCCCGTCCGTCGCCCTGGCCCAGCGGCTCCATCCCCTCGAACGCGAGATCCAGGAACGCAGGCGCACCGCCGTAGATCTCACCGATGCATTCGAGCCGTTCCTCACCATCAGCGCCCAGAGCCCCTCCAACACCCACGCCATCACGGTCCTGGAGGGGATCGACCAGATCAACGCCGCCCTCGACCTGGCCACCGCCGAGTGCCATACCGAGGCCCTGACCGTCCAGCCGGGCGGCGCGCGGCCGACCTTCATCCTCAGCGAGGCCCTGGAGCGCGCCACGCCGCTGATCGACCGCGGGGTGAGCATCCGGACGCTCTACCAGCACACGGTGCGGCACAGCCAGGGGACGCTCGCCTACGTGGACCGGATCTCCACGGGGAAGGTCGAGATCCGCACGCTGGAGGAGCTGATAGAGCGTCTCATGATCTTCGACCGCACGGTGGCCTTCATCCCCGCCAGCGACGACCGCCGGGTGGCCCTGGAGCTGCGGCACCCGGGGCTGGTGGACTACCTCATCAAGGTCTTCGAACAACTCTGGCGCAGAGCCGTGCCGTTGGGCGACGAGGTCACTTATACGCACAACCCGGATGGTATCTCCGGAGTGCAACGTTCCATCGCACAGCTGCTGATCGAGGGCCACGTGGACGAGGCCATCGCCCGCCGGCTGGGAATGAACGTACGCACCTGCCGCGCGCACATCGCGAAGCTGGCCGCCGCCCTGGGCAGCGGCAGCAGGGCCCAACTCGGCTACCTCATCGCCCAGTCCGGGATCCTGCACGGCTCGAACCCGGCGCAGCTCCCCGAAGGCTGACAGGAGCCCGCAGGCGGCCGCCAGGAGCCCCCCGACGCGCGGAAGGCCCCGCCGGGGCCCCTCCTGTGCGGGAGGGGCCCGACGGGGCCTTCACGGCGCGTGGGTCAGTCGCCCGGGCGCTTGGTGGGGCGCCAGACGACCAGCGCGTTGCCCGGCACCGGCGGCTGGTACGGGACCAGGTCGCGGCGGTACGAGGCGTGCACCTGGGCCTCGCGGGCCTGGAGGGCGGCGGCCGCCCCGTCCACGGCGGCGGACAGCTCGGCCACGCGCTGCTGGAGCGCGGCCACCTGGTTCTCCAGTTCGATGATCCGCTTGATCCCGGCCAGGTTGATGCCCTCGTCCTGGGACAGCTGCTGCACCGTGCGGAGCAGTTCGATGTCCCTGGCCGAATACCGCCGGCCGCGGCCGGCCGTACGGTCCGGGGAGACCAGACCGAGGCGGTCGTACTGGCGCAGGGTCTGCGGATGCAGGCCCGAGAGCTGGGCGGCCACCGAGATCACGTAGACCGGGGTCTCGTCGGTGAGCTGATAGGCCCCCTCGCCGAAGCGGGGCTGTCGTCGGCGGCCGTCCATGTCATGCTCCCTTCGCGGACTCGAACAGGAGGGCGCGCGGGTCCTCGGCCCCGGTCGCGTCCCGGTACAGCTCCAGGGCCTCGCGGGCCTTGTCGGACAGCTCCGCCGGAACCGCGACCTCCACCGTGACGAGCAGGTCGCCGCGGGTGCCGTCCTTGCGGACCGCGCCCTTGCCCCGGGCCCGCATGGTGCGGCCGCCGGGGGTGCCCGGGGGGAGCTTCAGGGTGACCGGGGGGCCGCCCAGGGTCGGCACCTTGATCTCGGCGCCCAGGACGGCCTCGGCGAAGGTCACCGGGACCGTCACCGTGAGGTTGTCGCCCTTGCGGCCGAACACCGGGTGGGTGCCGACGTGCACCACCACGTACAGGTCACCCGCCGGGCCGCCGCGCTCGCCCGGAGCGCCCTTGCCGCGCAGCCGGATCCGCTGGCCGTCGGAGACGCCCGCCGGGATCCGGACCTGCATGGTGCGGGAGGACTTGGCGCGCCCGCTGCCCTTGCAGACCTCGCAGGGGTTCTCCGCGATCAGGCCGCGGCCCTTGCAGTCCGCGCAGGGGTCGGTCAGCGAGAAGCCGCCGCCGCTGCCCCGGGAGACCTGGCCGGTGCCGACGCAGGTCGGGCACACCCTGGGGGTGCCGTTCGTGTCGCCGGTGCCCGAACAGGCCTTGCAGGGGGCCTGCGAGGACATCCGCAGCGGCACGGTCGCGCCGTCCACGGCCTCCGTGAAGGAGAGCGTGACCTCCGACTCGACGTCCTGGCCGCGGCGCGGCTGGGTGCGGGTGCCCGCACCGGCGCCGGCGCCGCGGTTGAACAGCCCGCCGAAGACGTCGCCCAGGCCACCGCCGAAGCCGCCCTGGCCGCCCTGCTGCGTACCGCCGAACAGGTCGCCCAGGTCGAAGTTGAACGAGCCGCCGCCCGGGCCGGGGCGGAAGCCGCCGTTCCCGAACAGCGCGCGGGCCTCGTCGTACTCCTTGCGCTTCTTGGCGTCGCCGAGGATGTCGTTCGCCTCGGAGATCTCCTTGAAGCGCTCCTCGGCCGAGGTGTCGCCCTTGTTGGCGTCCGGGTGGAACTCGCGGGCGAGCTTCCGGTACGCCTTCTTGATCTCGGCCTCGGTGGCGTCCTTCGGGACACCGAGGACCTTGTAGTAGTCCTTCTCGACGAAGTCCTTCGTGCTCATCCCCGGTGTCCCTCCTCTCGGATCCCTACATGGTGTCCGTCAGCCCTTGTCGGGGGCATCCGTGTCCTTGTCGGACGGCGTGTCGCCGTCACCGGACTCGGACTTCGCTGCGGGTGCCGCGCCCGGCTGGGGCTCGGCCACCGCGACCCGCGCGGGGCGGATCGTGCGCTCGCCGATCCGGTACCCCGGCTGCAGGATCGCCACGCAGGTCGTCTCGGTGACGTCCGGCGCGTACGAGTGCATCAGGGCCTCGTGGATCGTCGGGTCGAAGGGCTCGCCCTCCTTGCCGAACTGCTGCAGCCCCATCTTGGCGGCGGCGGTCTCCAGCGACTCGGCCACCGACTTGAAGCCGCCGACCAGCTCGCCGTGCTCCCGGGCCCGGCCGATGTCGTCCAGGGTCGGGAGGAGCTCCGTCAGCAGGCTCGCGACCGCGATCTCCTTGACGGCGACCCGGTCCCGCTCCACGCGGCGACGGTAGTTCTGGTACTCGGCCTGGAGCCGCTGGAGGTCCGCGGTGCGCTCGCCGAGCGCGGTACGGGCCTGGTCCAGCTGCGCCAGCAGGGCCACATCCTGAGCCTTGTCCCCGGCCGGGGCCGCCTCGTCCTCCTCCTTGGAGGAGTCGGCGGCCTTCGGCTCCGCGTCGTCAGCGCCGGCGCCGGTGGGGACTTCGGGCTTCTCCTCGAAACCCGGGGTCTCCTCCGACATCAGGCAGCGCCGCCCTTCGGCTTCTCGTCGTCGACGATCTCGGCGTCGACGACGTCGTCGTCGGCCTTGGCCTGGCCCGCGTCACCCGCGCCGCCGGCGGCCTGGGCGGCCTGCGCGTCGGCGTAGATGGCCTGGCCGAGCTTCTGGCTGACCGCGGCGAGCTTCTCCGTCGCGGTGCGGATCTCGGCGGTGTCCTCGCCCTTGAGCTTGTCCTTCAGCTCGGTGACGGCCGTCTCGACCTCGGTCTTGACCTCGGCCGGGACCTTCTCCGCGTTGTCCGCGAGGAACTTCTCCGTCTGGTAGACGAGCTGCTCGCCCTGGTTGCGGGACTCGGCGGCCTCCTTGCGGCGCAGGTCCTCGTCCGCGTACTGCTCGGCCTCCTGGCGCATGCGGTCGACCTCGTCCTTGCCGAGCGAGGAGCCGCCGGTGACGGTCATCTTCTGCTCCTTGCCCGTGCCAAGGTCCTTGGCCGTGACGTGCATGATGCCGTTCGCGTCGATGTCGAAGGAGACCTCGATCTGCGGGACGCCGCGCGGGGCCGGCGGCAGGCCCGTCAGCTCGAACATGCCGAGCTTCTTGTTGTACGCCGCGATCTCGCGCTCGCCCTGGTAGACCTGGATCTGCACGGACGGCTGGTTGTCCTCGGCCGTCGTGAAGATCTCCGACCGCTTGGTCGGGATGGTCGTGTTGCGCTCGATGAGCTTGGTCATGATGCCGCCCTTGGTCTCGATGCCGAGGGACAGCGGGGTCACGTCGAGGAGCAGGACGTCCTTGACCTCACCCTTGAGCACACCGGCCTGGAGGGTGGCGCCGATGGCGACGACCTCGTCCGGGTTGACGCCCTTGTTGGCGTCCTGACCGCCGGTGAGCTCCTTGACGAGCTCGGCGACGGCCGGCATGCGGGTGGAGCCGCCGACCAGGACCACGTGGTCGATCTCGGACAGCGCGATGCCGGCGTCCTTGATGACGTTGTGGAACGGGGTCTTGCAGCGGTCGAGCAGGTCCGCGGTCAGCTGCTGGAACTGGGCGCGGGTGAGCTTCTCGTCCAGGTGCAGCGGGCCCTCGGCGGAGGCCGTGATGTACGGCAGGTTGATCGAGGTCTCCGTGGAGGAGGACAGCTCGATCTTCGCCTTCTCGGCGGCCTCGCGCAGGCGCTGGAGCGCCATCTTGTCCTTGGACAGGTCGACGCCGTGGCCGTTGGCGAACTGCTTCACCAGGTAGTCGACGACGCGCTGGTCCCAGTCGTCGCCACCGAGGTGGTTGTCACCGTTGGTGGCCTTGACCTCGACGACACCGTCGCCGATCTCCAGGAGCGACACGTCGAAGGTGCCGCCGCCGAGGTCGAAGACGAGAATGGTCTGGTCGTCCTTGTCGAGGCCGTACGCCAGGGCGGCGGCGGTCGGCTCGTTGACGATGCGCAGGACGTTCAGGCCGGCGATCTCGCCGGCCTCCTTCGTCGCCTGGCGCTCGGAGTCGTTGAAGTAGGCAGGAACGGTGATGACCGCGTCCGTGACCTTCTCGCCCAGGTACGCCTCGGCGTCGCGCTTCAGCTTCTGCAGGATGAAGGCGCTCATCTGCTGCGGGTTGAAGTCCTTGCCATCCAGGTTGATCTTCCAGTCAGTGCCCATGTGGCGCTTGACGGAGCGGATGGTCCGGTCAACGTTCGTGACCGCCTGGCGCTTGGCCACCTCGCCGACGAGGACCTCGCCGTTCTTGGCGAAGGCGACGACGGACGGCGTGGTCCTGGCACCCTCGGCGTTGGTGATGACGGTGGGCTCGCCGCCTTCGAGAACGCTGACGACGGAGTTAGTGGTGCCCAGGTCGATGCCGACCGCACGTGCCATTTCGATTCCTCCAGCTGACTTGAGTGGAACAGGCTCAAGAATGCCGTAACGCCGCCCTGGCGTCAACAGAGGTGAGTCGAGGGCGCTCAACCTTTAGGCTGCGCTTACGCTCAGGGGAACCCCGGCCCCCCGCCGGCGGTCGAGGCGCGGGGGCCGGGGCCGAGGCGGCCGGGCCGCACCCGAACGGGTACCCGGCGCAGCTCGCGGCCGCGCGGCGCGGCAGGGGCGCCAGGGGCTTCCGGCACGGTGCTGGCATGCGTCTGCCGCACCCCCTCACCGCCCGGCCAGGGCCACGACCGCCGGCCAAGCGGGTGTTCGACCTGATCGGCGCGGTGGCCCTGCTGGCGGTGGCGGCCCTCCCGCTGCTGCTGACCGCCGCCCTGCTGTACGCGGCGACCCGCGCGCGGGTCCTCGTGCGGGAGCCCGCGCTCGGGCTCGGCGGGCGGCCGTTCCGCGCCTGGCGGCTGCGCACCGAGGACGCGGGGCGGGCGGGCGCGCTGGTGCGGCGGTGCGCACTGGAGGGGCTTCCTCGGCTGCTCAACGTGGCGCGCGGCGAGATGTCGCTGGTCGGGCCGCGCCCTGAGGCCCGTACCGACCACCCGGAACGGCTGCTCGTACGTCCCGGAATGACCGGATTGTGGCAGGTCAGCGCGCGTTCCGACCTCCCCTGGGAGGAGATGGCCCTGCTGGACCGGCACTATGTGGAGAGCCATTGGCTGGGGATGGATCTCGCGATCCTCGCGCAGACCCCTCGGGCGGCCTACCGACAGAGGCATGCCTGAGCGACACAGATCACCGCACGCTCACCTACAGTGCGGCGCGGGAACTGGGTAACCTCAAGCCTTGACTCAATAAGTTACCGCTTAGTAAGTCCCGCCCGAGGAGCCCTCCCATGCAACTCGCCGCGATCATCGTGTCGCTGGTCCTGACCGTGGTCGGCGTCGCGCTGATCGCCCGAGCCGTGGCGCAGATCTACCGGTTCGTGAAGCTCGGCCAACCCGTACCGGCGGGCAGCCGCACGGACCGCCCGAAGGACCGAACGATCACCCTGGTCAAGGAGTTCCTCGGCCACACCCGGATGAACCGGTGGGGCATCGTCGGCTTCGCGCACTGGTTCGTCGCGATCGGCTTCCTGACGCTGCCGCCCACCCTGGTGCAGGCCTTCGGCCAGCTCTTCCAGGCGGACTGGCTGCTGCCGATCGTCGGCGACTTCCTGCCCTTCGAGCTCTACACCGAGTTCATCGGCGTGATGACGGTCGTCGGCATCGTCGTCCTGATGGTGATCCGCCTGCTCAACCTTCCCTCGCGGGCCGGTCGCAAGTCGCGCTTCGCCGGCTCGAAGGCCTGGCAGGCGTACTTCGTCGAGTACGTCATCCTCACCATCGGCCTCGCGATCCTCGCGCTGCGCGGCCTCGAGGGCGCGATCCACGGCGTGGAGTCCTACGAGCCGGCGTACTTCGCCTCGTACCCGCTGGTGCTGGCCTTCAAGGGGCTCTCGTTCAGCGGTATCCAGAACGCCATCTACTTCACCGCGATGGTGAAGATCAGCGTCTCCTTCATCTGGATGATCACGGTCTCGCTCAACACCAACATGGGTGTGGCCTGGCACCGCTTCCTCGGCTTCCCGAACATCTGGTTCAAGCGCAACGCCGACGGTTCGACGGCGCTCGGCGCCCTCCAGCCGATGACCTCGGGCGGCAAGGAGATCGACTTCGAGGAGCCCGGCGAGGACGACGTCTTCGGCGTCTCCCAGGTCGAGCAGTTCTCCTGGAAGGGCATCCTCGACTTCTCCACCTGCACCGAGTGCGGCCGCTGCCAGTCGCAGTGCCCCGCCTGGAACACCGGCAAGCCGCTGTCCCCGAAGCTCCTGATCATGTCGCTGCGCGACCACGCGCACGCGAAGGCCCCGTACCTGCTCGCGGGCGGCGGCAAGGACATGGAGGGCAACGAGAAGGCCACGGCGGAACAGCTGGCCGGCGTCCCGGCGGCGGCCCTGGCCGAGGCGGAGCGTCCGCTGATCGGCACGGCCGAGGAGAACGGCGTCATCGACCCGGACGTGCTGTGGTCCTGCACGACCTGCGGTGCGTGCGTGGAGCAGTGCCCGGTCGACATCGAGCACATCGACCACATCGTCGACATGCGCCGCTACCAGGTGATGATCGAGAGCGCGTTCCCGTCGGAGGCGGGCACGATGCTCAAGAACCTGGAGAAGAAGGGCAACCCCTGGGGCCTGGCCAAGAAGCAGCGCGTGGAGTGGACGAAGGAGGTCGACTTCGAGGTCCCGATCATCGGGAAGGACGCGGAGGACCTCTCGGAGTTCGACTACCTGTACTGGGTCGGCTGCGCGGGCGCCCTGGAGGACCGGGCGAAGAAGACCACGAAGGCCTTCGCGGAGCTGCTCAACATCGCGGGCGTCAAGTTCGCGATCATGGGCGGCGACGAGAAGTGCACCGGTGACTCGCCGCGCCGCCTGGGCAACGAGCCGCTGTTCCAGCAGCTGGGCCAGGAGAACGTGGCCATGCTGAACATGGCGTTCGGCGAGGACGACGACGACCCGTCGACGAAGAAGCCGAAGTCCGCGAAGCGGATCGTCTCCACCTGCCCGCACTGCTTCAACACCATCGCGAACGAGTACCCGCAGCTGGGCGGCGAGTACGAGGTCATCCACCACACGCAGCTGCTCCAGCACCTGATCGACGAGGGCCGCCTCACGCCGGTCACGCCGGTCGACGGCCTGATCACGTACCACGACCCGTGCTACCTGGGCCGGCACAACAAGGTCTACACGCCGCCGCGCGAGATCATGTCCGCCGTGCCGGGCCTGCGTCAGCAGGAGATGCACCGCCACAAGGAGCGGGGCTTCTGCTGTGGCGCCGGCGGTGCGCGGATGTGGATGGAGGAGCGGATCGGCAAGCGCATCAACAACGAGCGCGTCGACGAGGCCCTGTCCCTGAACCCGGACATCGTCTCCACCGCCTGCCCCTTCTGCCTCGTGATGCTCACCGACTCGGTGAACGGCAAGAAGAACGACGGCCAGGCGAAGGAATCCGTCCAGGTCGTGGACGTGGCGCAGCTGCTGCTGGAGTCGGTGAAGGCACCGGAGCCGACGGAGGAGGAGCTCGCGGCACTGGCGGCGGAGGCCGAAGCCGCCGAAGCCGCTGCCGCTGCGGAAGCCGAGGCGAAGGCGGCTGCGGAAGCCGAGGCGAAGGCGGCTGCGGAAGCCGAGGCGAAGGCGGCTGCGGAAGCCGAGGCGAAGGCCAAGGCGGAAGCCGAAGCCAAGGCCAAGGCAGCTGCCGCTGCGGAGGCGAAGGCCAAGGAAGAGGCGGAGGCCAAGGCAGCCGCTGAGGCTGCCGCTGAGGCGAAGCCGGAGGAAGACGCCGAAGACGAGGCCGAGGCGCCCGAGGCGGAGGCGACGGCCGACGACAAGGCAGAGGCCGACGCTCCGGCCGAGGAAGAGGCTCCGGCCAAGGCAGAGGCTCCGGCCAAGGCAGAGGCCGAGGCGGCGCCGAAGGCCGACTCCGAGCCGAAGGCCGACGACGAGCCCGCCGCGGAGACCGAGGCTGCCGACGAGGCGCCTGCGGCGGAGCCCGAGGCGGACGCCGAGCCCGAGGCGGAGGCTCCGGCCGAGCCCGAGCCCGAGGCGGAGGCTCCGGCCGAGGCCGAGCCCGAGGCGGAGGCTCCGGCCGAGCCCGAGGCCAAGGCGGACGCTCCCACTGAGACCGAGACCGAGGCCGACAACGAGGTCAAGGACGAGGCTCCCGCCGAGACCGACGGCAAGGGCGAGGCGAAGCCCGAGGCGGCCAAGTAGTCACGGGCCGAACACGGCAGTGAGAACGGCCGGTCCCCCACGGGGGGCCGGCCGTTCCGCGTATCCGCGCGCGTCGGGGGGTCAGTCGCTGGTGCGGTTCCGGCGGAGCATCGCGAAGCCGAGGCCCGCCGCGCCCGCCGCGGCCATGCCGCCGCCCGCGGCCAGCAGCAGCGGGGTGTCGGCCTGCGGGGCGGGGACCCCCTGGGCGCCGGCGTTCACGCCGCCCTTCGGGACGACCCGCTCGGACTTCGACGGCTCCGTCTTCACGTCCGTCTTCACGTCCGCCTTCGTCGTCACCTTCGCCGGCTTCTCCGCCTTGTACTGCTCGATCAGCTTGCCGGTGGAGAAGTCGTACACCCAGCTGTCCCCGCCCCCCTTGCCGTCGATGACGACGAACTTGACGCGCTTCCCGTCCTGGACGAGCTTGTACGTCCAGCCGTCGTTCAGCACGCTCGGGTTCTTCAGGTCGATCGCGCCGAGGACGTTCCCGTTCGGCATGGAGATCTCGGCGCGCTTGCCCTTCGGGCCGTCGACCAGCCGCGCGATCCGCCCGTCCGGCATGGTGATCCGTACCGAGGTCTCCTTCTTGACCTGCGGCTTCGGCTTCTCGGCCGGCTTCTCGGCGGGCTTGCGGGAGCCGCCCTCGATCCACGAGGTGACGGTGCCGTCCGGCTGGAGGACGACGTGCAGGCCGTTGTTCTGCCCGTACGCCGGCCTGCCGTTCCTGCTGACCAGGGTGTCCAGCTTCGTGCCGCCGGCGAAGACATCGGCCGCGAAGTGGCCGTCGCCGAGCTTGTAGACCTTGGCGACCGACCCGTCGGCCAGCCTCACGGTGGTGACGTACGCCCGGCCCTTCGACGGCTTCTCGACGGGCTTCTCGGACGGCTTCACGGACGGCTCGACAGACGGGTCGACGGACGGGTCCACCGCCGGCTGCTCGACCCCCGGCAGCACCTCGGGTTCCGGCACCGTCGGCGAGTCCGCGAAGGCGGACCCGACGGGCAGTGCCAGCACGGCGGCGGCGCCGGTGAGGACTGCGGCGGTACGAAGGGTGGTGCTGCGGCGGGTACGGCGCATGTCTTGGGTTTCCGTTCTGGTTCGTGACTCCGTGGCGGCGACACTCCCGAAGCTACGGACCCGATACGTACGCATTCCGTCGGCTGCGTAACGAACCACCACAGAAGCCCCCGCAACCGTGTAAATCACCCTCCCCCGGCTTCCCCTAGGGGATGTCACAGGTCAGCCGCAAAGGCCGCCCGTTCCGGTGGCCCGGCCACGGCCGCCCGGCGGAGCAGGTACTTTCGATCACGTGGCTGGATTCAGGATCGGACGCGGCAGGGACGACAACCACCCTCCGCAGCAACCCCCGCACACCCCGCGGCAGCAGCCGTACGGTCAGCAGCAGCAAGCGCCGTACGGTCATCAGCCCTACCCGCCCGCCGGCCCGCCGCCGCAGCAGCACTGGCCGGCCCAGGGCGGCGCGGGCGACCACGGCGAGCCGGAGTACTTCGACCCGTACGGCCAGCAGGCGCAGCCGGGCCGGCAGGGCCAGTACTCCCAGCCGCACCCGCACCCGCAGCCGCCGCAGGACCCGTACGCGGGCCAGCACGGGGCCTCGTACGCGAACGACCCGGGGTACACCCAGGCCTTCTCGGTCGGCGAGGACCCGTACGGCCAGGGCGCGACGTACCAGGCGGGCGCGGCCCCCGCGGCCCCCGCCGGGCCGCGGCTGCACTGGAAGGACCTGCTGCGCGGCATCGTGCTGCGGCCGGGACCGACCTTCCTCCAGATGCGCGACTACCCCGTCTGGGGCCCGGCGCTGGTCGTGACCTTCGTCTACGGCATGCTCGCGGTCTTCGGCTTCGACAAGGCCCGCGAGGACGCCATCAAGGCGACCCTCACCCAGGTGATCCCGATCATCCTCAGCGCCGGCGTGGCCTTCGTCCTGTGCGGCCTGATCCTCGGCGCGGTCACCCACACCCTGGCCCGCCAGCTGGGCGGCGACGGCGCGTGGCAGCCGACCGTGGGCCTGTCGATGCTGGTCATGACCATCACGGACGCGCCGCGCCTGCTGGTGGCGGTGTTCCTGGGCGGCGACAACATGTTCGTGCAGGTGCTGGGCTGGGTGACCTGGCTGGCGGCCGGCGCGCTCTTCACCGCGATGGTGAGCAAGTCGCACGACCTGCCCTGGCAGAAGGCGCTGGGCGCGTCCGCGATCCAGCTGGTCGCACTGCTCTCGATGATCAAGCTGGGCACGCTCTAGCCGTCCCGGAGCGTACGTACGGGAAGGGGGCGGGGGGGGGGGGGGGGGGGGGGGGGCGCGCGGGGGGGGGGTGGTCTGGGGGGCTTGGGCGCGGTCTCTCTCTTTCTTCCCCCTAGGCGTGGCGCCCTCAAGGAACCC
>NZ_JBVJWV010000008.1:100296-142659 GCF_055602105.1 Streptomyces sp. NPDC037421
ACGGGGGGTACTGCCCGTTTCTCCCCCCCCCCCCCCCCCCCCCCCCCTCCCCCCCCCCCTCCACCCTCCCCCCCCCCCCCCCCCCCCCCCCCCCCCCTTCCCGTACGGTTCGGCGATCAGGCGTCGAGGACCTGGCCCTCGCGCTTCACCACGGGAGGCTGGACCGACCAGGGGAACTCGATCCAGTCGTCGGTGCGCTTCCACACGTACTCGCACTGCACGAGCGAGTGGGACTTCTCGTAGATGACGGCGGAGCGCACCTCGGCGACGTGGCCGAGGCAGAAGTCGTGGACGAGCTTGAGCGTCTTGCCCGTGTCGGCCACGTCGTCGGCGATCAGGACCTTCTTGTTCGTGAAGTCGATCGCCTCGGGTACGGGCGCCAGCATGACCGGCATCTCCAGCGTGGTGCCCACGCCGGTGTAGAACTCCACGTTCACCAGGTGGATGTTCTTGCAGTCGAGCGCGTACGCCAGGCCGCCGGCGACGAACACCCCGCCGCGGGCGATGCTCAGGATGATGTCCGGCTCGTAGCCGTCGTCGGCGATGGTCTGCGCCAGCTCGCGGACGGCGCGACCGAACCCCTCATAGGAAAGGTTCTCGCGTACTGCGTCACTCATGCCTCGTGCCTCACCTGGGTGCGGTGGAAGTTCTGGAAGGAGCGCGAGGCGGTCGGCCCGCGCTGCCCCTGGTACCTGGAGCCGTACCGCTCGCTGCCGTACGGGAACTCCGCGGGCGAGCTGAGGCGGAACATGCACAGCTGCCCGATCTTCATGCCCGGCCAGAGCTTGATCGGAAGGGTGGCCAGGTTCGACAGCTCCAGGGTCACGTGCCCCGAGAACCCGGGGTCGATGAACCCGGCCGTCGAATGCGTCACCAGACCCAGGCGGCCCAGGCTGGACTTCCCCTCCAGTCTGGAGGCGATGTCCTCGGGCAGCGAGATGACCTCGTACGTCGAGGCGAGCACGAACTCACCCGGATGCAGGATGAACGCCTCGTCGCCCTCGGGCTCGACCATGCGGGTCAGGTCGGGCTGCTCGGTGGCGGGGTCGATGTGCGCGTAGCGGTGGTTCTCGAAGACCCGGAAGAACCGGTCGAGACGTACATCGATGCTGGAGGGCTGCACCATCGACTCGTCGAACGGGTCAATGCGAACCCGTCCGCTGTCGATCTCGGCCCGGATGTCTTTGTCGGAGAGAAGCACGTCCCGAGGATACGCAGAGCGCGCGGGCCACCCCCAATCGAGAAGGGTCCCGCGCGCCCGCACTGCCTACCGCCCTGCCGCCCCGGGCCCTACCGCTTGACGCCGCCGACGGGCACCGCGTGCCTCAGCCGCGCGCACCGCGGACACCGCAGCAGCCGCCCGGGCCCGATCCGGCCGGCACCGAGGTGCTGCAACGGGAACGAAGCGGTGTTGAAAACATGCCCTTCGGCACAACGGACGACTGTGTGCTCCATCGAGTCCCTTTCCCCAACGAGCCGTAACGCGATGAATCGCCACATTAGGGGATGATCGGGACCCACTCCAGCCGCCGCTCCGCACCCCCACGGTACGCCCCAACTCCCGCCCCCACGAACCCTCCTGCGACGCGGGAACGAGAACGACCCCCGGGGGAGAATTCACCGGGGGTCGATCATGGGGTACAGTGTGCAACGGTAGGGATCCAGGCAACTGGCCCTCTGTGCGGATGTAGTTTAATGGTAGAACATGAGCTTCCCAAGCTTATAGCGCGGGTTCGATTCCCGTCATCCGCTCTTGAACGAAGGCCCAGGTCAGCGACCCGGGCCTTCTTCGTTGTCCAGACCTATCCGATCTCGCCGCGCCTTCTGCGTGCGACAAAGTCGCCGCTCACCACATCGAGTTCAGCCGGGCCGCCGGAGCTGGTTCTACCGGAAGGCCGGCAGGTTGCGCGCGACCCAGTCAGCGAAGGACCTGGCCGGACGATGGAGGACGCTCTCCACGTCGGGGCTGATCTCCCGCTCGGCCGGCAGCGGGACGCCGAGGACGTCCAGCGTGCCGCCGATGACTTCCTCCGGCATGAACTGCGCCATGTGGGCGTGGGCGTCCTCGCGGGACAGTTCCACGAAGGTCACGTCCTCGCCCAAGGCCTTGGATATCACTGCGGCCTGCCACCGGGGGCTGATCGCCTCGGGGCCGGTCAGGTCGTACGTACGGCCCGCGTGGCCGTCCTCGCGCAGCGCGGCAGCGGCGACTTCGGCGATGTCCGCCGGGTCGATGACGGGCAGCGCCACATCTGCGAACGGGGCGAAGACCGTGCGCTTCGTGCGGACCGACTCGGCCCAGGCGAAGGCGTTGGAGGCAAAACCGCCCGGACGCAGGATGGTGAAGTCCGGTCCGGACTCACGCACGGCGGCCTCGAACTCGCGCAGGCGGGTGTGCGAGAGGGCCTCGGGGCGGGTGGAGCTGACCTGGGAGGAGAGCAGGACGACCCGCTTGACCCCGGCAGCCTCGGCCGCACCCAACAGGGCCTTCGGGCTCTCGCCGTGGCCGTTGAGCTCGCCGCCCAGCAGGATGAAGAAGGCGTCGGCGCCATCGAGGACCGGCCGCATGCTCGCGGCGTCTCCGACGTCGGCCTGGGCGTACCGGACGCCGGCCTGAAGCCCAACGGGCTGCGGCTGCCGCGAGACAGCCACCACCTCCTCGCCGGCCTCGGCCAGCAGCGGCACCAGCGTCCGCCCGATGTTGCCGGTCGCACCCGTCACTACGATCATTGCGATCCCCCAAGTTAGTTAGTTGGCTGACTTGGATGGACCCTAACACGAATCTCCGGGGCGCTGCCTATAGTTGGTTGGGTGACTGACTCAGTGAAACCCCGGGTGGCGCGGGGGGCCGACAAGCGCCGACGGCTCACGGCCGCGGCAGCCCAGGTCCTGCACGAGCAGGGCGTCGAACGGACCACCCTCGCCGACATCGCGCGCGTGGCCGAGGTCCCCGTCGGGAACGTCTACTACTACTTCAAGACCAAGGACGAGCTGGTCCAGGCCGCACTGTCCGAGCACAGCGCGCACCTGGATGAACTCACCCGTCAGCTGAACGAGATGACCGACCCCCGCGGCCGCCTCAAGGCCCTGATCGAAGCCTGGGTCGGCCAGCGCGACATCGCCGCCCGCTACGGCTGCCCCACCGGCACCCTGGCCGTCGAACTCGACAAGCGTGCGGACGGGACCCTCGACGCGGAGGCCGGCGCAGTGATCCGACGCCTGCTCGACTGGGCCGGACAGCAGTTCCGCGCCCTGGGCCTGCCCGACCCGGACGACCTCGCCGTCACCCTCATTTCCGGCTACCAGGGCATGTCGCTCCTGGCCAACGCCCTGCGCGACCCGGACATCATGACCCGCGAGGGAGCCCGCCTCCTCACCTGGCTCGACTCCCTGAAGGCTCCCCGCCAGACCCCCCTGACCCCCTGACCCCCTACGGTAGCCGAAGGCCGCCACCATCACTGGCGGCGACCATGTTCCTCCAGGGGCCACAGCAGGTGTTCCCCGAAAGAACGCCTGGGTCGTTCAGCGACTGGATGGGGCGAGGGTCCCGGCGCTGATGGCACCCCTCAGCACGTGGACGATCTCCTCGGGCTTGAGGTCGATGCCGTCGAGCCCCTCCACGGTCAGCGGGACCTCCTCCAGCGCGTATGCGCCCCGGCCCTCGGCGCTGAACTCGGGGCCGGTGCGGTCCTCGAAGGACCACGTCTTGATGCGGGCGAGGTAGAAGAACTGACGCTCCTCGTCAGACTCCATCGTGTGAAGGAGGCGGACGATGTCGGCCTTCCCCGCGATCTCCTCGTGGATCTCCCGGTGGAGGGCAGCCTCCCGGGACCCGTCGCTGGCTTCGACGCCGCCACCAGGAAGCACCCAGTACGCGGGGTTGCCGGGCTTGGTGCGGCGGATGACCAGCATCGTGTCGTCAGCGGTGACAAGGACGGCGCGAACCCGTTCGATCATTGCGCTCTGCAGCCTTCGTCAGCGGTCCAAAGCCGCGTCGAGGTGCTGTTGCACGGGCTCGAACAGGCCGTACGGGACGTACTGCGGGATCTCGGCGTGAGCGACCCACGCGAGCTCGGCCAGCTCGTCGGTATCCGCGACGTGCGCGTCGCCGCCGATCACCTGGCAGGCGGTGTACGACATCAGCCGACCGGTGGCCGTCGCCGCCCTGATGTCGGTCCCCGTCCTGGCCAGTACGGCGGTGGCGGCACCCGCCGAGCTGTACGCCCCCTACGCCCGCGCCGCCGCCCAGGTCGACTCCGCCGGCACCCTCACCGCCGCCAAGAACGTCTCCTCATCCCGCAGGGTCGGGCAGGCGGCCTACTGCGTTGTGGTCTCCGACCCCGACATCACCCTCAAGGACGCCGTCGTGGTGGGCGCCGTCAACGCCGGCTCGGGAACCTACGGCCTCGACATTCGCAACTACCCCACCACCACCTGCGGCAACGCCGCCGACACCATCACCATCTACACCGCCTACGGCACCGCCTCCAACCCCGTCGCCTTCACCGTCGCGGTCCTGTAGCAACAGCAGTTCGGTTGCCCGGCCGGTCTGCGGGCGGGGAGGTAGGGGGCTGCCCGATCCGGGGTCGCCCCCTACAGCCATCCTGGTGCCGGAGCTTCGCCGCCCTTCGGGGTGCGCGAACCGGGCATGCTGTACTCGCCGAACCACGAACAACACAGGGCGGGCGACCGCCTTCCGGGCCACGATCGTCTGTGGCTGGTGGCCGGACACCGTCGGCCAGTGGAACACGCTGAATACAGGCCAGCGGGGCCCCGACCCCGGCGAGGAGTGAGCGCAGCAGTGCGGGCCCGCCACCCGGTGTGAGGGTGGCGGCCCGTAGTGCTGGGCCGGTCAGCGGTTTGGCTACGTCGGTGACAACCGGCTCTAGCGGCCGAATGCGTGAGCGGACGTGCTGGCACGGCCTGGCCGGGCGTGGATCGAACGACAGGGTGCAGCTCTCTGACCAGGCATTGCCGGACATCGACGGACCGAGCGGGATGGCCGGCATGATCTTGCCTGGACTTTTGATCCGTTGTCTGTCGCTTCAAGTCCGACCGCTTGCGGGCGCAACTCGAAAGCCGGTCGACTGATCGGGGGCTGCTGCTAGGCGGTTTTCGGCGCAGGAGAGACGACGCTATGGCCGTACACGCCAGGGCCGTGCCCCAGTCGTGCCCTCACGGGCGGTCAGCAGCGGTCAAATCCGGTTGCCAGAGACTGTCCCGGCGGAACCCTTCCGGATAGGAAACAGCAGGCCAGAGGCTATGCAAGCCACCTGCGCGCCATAGATTCCCAAGCCTATAGCGCGGGTTCGATTCCCGTCATCCGCTCTTCCACGAAGCCCCAGGTCAGCGACCTGGGGCTTCGTCGTTGTCTAGACCTCTCAGCCCTCGCCGTGTCCCCCGCGTGCCCCAACTCGCAGGAATGCCCTGCTCGGAGGCCCTTTCCCGCACCACTTGCACCACCTGAGCGCACACCCGCCTCGGATCGCGAGACGCATTTCCTGTGACCGCGCCACGGATCGTCCGGGATTCGCGTGTTCGCCTCCACCAAGCCGGGGCCGCAACCGCCGACCCGATCCGGTCAGTTGGTGTGGGTGGGGCACCCGGTCGGCGGAGCGCATTCAGGGTGCGCTTCGGGTGTCTGCCGAATTGCGGGGGAATGTCGTAGGTCGTGATCGTTTCTGCATGATCAGCTCCTCGGCATGATCACACGTGCCAAGCTCGCGCTCGCGAGCGCAGCCACCGCCGCCCTGGCCCTCGCCGCCCCGCTGGCGGTCGCCTCCCCGTCCACCGCCGCACCGGAGCCCACCCCCGCGCCCCTGACCACCGCGGCCAACCCGGTACCCGGCAACTACATCGTCACCCTCGCGAAGGGGGTGGACGCGGCGAAGACCGCGCAGAAGTTGGGCCTGAAGCCGTCCTTCCTCTACACGTCGGCTCTGAACGGCTTCGCGGTGCCGCTGAACTCGCTCCAGCTCACCATCGTCCGCAACACCCTGGGCGTGAAGGCGGTCGAGGAGGACGCGAAGGTGCAGTCCGTCCCGCAGCCCACCACCGCGCCCGGCACCCGGGCGCCGTCGAACTCCTGGGGCCTGGACCGGATCAACCAGAAGGAACTGCCGCTGGACAACACCTTCACCGCCGAGGGCAACGGCGCCGGGGTGACCGCGTACATCCTCGACTCCGGCATCGACTACAGCCACCCCGAGTTCGGCGGGCCCGACAACTCACGTGCCACCTTCGGCTTCGACGCCGTCGGCGACGGCCGCAACGGCCAGGACTGCCAGGGCCACGGCACGCACGTCGCGGGCACGGTCGCCGGCAAGACGTACGGCGTGGCGCGCAAGGCGAGCCTGGTCAGCGTCCGCGTCCTGGGCTGCGACGGCAAGGGCACCTGGTCGGGGATCATCGCGGGCATGGACTGGGTGGCGAAGAACGCCAAGCAGCCGGCCGTCCTCAACGGCTCCCTGGGCGGGGACAGGTCGGACGCGGTCAACAACGCCGCCACCGCCTTGTCCGACGCGGGTGTCCTGCCGGTCATCGCGGCGGGCAACAGCTCGAAGGACGCCTGCTACATCTCGCCGGCGTCCGCCCCCCGCGTGCTCACGGTTGCTGCGAGCAACCAGTGGGACGAGGAGACCGACTTCTCCAACTACGGCAGTTGCGTCTCCCTCTACGCCCCCGGACAGGCCATCGTCTCCGCGAAGCTCGGTGGCGGCAGCGTGGCCCTCGACGGCACGTCGATGGCCGCGCCGCACGTCGCCGGTGTCGCCGTCCTCTACAAGCAGGCGCACCCGAACGCGGACCCGGGCGAGATCAACGAGTTCCTCGACGGCGAATCCACCAAGGACGTCCTGAAGAGCATCAGCAAGAGCAGCCCCAACACCCTGCTCTTCACCGGCGGCCTGTAGCCCCCGGCCCCACCGGCGCCCCGACGGCCTCGCCGTCCCGCTCGACGCCGACGACGTCGGGGCGCGCCCGCAGCGCGGCCACCTGCCCGCCGTCGAGGTCGGCGGCGAAGCCGGACACCGTGCTGGCGTAGACGTACCGGGCCTCGACGACGCCGGTCTCGCGCATCACCTGCTCGGGATCGGCGCCCGGGGCGAGGGTGACGATGTACGGCCCGCCCTCGCCCTCCTCGGCACTCGCCGACGCCACCCACGGGGCGGCGTACGCGGCGGGGGCGAGGGCGACGGGCCCGCCGAGCAGCAGGACGGCGGCCACAACAGGACGCAGGATCGGGCGCACGGGGAACTCCGTTTCGTCGGGGACAGCGGCTACCCCCTCCTTCGGCCACCACGCCCCACACCTTGAACATCCGGCCGGGGCGCCTGCCTCAACCCTTCAAGGAGGCCCGGCCCCGGCCGGCGAGCCGGTCCAGGGCTGGGGAGGCGTTCACGCCTCCCGCACGGCCCTTGGCGACCACACCCGCCCCCACGGGCCGGAAGGTTCCGAGCCGGACACCGGGGCCGCTCACCAAGAGCACTCGCACAGTCCTGCTGATGTGCCGTTGTGGCCGTTCGTCGTCGTGGCCGTCCTGCTGTCGGCCCTGCTCCAGCTCCCTCTCCAGCGCGTCCTTCCCCAGGACGGCTGGGCCGGAGATGCCGTCACCTTCCTCGCCACACTGATCAGTGCCACGATCACCGGCCTCGCCGCACGGCTCGTGACCCGAGCACGCCGCCGCCCGGCCACACGCCCGCCCGGACGGCGGATCCGATAGCGGCCGATCCCATCGCCCGGGTCGACCCAGCCGACCGCTTGCGACAGCAGTCCCGGGCGCCGGCGCACGAGCGACGAAAGGCACCCATCGGCGATCCGGGCAGCCGGCGCCGTTTCAACGCCCGCGACAGTCGGGGGAACTCGTTGTGGAGCAGTCGGCCGGCCAGGGCGCCGCCGAACACGACGACGCCCACGCCGACCAGCCAGGACTGGATGACCAGGACGGTTCCGAACGGGCCGTAGGTGACGGCGCTGGATGCGATCAGCGGTGAGAACACGAGCCGGGAGAAGAGCCTGAGGCCGAACAGCCCGAGCATGGTGGCGACCGCCCCGGGCAGCAGGGTGGCCCAGGCGACCCGGCCGCCGAGCAGGAGCCGCTGGGACCACCAGAAGAACAGGGTGCCGCTCAGCACGGTGACCACCCCGCGGGCCGAGGAGCCACGCCACAGGGGTGTGATCGCGGAGAGGAAGAGGAGCCCGATGAGGACGGCGAGCCACATCACGTGCCGCCACCTGGCCCACCAGCGGGCCGGGGGCAGATCCCAGATCTCCTCGTAGCCGCTCTGCACCGCCGCACCGAACGACAGACCGAATACGGCGAGCACGGCGAGGCCGAACGCTGTCGTGGTCCGCCACGCCTGGCCCGGCAGAGCGAACAATCCCTCGATCTCCTGCCTGGCGGCCGTCGAGACACCGAGCCCGTCCCCGAGCCACTGCGCGAACCCCCGTCCGCTCGCCGGGTCGGCTGCGGACACGACGATCAGCAGCGGCACCAGGGTCAGGAACCCGAGCGCCGCGAATCCCAGTGAACGCTGCAACAGGTCGAGATCACTGCCCCACCCCCACCGGCGTCCGGCCCGCGAGCGGCGGATCGCGCTGCGCAAGCGGCCGAGCGGAGAGAAGCGGCCTCCGGCATCGGACGAGATGCCCTCGCTAGGGCGCACTTGAGCGTGTCCCCGACCCCGGGTCCTCGGTCGGCTGCTCTGCCGAGGCGCCGTGCTCAGGAGCTTTGCGCCAGCGGGCCTCGCAGAACGAATAGAGGCCGAACAGCAGGAGGCCCACGGCCGCGGCGATCAGCAGCACGGGTCCGGCGGGTGTGGTGGCGAACGAACGTAGCGTCTCGTCCATGCCCTTGGCTCGGCCGGGATCGAACTGCACCGCGGCCAGCAGGACGAACAGCCCGGCCACCGCCGCGACCACGCCGCACGCCACGCCGCCGACGATGCCCAGCCCCGCGACGACCCGCCGCGTCGGCCCGCTCATCTCGCCCGTCCGGAGATTCTCCTCGAACTTCCGCATCAGGCTGCGCACCACGATCACCACGCCCACGATGACCAGGACGGCTCCGACCACGCCGACGAGCACCCGCCCGAGGGGCCAGTCCAGCACCCTCGCGGTGTACTCCTTCGACGTCTCATCGCCGGGACGACCTCCGGCGGACCCGCCGACCAGCGCGGTCTGCACCACGCCGATACAGATCACGGTGTAGAAGACCGCCAACCCCAGAGAGCCCAGGCGCCGGGTCCACCTGTCACCGCCCGTCACCGCCTGTCCGAACGCGGCCTCGGACAGCCGCCACAGCGCCATCGCCGCCAGCCCCACCACCAGCGCCCACAACAGCACCCGGCCGAACGGCTGCTCACCGACGGTCCGCACCGCACCGGACCGGTCAGCCTCCTTGCCACTGTCGCCGCCGAAACCCATCTGCACGGCCAGCAGCCCCACCAGCACGTAGATCACACCCCGCGCGCAGAGTCCGACCCTGGACAGGACCTCCATGGCGCGGCTGTTGGACATACGCCGCCCCTGGGACCTGGCGTGGGCGGCATCCTTCTTGATGGCCATACGTGGCACCTCCCGGGCCCTGCCGTGAGGCCGGCAGGGCGGGCGCAGTGGTCAGTGCTTGAAGGCGTCCTTGATCTTCGCCCCGGCCTGCTTGGCGTTGCCCTTGACCTGGTCACCACGGCCTTCGGCCCGCAGGTGCCAGCTGCCGGTGACACGGCCGACGGTCTTCTTGGCGCCGCCCTTGACCGCCTCGGCCTTGTGCGCGATCTTCTTGCCGATACCCATCCGTGGCCACCCTTCGTAAGTCGTGGGCCGAAATGTGGCGCCTACCGGGGCTCCGATCGGTGCTTGAACGGGTTGAGCCCCCTGCGGTGCCCGCCATCCGGGCTGGGCTCACGCCCACCCGTTGCCTCTGGGCGAGCGGTGCCACGCTGGTCTACGACGTCTGCACGGTCGTTGTCGGCGGCTGTCCCCCGGCGCGCCGTGCGTCCGGGGCGTGCGTCATTGCTGCGGTAAGAGGTACGGCGACGGCGGGCACCGGCCACAACAAGGCTCAGCCCGAGCAGGGCCACTGCCCCGACGACGATGCCGTAGAGGAAGAGGGTGCCGGTGGAGCCGGTGACGTGGTAGTCGAATACGGAGAATCCGCCGGTCAGCTGGTGGGCGGTGCCGTCATTGGTGAGGACGCCGGCCACGCCGACGACCAGTGCGGCAATCAGGAGGACGAGTCCGAGGATGACGAGCATGGCACGCTCCAGAGGTCTGGTCGCTGCTCTCCACGGTAGGACCGTCCTGCCCGCGAAGCCACAGCCAGAGGGCGGATCCACCCCGGAAGCCGGACGGCACTACTGGTAGACGCCCCTGTTTCCCCCGCGGGCCCCGTTCTCGCACGACCCCGGCGCCGAGCACGCGTACTGCATGGCACTTCAACGACTCCCTGCCCGGTGTCCGCTGGCGCAGCAGGAAGCACCACGGGCGGGCGCCAGGAGCCTCCGGTCAGCCGGACGACCCCAGTCGTCGATGGCGTGCCGCAGGACGACCAGGCGCCGCAAGGTGCCCGGAGTCATGGCGTCGCCTGGTGCTGGTGGCCGACCTCGCGCGCGAGGTCCAGCCCGAGGACACGGTCGAGAAAGGCGAACGCCTCGAACTTGGCACCGGCCGGCACGTCGGCGCGCTTCGCCACGCTGTCCAGCATGTCCAGGACAGCGGGGACGCCGAGATCACCGGCGAGCGCGGCATGGGCCTGTCGCAGCACGTCGGCGGGGATCGGCCTGGACGGCTCCTGCGCCCAGTCGGCCACCTGCTGCCGCCAGCGCCTCAGCATCCGCCGGGCCTCGACGAGCGCGGCGCTGGTGACCGTGACCGGCGTGCGGTAGGCGTGGCCGAGCAACAGCATCCTCACAGCCAGCGGATCGGTCCCCTCTCGGGCGAATGCGTCCGGGAGACCAGAGACGAGAAGGTGGCCCTCGTCCGGGACACCCCCGTCCGGTGGTACTGCGCTGACCTGGCCCACCTCGATCCAAACCCCGCCGACGGCGTCCTGCACGGCGGTGCCGTACGCGAGCACGTGCACGTCGGCAGCGGCGCACATCGTCTCGGTCAGATGCTGAACGCCGACGGTCGCGGGCGGGTGGATGCCGAGAACAGCCATGGCCCGTTCGAGCGTCTGGGCCGGCTCAGGCGGCAGGTCAGGCGTAGTGAGGACCATGACGGACTGCAGCCCATGCAGCTCCGCGGTGCGCGCCAGTACGTCACCGACCAGAGGCGCCCGCACGTGCACCGCGCCGATCCCGGTGTCGATGACCGGCAGGTGAACGCAGATGCGCAGCAGGTGGCGGTGTGCCGAGGGGGTCTCCACGAGGCGGCCGGTGCGGCTGTCGGCGATACGCAGCATGATGCGGAGGGTAGTCGTGGAAACCTCCGGTGCGGGGGAGGACCTGACCACGTCGGCTGTCCGGCCTGTATCGCCGGGAAAGTCACTGATGCCGGAGAAGCGCCACGGGCATATCATGATGAATGGGTCGGTGCACTCTCACGTGCAGCGCCCGGAAGGGCGGCCCCGGCGTGTGAATGTGCCGGGGCCGTTGTGTCACCCCTCGTAGCGCCGCAGGGAGCGGGGCATGATCCATTCAGCCGATATCCGCGAGTGGCGCGACTGCGACGTCGTCGACCCGAAAGGACACAGGATCGGCTCGCTGGAAGCGATCTACGTGCACACCGCTACGGACGAACCGGCCATGGCCACCGTCCTCACCGGCTTGCCCGGCCGCCGGCGCCTGGTCTTCGTTCCTCTCGACGAGGCGATCCTGGGACCGGGCTACGTCAAGGTCGCGCACGCAAAGGCAGTCGTGAAGAAGGCCCCGGCCATCGGTACCGACGACATCCTGCCCGCCGAGCAGGAAGAAGCGATCTTCAAGCACTACGAGATGGCCTACCAGCCGGGTGCCAGCGGTGAACGGCAACTCGCTCGTCGCTGACCGCCCCGAGCCCCGCGCCGGAGGAGGTGTTCTGCCCTATGGCGATCTTCCTGTTCCTGCTTCTCGTGGCCGTCATACTGGGGCTCATCGGCGTGGTGGCGGAAGGCATGCTCTACCTCCTGATCATCGCCATCCTGCTCGTCGTGGCCGACGTGGCCTTCATCGCCGCACGATGGTCCCGACGCTCGCATCGCAGCCGCCTTCGGTAGTACCGGCAGGGGCCTTTCCACCGCGTACCCCGTCCGTGCCCTTCGGAGGGGCGAACAGCGGTCGATGGGGTTGCAGCGGCACCCTCACAGCGGGCCACCCGGCAGCCAATGGCGCGGGTTCGATTCCCGTCGTCCGCTCCATTCGACGACTGGATGAGGCCACGGCGAGGCCGGCGTACCTCGCGAGTCGCTCCGCAGTGGCCTTCTCGTACCCGCCGAACCGCCCGGCGGCACACCCCGTGGGACGGCCGGGGCCGTGGCCCCCCGGAACTCCGTTCAGAAGGCGCTCAGCGCGTCGCGGGTGTTGGTGCGGTACAGGCCGACCTTCGGGTTGGCGACGCTGCCCGGCTTGGCCAGCTGGAGGCTGACGCCGTCCGCGTTCGGCATGTGCTCCTTGTCGGCCAGGATGTTGATCTCGTCGGCCATGGGGCCGTTGCCACCCGACGGGTTGAGATCCACGGCCGCGTACGCGGTGGCGCCGGGGTGCACCGGGTACGCCGGGGCGCCGCCCAGACCACCGGGGGCGGCGGCCTGGAGACCGAGGGCGCCGCCCTTGGCGCTGAAGCCGACGGTCGGGAAGTAGTCCAGACCGCAGGAGCTGGAACCGTTGTTGGTCACGGTGATGACGCGGACGGTGGCCGGAGTGCCCGTCGGGGAAGTGACCTTGACGGTCAGGTCGCGGGCCGAGCAGGGGTGGGTGTAGGCGTAGGAGTCACCGGTGGTGCCCCCCGTGCCCTTACCTCCCGAACCGGCCTTCGCCGGGGTGGTGGTGGCCGTGCCGGTTCCGGTGGCCTTGCCGGCGGACGGGGCGGCGGAGTCGCCCTTCCCGGACGGCGTCACGGTCCCGGTCGAGACCTGCTTGTCCGCGCTCTTGGTCGCGGCGGGGTTCGCGGTCGGCCCGCCGGCGCTGTCCGAGCCGCCGCAGGCGGTCAGGGCCAGAGCGAGGCCGGCGGTGGCGGTGGCCAGGGCGGTGGTGCGGAGTCGGTAGGTGCGCATGGGGAACTCTCCGTGTCGGTGGTCGTCAGACTGAGGCTTCCGCTTCCCGCCTGACGAGACGTTGGGTGGGGCTGCTGTTCCGGTCGGCTGCTGCCGCAGGCGGCCGAGGGCGGCCGGTGGGGCGGGTGGGGGCCCTCCCGTTGCGGCCGCCGAATCCGACCGCCGATCCGATCGGCGGGCCGACGGGCTGATGGCGCAACTGTGGGGCCGTTTTTGTTCCAGTGGCGTCCGGACCGGGATAGTAGGAACCCTGGAACGCTCCCGACCCTTCTCACCTGGGCGATCGGGCGAGCCTGGAACGTGCTTCCGGGATGAGGGGGAGGGTGGAATGGCCACGGAGACGGAGCGGTTCGCGGAGCTGATGCGCGGATTCAAAGAGCGCTCGGGGCGCAGCTACGGCACGCTCGCGAAGCGTCTGCACTCCAGCAACTCGACGCTGCACCGCTATTGCAGCGGCGCGGCGGTGCCCACGGATTACGCCCCGGTGGAGCGGTTCGCCCGAGTCTGCGGTGCCTCGGCCGACGAACTGGTCGCACTGCACCAGCAGTGGCTGCTGGCGCTGGTGGAGCGGCGGCGGGGGGTGACGGAGGGGCAGGCCTCGGGGTCGGGGCCGGCGAACTCCGCGGCGCCGCGGGGTGGTGACGCCGCGCCGGAGGTGGCGCCCGCATCGGCGGTGGTGGTGGCTGGGGAGGCTTCGGAGGTCCGGCCGCAAGCGGAGACCGATCCCGCACCGGCCCCGGCGTCCGCGGCCGGGCCCGCACCGGCGCCCGGACCTTCCGCCGCCGAGGCACCCACCCCGGTGTCCACCCCCGCTGCCGCGCCGGCACCGGCGGAGGCCCCCGCCCCTGCACCGGCGACGGAGGTACCCGCACATGCCCCCGCCGCCCTCTTCCAGCCGGGCCCCGCCCGGACCTCCGTACCGGGGGCCCGGCGTCCTCGGCTGCTGCTCGCCCTTGCGGCCGCCGTGGCCACCGTTGCGGTGGCGGGGACCGCCGCCGCCGTCTCCGCCATGGGAGAGACGGGTCACGGGGACACGCGCCACGGCGCCGCCCAGCCGTCCTCGCGCGAGCGGGCGGCGGCGGGCCCGGCCGTGCCGTCCGGCGGGTCGTCGTCACCCACGCCCACAGCGGATTCCGCGCCCCCGTCCAGCCCCGGAACATCGTCCCCCCCGGCAACGTCCGCGTCCACCGCGGCAACGTCCGCGTCCACCGCGCCGGCCACCGCCAAGGAGGGGGCCTCCCCCGCCGCCCCGTTCACGGTCAACGTCCTACCCGACAACTGGGACAGCCCCTGCGACCAGTGGTTCGCCCTGGACAAGGCACCCGGCACGGTCCCCCCGCCCCCCGCCGGGCAGGCGACCGAAGGGTGGGCCCGGGCCCTGCAGGCCGTCCCGGCGGGGCACCTGCGCATGCAGCTGACCGTCCAGGGCACCGAGGGCAAGGCCGCGGTCCTGCACGCGCTGTACGTCCATGTCGTGAGCGGCCGCAAGACTCCCGGCTGGAACGCGTACACCATGGGCGCCGGTTGCGGCGGCGCGCTGGTGCCGGCGTCCTTCGCCGTGGACCTGGACGACGCCTCCCCGAGGGCCAGGCCCGTACCTGGCAAGGAGGGCGAGCGGCTGACGGCCTCGACCGACTTCCCGTACAAGGTCTCCGCCACCGACCCCCAGGTGCTGAACATCGACGCCGCCACACTCGGTCAGGACGTCAGCTGGTACCTGGAGCTGGCCTGGAGCAGTGGCGACCGCAAGGGCACCACCCGCATCGACGACCACGGCCGCCCGTTCCGCACTGTCGCCCTGAACGCCGGCCACAGCTACTGGTACAACGAGAACAACAACGCCTGGCTGCCGTACAGGGAATGAAAGACCCATTGCACCCGTCGATACCGTCGAACACGATCGATTTCCGGAACGATGCACCGGTCAGCATGACCAGCACCATCACCGTCCGTCCGGCACGACTGCGGCCGAACTCCGGATCCACCTCGCACCCTTCGTGCTGTCCCGCCGTCAGTCGGCGAGGGGGAAGGCCTCCACCGAGCTCAGGGCGGTGCGCTCCTCGTCCGCGGTGAGGCCGGCCCCACCGATGGCGTAGACGCAGGTGTGCTTGAGGCCTCGGGTGAACCTGGGGCAGGGTGCGGTGGCGGCCGCCAGTTCGAAACGGGCGGTGGACAGTTCGGGCAGCGGCTTCCAGGAGTTCGCGGCCGGCCTGAAGACCTCGGCCGTCTTCAGGTTGAGGGCGGTGAAGTTGAAGCCGGCGACGGCGTACACGCAGGACTTCTTCGAGTGGCTGGTGTCATTCGCCCGACACGGTGCGGTCGATGCGGCCAGCGCAACGCGGGGACTGCCGAGCGAAGCCACCGGGCGCCACGTGTTCGTGGCCGGGCTGTACGCCTCCGCCGTGTCAAGGACGCTGTCACTGCCGAGGTCGAAGCCTCCGACGGCATACACGCACAGGCCGCGCAAGCCCTCCACGCCCTGGGGGCAGGGCGCGGTCGCCGCCCCGGGGGCGTCGCGGGAGACGCTGAGCGGGGGCAGCGCCCGCCACGTGTTCGTCGTGGGGCTGTAGGCCTCCACGGTGGTGCTGAAACCGCCTCCGACGGCATACACGCACAGGCCGCGCAAGCCCTCCACGCCCTGGGGGCAGGGCGCGGTCGCCGCTGCCGCGAACCTGCGTGCTGTGGGCAGGCCGGGCAGCTTCCGCCACGTGTTGGTGGCAGGGCTGTACGCCTCCACCGTGTCCACGGCGACGGTCGTGCGCCCACCGATGGCGTACACGCACGTGCCCTCGAGCCCCTCCACGTCCTCCGGGCACGGAGCGGTCGCCCCCGCCGCCGCGGAGCGGGGAGTGGGCAGGTCCGGCAGCGTCCGCCAGGTGTTCGTGGCCGGGCTGTACGCCTGCACCGCGCCCAGGCTGGATGACGCGTCGTTGCGGCCGCCGATGGCATACACGCAGGTGCCCTTGAGCCCTTCCACGTCCTGGGGGCAGGGTGCGCTCGCCCCCGCGAGCGCGAAGCGGGCCGTGGGCAGGTCGGGCACCTTCAGCCAGGCGCCCTGGGCGCTCGCGGACGTCGTCGTCAGGGCGAGCAGTGGCACCGACAACGCGACGAACAGCATCCGGACCCGCGTTCCGCACCGGCGATCACCGTGCATGGAGCGCCTCCGATCCATATACCAGGGGACTTTTCATCCGAACCTGGCATCCGTACGACCCGGCCGCACCCGCAGCTGTGGCAAACGGCCGAGCCCTCAGCCGGCCCACGGGCAGAGGAATCGCGAAGGAAGGGCCGCACCGGTATGACTTCGCGCACCACTGACATCTACTGGCGCGCCCGCGTCGTCGCCTCACCGCCGCTTCCGGCCTCCCGAACCTCCGCAACCTCCCGGTGATGTGCTACGTCAGGCGCGTGCAACTACGTGCCGGTCAGGACGGTAAACAGCGGTCAACAGGGGCCGATCAAGGCCCTCGGGGAAGGCCCCCGCAAGTCATATTTCCGCAGGTCAACAGCCCTACAGAGCCCAAAGCGCCGGGGGATTCCCAAGCTTATAGCGCGGGTTCGATTCCCGTCATCCGCTCTTACAAGAAGGCCCAGGTCAGCGACCTGGGCCTTCATCGTTGCCCAGACCTCTCGACCCTCACCGTGCCCCGACTAAGGGCTGTCCGCCCTGGCCAGAAGGCTCTTCACGCGCCACTTGCACCGCAGGAGCGCGATGCCGTCTCGCACCGCGAGCGGCAATTCGCGTGACCCGCTCCACGGGTGCGCGCGGACTCGCCCGATCGCAACCCGTAACGCGGACGAGCAACCGCCCCGCCGCGCTCCCCAGTTCGCCAGGGCGCGCGCCGCCTCGCCGAGCCCGCTCCGGACACCCCGACCGCCTCCACACCAGCGACTTCCCGTTCGCTGCCGTGCGGGATCCCGACACCGCATGCCGGAGCCGGCGGCGAGCACGGAAAAACACTGCGCTCGGGGCGAATCAATATCTGTCACCGCGACCTGAGAATTTAATGGATCCAGTGGAGAGAGTTTCTACCGCGCCACAGTCGACGGAAATATTCAACGCACACAAGCCGCTGCAGCGTGCTACTGTCGATCTCGGTTGCAGTTTTGGTACCCAAGAACTTGAAGCGCCTCCAGCCGGAACTCATTCCGCTGGAAGCCCTTTGCATTTCCCGGTCATTTACCGGGCGGGGCATCATCGCGGCGACACGGCGTCCGCACAGTGCAGACGCCGGTGTATTGCCCCAAAGGAGAAATGACATGGCTACCGGTACCGTCAAGTGGTTCAACGCGGAAAAGGGTTTCGGCTTCATCGAGCAGGACGGTGGCGGCGCTGACGTGTTCGCCCACTACTCGAACATCGCCGCCCAGGGCTTCCGCGAGCTGAACGAGGGCCAGAAGGTCACCTTCGACATCGCTCAGGGCCAGAAGGGCCCGACGGCCGAGAACATCGTTCCCGCCTGACCCTGACACGCATTCTGCAGCTGGGGCCCGCATCCCTCGGGGTGCGGGCCCCAGCTGCACGCATTTCCCGCGGTGGGTTCACCCGCGGTATTGAACATTGAGGCACTCGGCCGACCGGCCCTCTTGGGACCGCACCCGAGTCAATTTCTTTGGTTGTCGCGTCCGCATGACGCCACCTCATTCCAGCGCCTGAGCCCGTACAGATTCCCTGTCCGCCAGATCCGCTTTCGCATTCAATTCGGCCCGTTCTCGCAATTCCCTGCGCCGCTCTCCTATGCTGCGGGAATTCCTTGATACGTGCCGCGTCAAGGAAGGTTCCGCATGAACCCCACACGTACGAACGAGCGCTCCTCCCGCACCCGCAGCCGCACCGGCCGCCCCTCTTTCGGTGCCGGCGCCGGCTCCGGTTCGAGCCGGAGCAGCCGCTTCGGCTCTTCGGCCCCGAGCCGCTCCGGAGCCCCGAGCCGCTCGGGCGGCTACGGTCGTCGGCCCGCCGCGATCCAGGGCGAGTTCGCACCGCCGAAGACGATCACTCCCGCGCTGCCCGCCGTCGAGGCGTTCGCCGATCTCGCGATGCCGGCCCCGCTGCTCGCCACGCTCACCCGTGAGGGCATGGCCACGCCGTTCCCGATCCAGGCGGCCACGCTGCCCAACACCCTCGCGGGCCGCGACGTCCTGGGACGCGGCCGTACCGGTTCCGGCAAGACCCTCGCCTTCGGCCTCGCGCTGCTCGCCCGTACGGCCGGCCAGAGCGCCGAGCCGGGTCATCCGCTCGCGCTGGTCCTCGTACCGACGCGTGAGCTCGCCCAGCAGGTCACCGCCGCGCTCACCCCCTACGCGCGGGCGGTCAAGCTGCGCCTGGCCACCGTGGTCGGCGGCATGCCGATCTACCGCCAGGCCGCTGCGCTGCGCGCCGGGGCCGAAGTGGTCGTCGCCACGCCCGGCCGGCTCAAGGACCTCATCGACCGAGGCGACTGCCGGCTGAACCAGGTCGCCGTCACCGTTCTCGACGAAGCCGACCAGATGGCCGACATGGGCTTCATGCCCCAGGTCACCGCCCTCCTCGACCAGGTGCGCCCCGAGGGGCAGCGGATGCTGTTCTCCGCCACCCTCGACCGCAACGTCGACCTGCTGGTGCGGCGCTACCTGACCGACCCGGTCGTGCACTCGGTGGACCCCTCGGCCGGCGCCGTCACCACGATGGAGCACCACGTCCTGCACGTCCACGGCGCCGACAAGCAGCGGACGACGACGGAGATCGCCGCCCGCGAGGGCCGCGTGATCATGTTCCTGGACACCAAGCACGCCGTGGACCGCCTCACCCAGGACCTCCTCGACAACGGGGTCCGCGCCGCGGCCCTGCACGGCGGGAAGTCCCAGCCGCAGCGCACCCGGACCCTGGCCCAGTTCAAGACCGGACACGTCACCGTGCTGGTCGCGACCAACGTGGCGGCGCGCGGCATCCACGTCGACAACCTGGACCTCGTCGTGAACGTCGACCCGCCGACCGACCCCAAGGACTACCTGCACCGCGGCGGCCGCACCGCCCGCGCGGGCGAGTCCGGCAGCGTCGTCACCCTGGTCACCCCCAACCAGCGCCGCGACATGACCCGCCTCATGCAGGCCGCGGGCATCACCCCGCACACCACCCAGATCCGCTCGGGCGACGAGGCCCTGAACCGGATCACCGGTGCCCAGGCCCCCTCCGGCATCCCGGTCACCATCACCGCACCGGTCTCGGAGCGGCCCAAGCGCAGCGCGGCGTCCCGCGGCCGGCGCGGGCCCGCCTCGGCCGCCCGGCGCGCGAGCGCGCGGCAGTCCGCCTTCGACGCGGCGGCCTGAGAAGCCAGGTGATCCGGAAACTGACCCATCTCTGCAGGAGGCACCTTTTGACGCTGGTCCAGATGCAACGCCGCTCCGCGCATGCCGACCTCGTCCACCGGACGGTGGACGACGCCATGGAAGCGGCCGGTCCGCAGGTCTGCGACGACATGACCGTCGAGGTGGCCCTGGCCGTCACGGCCGGTTCCCGCACGGACCATCTGCTCGTCTGCGACGAGGACGGCCTCTGCACCGGGCTGATCACGCGGGAGCGGCTCAGCGCCATCCGCGACAGCGCCGCGTACACCGACCGGCTCCGTCTGCGCGAGGTCCTCGGTGACCGTGGGCCGTTCACCTCGCCCATGACCACGATGGCCGAGGCCGAGCACGCGATGCGCTACCGCGGGCTCGCCGCCCTGGCCGTCGTCGATGAACAAGGCAACGCTCTGGGCGTCCTCGCCCTCGCCCGCTGAATCACCCCACCGTGGTCGGACCGTTCCCCTCTTCTCCCTGTGAGGCATCATGCGCTGTGTCATCGCCCGCTTCCCGTTCGACCTGACCAAGACGGGCGTCCTGGAGTCCATGAAGGGCGTCAAGCCCGAGCAGGTCCTCGGCGAGTCCGTGATCATCGGCCGCCGCACCTACCCCGTGAAGCAGGTCGGCCAGGTCCTCACCCGCCAGGACCGCCGTGACTTCAGTGCCGGCGAAGTCCTCCGCGCCATGACCCAGCTCGGCTTCACCTGCCGCGGAGGCCTTCCCCGGCCCGCCGTGGCCACACGCGTACGCAGCCCCCTCCAGCGGGCCTCCGCGATGCTCGGCACGCCCGTGACCGCCTGACCGGTGTGGCCGGCGCGCGCCGCCACCCGAACAGCGAAGAGGGGCCGACCGGCACGCCGGTCGGGCCCTTCCGCGTACCCCGCGGGCCGCGGCTACCCGCAGGGCCGACGGGGCAGGAGGGCGCGTACGGTCTTGCCGCCTTCCGGCGTGGTGGTGACGAGGGTGGCGTCGGCGAGGTCGTGGGCCATGTGCCGGCCGAACCCGCCGGTGCCGTTGACGAGGTCGGGTGTGCGCGTGCGCGGCGGGCGGGAGCTGGAGTCCTCGACGCGGGGCGTTGGTGACGAGCTCGGAGACGACCAGGATCACCGTGTCGGCGCATTCCGGGGGCGGAGACAAGAACGCGAACATGGCCCGGCCGTCCACCGGGCACTCTCGTCGGTCAGTTGACGCCAAGCTGCATGCTGCGGATCGTTCAAGTCCTTCGCGAACGCGAGCTTCTTACGGTCACCCTTGTCGAGTTGATCTCTGAGTCGCAGCGGATTGGCGGGCAACGAGAGCAAGCGCCTACCTGACTGCACAGCGAGCCCTGCAGATCGATTCCCGTCATCTGCTCCACAGCAAAGCCCCAAGTCAGCGACCTGGGGCTTCGTCGTCGTGCAGACCTTTCGGGCCTCACCCGGCCCTTTTGGTCCTGCGGCCCCTGCCGGCGGGCTCTACCAGGCGCCGGTGATGGGCACGCCGCCGGGGTTGCCGAAGCGCTTGTTGTAGATCACCGTGTTGGAGTCCTTCGCGGCACCGATGAAGTCGGAGGTCGCGGCGCTGTAGACGCCGACCTTGTCGCTGCCGTCGCCGTTCCGGTCGCCCTTGATCGGCCACCGGCGGTGGACGACGAGACCGTGGCCGCCGCGAGGGTCGTGGCCGTGACGGGGGCGGCGGCCCGGGCGGGACATCGGGGAGTCCCGGCGAGCGAGGCGCGGATGATGCGCATCCGGACTAGTCCCAGTTGACGCTGTTGGTGTCGGCCATCGGGGCGGTGTCCCAGTTGACGCTGCCCGGACCGGCAGCAGTGATCTTGGTGCTCCCGTCGGTGACGGCGGCCGAGGCGGTCGTGGCGACTCCGGCGCAGAGCAGGGCGGAGAGGGCGGCGGCAGCGGCGGTGCGGGCGGTGCGGGCGGTGCGGGACATGGGATCCCCCTGGATCGAAGGGTCGTGGAGCGGTTCGGGTGACTGCTGCTGCGCGCTGTACCGGATCGTCCTTGCGACTCTGGCCTGAGTCGGGGACTCTCGCCCCGCCGTTCCGGTGATCACTATGTTGCTGCCCGTCTGACCTGCGGAGAAGGGCTTTGGATTGACACCAAGACGCCTGTCACCTTGGTGCCACCTGTGGCTTACGATCACGGAACCGGCCGCCCGCGTGAGTGGCCGCTGATCAGCTGGGGGGCTGGGAATGCTGCAATCGCTGGGGCTGGGACCGGACGTTGAAGCCGTGTACCGGGGAATGCTGGCAGACCCGTCAGAAGGTGTCGCGGAGCTGTGCTCACGCCTCGGACTCACCGAGGCGCAGGTGCGGGACGGCCTGGACCGGCTCGTCGACCTCGACCTGCTGAGGCCGTCGCGGGACAGCCCGGGTGCACTGCGCGCGGTGAGCCCGGACCTGGGCCTGGAGCTGCTCCTGCGCCGCCAGGAAGAGGAACTTGCCCGCAGACAAGCCGAGTTGGCCCGCAGCAAGGAGGCCGCCGCGCGGGTCGTCTCCGAGTTTGCGGACCTCCGCCCGAACACCGAGGTCGACGGTGCGGAACGGCTCGTCGGCATGGACGCCATCCAGCGCCGGCTCGAAGAGCTCGCCCACGGGCTGACGCAGGAGTGCCTGGCGATCCTGCCCGGCAGAGCCCTGTCCGAGGCCAGCCTGGAGGCGTCCCGCCCGCTCGACCGGCGCGTCCTGGGCCGCGGCGTCCAGATGCGCTCCGTCTACCAGGACAGCGCCCGCAATGATCCGATGACGCTGGCGTACGCCCGGTGGCTGACGGAAGAGGGCGGCCAGGTGCGCACCAGTCCGCTGCTGCCGCCCCGCCTGCTGATCTTCGACCGAAAAGTGGCCGTCGTACCGATCGACCCCGCCAACTCCCGCCTAGGCGCCCTGTGCACCTACGCGCCCGGCATCGTGGCGTCACTCCTTACCTTGTTCGAGCAGACCTGGGACTCCGCCGTCCCCCTCGGCGCGGACCAGCCCCGCCCCAGCGACGCGAAGCCCACCGCGGGGGAGCTCGAACTCCTCAGACTCCTGGCCTCGGGGATGACGGACGAAGCGGCCGGCAAACGCCTCGGGGTGTCCCTGCGGACCGTCCGTCGCCAGATGTCCGGGCTGATGGAACGACTCAACGCCAGCAGCCGTTTCGAGGCGGGCCTGAAGGCCGCCCAGCGGGGCTGGCTCTGAGCAGACCGAGGCGGCGGACGGCGGGCCAGGGGCTTGATTACATCCCACGTGAGCGCAGCCGGCGCCGGCCGGGGACTCGGCGGCGGCCTGAGGCCGGGACGCCCTGCCCGGCAGGACAGCGACACACCGGCCTCCCGACCGTGGTGATCGACACGAGCGACCGGGGCGGCGTCATCTCCACCACCGGAGCGGTGCCTGCGAACCCTGAAGCCTTGCCACCATCGCGATCCGAGTGCTTGTTTCCGGTCCCCTGATGCGGGCGGCAGGGCGGCCTGGGTCCTGCCCCCCGATCACAAGTGGTCCTTACGGGCGGGCACTCCATAGGAACCGATCAAGCGGGCCAGTTGTCGGCCCGTCACCTGTAGCGGTTCCTCGCTGCGGTTGACCTGGGCCGTCACTTCGGCGCCTTCCAGGACGCTGACGACGGTGGTCGCCAACTCCCCGGCGTCGCGGGCCTGGAAGCCGGAGCGCAGGAGTTTGCCGGTGACCATCTGCTCCCAGCTGCGCAGCGCGTCGGCGCATGCCTGCTGGATCCCGGACTCGGCGCCCAAGGTTTCCGGTGCCGCCGCTGTGACCGGGCAGCCGTCGGTCCAGCCCGACTCACGCAGCGCTTCGGCGAGCTGCCGGGCGCAGACCTCCACGGCCGCGCCCGGGTCCTCCTCGCTGTCCAGGGCCTCGCGGAGGACCGCCGCGAGCTCGTGGCTGCTGAGAGGGGATGGTGTCCGGGCCCGACCGGGCCCGGTGTTCAGGCGCCGGTGCCCGTGCGGGCGCCGTACTTCCCGCCGCGGGACGCCAGCTCCTTGATCACGACCGCGGTGCGCCCGGTGACGCAAGCCCGCCGGAGGGTGTCGTCGGGGCGGGTGAACTGGCCCACCGCGTTCTTCCGTCCGAGCGTGACCGCCCGAGCGACGTAACGCAGGGCGTACGGGTCGGGCTTGCGACCCTCGATCAGACGGGCCAGGGTGTTGGCCGCGTGAGCGGCCTGCGGCGTGGCGAGCGCGCAGGCGAAGCGGGCTCCGGGTACTGCCGCGCAGTCGCCCACGACGAAGATCCGTTCGTCGTCGACGCTGCGCAGGTACTCGTCCACGAGCGCACGGCCTTCCGGGTCGACCTTGAGACCACTGCGTGCCGCAAGGTCGGGGACGCCCGACACGATCGCCCACAGGGTCAGGTCCGAGGCGAACGCCGCTCCCGACCGAAGGTGCACGACGCCGTCGGCGACCTGCGTGACGCCGTCGTCCACGATGTCGACCTTCAGCCCTGCCAGTCCGGACCGGACCCGCTGGTGCGCCCGGTGGGAGAAGCCCACGGCGACCGCCGAACCGACGATCCGCACCCGCAAGTCGGGCCGCGCCTCGGCCACCTCGGCCGCTGTCTCGATACCCGTCGCGCCGCCCCCGATGACCGTGACCGTACTGCCCGCGGGAAGCGCGGCGAGTGCCACGCGAGCCTGTTCAGCCCCCTCCCAGGTGCCCACCGGGACCGTTCCCGGCATCGGCTGCACCGTGCTGCCCACGGCGAGGAACGCGTAGTCGAAGTCGAGGCTCGTGCCGTCGTCGAGCGCGACGCTGCCGTCGCCGATCTTGTCGACGGCAGCCACCCGCGAGGTGATTCCGTCGCGCAGCATCGAGGTGAGGGGGGACGCGGCGGCGGCGGTCCCCGCGAGCTGCTGGTGCAGCCGTACGCGCTCCACGAAGTGGGGGCGCGGGTTGATCACCGTGATCTCTGCGGTCTTCACCTTCTTGGCGAGCCGGTTCGCCGCGAGCATGCCCGCGTATCCGGCGCCCACCACTACAACCTTCATGTCGGCCTCCTGTCGGTGTGCCTGGTCGGACATGGGATGCCGGCGGGCCGAACCCTGTGACACTCCCCCGACGTGTCGCACGTCACAGCACCGACGGCGTCACAAGACGGTGGGGCCCGGCGTCCTGTGGGTGAGACAGCCGAACGTGAAGAACCAGGAGACACCGGCATGAGCGAGGACGACTCCCGTCCCGACCCCGCCACCGAGGCTTTCCTTGCCCACCGCAACCTGCTTTTCACCATCGCCTACGAAATGCTCGGCTCGGCGGCCGACGCGGAGGACGCGCTCCAGGAAACCTGGCTGCGCTGGTCGGGCGTCGATCTCGACACGGTGCGGGAGCAGCGCGCGTACCTGGTCCGGATCACGACCCGCCAAGCGCTGGGCCGGCTGCGTACGCTCGCCCGGCGCAAGGAGTCGTACGTGGGACCCTGGCTGCCCGAGCCGCTCCTCACCGTGCCGGACGTGGCCGAGGACGTGGAGCTGGCCGACAGCTTGTCGATGGCGATGATGCTGGTCCTGGAGACGCTCGCGCCGACCGAGCGGGCGGTGTTCGTACTGCGCGAGGTGTTCGGCCTCGGGTACGACGAGATCGCGGAGGCCGTCGACAAGACCCCGGCCGCGGTCCGCCAGATCGCCCACCGGGCCCGGTCGCACGTCGCCGCGCGCCGACCCCGCGGTGTCGTCTCCGCGGCCGAGACACGGGCCGCGCTCGGGGCCTTCCAACGAGCGCTGGAGACGGGGGACCTGCAGAGCCTGTTCGACCTCCTCGCGCCGGACGTCGTCGCCCTGAGCGACGGCGGCGGCATCAAGCAGGCCATGCCGCGGCCCGTGGTGGGGGCCGACAAGGTGGCCCGCGCCCTGGCCGCCGGCGTGGCCGTGTTCGGCCCCCAGGTGACGGTGGAGCAGGCACAGGTCAACGGCCACCCGGCTCTGATCATGCGGATCGACGGGGCGATCGACACGGTCGTGGCCATGCGGATCGAGGACGGTCTCATCACCGGGCTCTACTCCGTGCGCAACCCCGAGAAGCTGACGCACATGGAACGGGAGACCGCCATGAGCCGCTGAGTCGCGGGTGGGGGCGTCGGCCGACGATCTGGGCCACCATCGTGAGGGACGTGCCCCATCCGTGCCCGTCAGGGCGGTGAACGGCGGCCGGAACCGGTGCTCAGAGGCAGTCCAGGCGGAGGCCGTCGGGACAGGAAACGGCGGGTCAGAAGCCATCTGGATGATCTGCGCGCCAGAGATTCCCACGCTTATGGCGCGGGTTCGATTCCCGTCATCCGCTCTTGAGAGAAGGCCCAGGTCAGCGACCTGGGCCTGGTGGGCCGCGTCCACGACGGCACCGGCCGACATGAGCCGTGGCAGACCGCCCCGCCTTGATTCACCCGGACGGCCGCAGCGATACCGCGAACCCGGTCAACAGTGGCCAGACTCATCCCCGGCAACTGACGGGCACACGCAGCACTTCCGTCCGGGAGGCATCGACGGCCATAGGGAATCCGCAGTCATCGCCCATCGGGCCGGCCGTCGCAACGGTTGCCCAGCAGCCCGCCGTTGCCCGCTTCCAGGGAATGCCCCCGCTCGACAGAACCCGGATCCGTGATCAGTCAACGCGCTCTCGACCGCCCCGAGGACGGCGCGGCACCGCCGCCTCCAGCACGTCCGGCCGGCTCCACCCGCAACGGTCGGCTCTACTCTCTCGACGGACTCCGCCTCGTCGCGGCGCTCATGGTCACCACCTTCCACTTCTGCGCGTTCGACAACTGGTCCTCACACAGATGGGGTGTCGCCACCGCCAAGGCCTTCCCCACGTTCCAGCCGATCGCCTCGTACGGCTGGCTCGGCGTCGAACTCTTCTTCCTGATCAGCGGATTCGTGATCTGCATGTCGTGCTGGGGCCGGAGCGTCGGCGACTTCGCGGTGTCACGGCTGATCCGCCTGTACCCCGCCTACTGGTTCGCCGTGCTGTTCACGACAGTGGTGCTGTTCTTCACCCGCGACGGGAACACGGGATTCACCGCCACCCGGATCCTGACGAACCTGACGATGCTCCAAGAGCCGTTGGGCGTACGCAACATCGATCCTTCCTACTGGACCCTCTGGGCCGAGCTGCGCTTCTACCTGCTCTTCTCCATCGTCTGCGCGACAGGACTCACCTACCGGCGGGTCCTCGCCTTCTGCGCCCTGTGGCTCCTGACGGCCGCGCTCGCACCGCACTGCGGCATCCCTCTGCTCACCTCGATGGCCATGCCGAGTGCCGCCCCGTTCTTCACCGCGGGCGTACTGATGTACCTCATGCACCGCGTGGGGCCGACCCCGGCGACCTCGTTGCTGCTCTGCGTTTCCTGGCTGCTCGCCCAAGACCAGCTGCGCCTGCTGGTGACCTCGGCCGAAGGATCGGTCAAGAGCCCCCTGTCCCTGCCCATCGCCCTCACCGTGGTGACCGCCTTCTATTTGACCGTGCTGGGCCTGACCCTGAAACAACCCCCGCCCCTCAACCGACGCTGGCTCGTCAAGGCCGGCTCGCTCACCTTCCCGCTGTACCTCCTGCACGAGAAGCCCGGCTGGGAGGCCATCCGGCTCCTCCACAACCTGATGCCGCCCTGGGTTCTGCTCGGCGCACTGCTATCAGTCCTGCTCACGACGTCTTGGCTGGTGCACCGCTTCATCGAACGCCCTGCGGCCAAGGCCTTCAGCAGATGGCTGAGACCCCGCGCAGGCCGGTACGGGCCCAGCCCCCAGGACATCGACGGCTCGCCCGCGCTGACGGCGCGATCCCCCGCCCCCCACAAGAGCAGGCGGAAGCCACTGGCGAGCAGCCTTCCGGAGGCCCCGAAAGCATCCACGAGAAGTGCGTCTCCGCAGGTCAACGACCCGTGACGAACCCAGGCACCGGGGGATTCCCGAGCTTGTGGCGCGGGTTCGGTTCCCGTCATCGACGCTCACAAGAAGGCCCAGGTCAGCGACCTGGGGCTTTGTTCGTTGCCCACACCTCTCGGGGCACGCACGCCATGCGCGTGCCCCAACTGCGGCAACGGGGTGCCGGGTTGCCTGCTGGTGCCGGGCGGCAAGGGGGCTCATGCCCGACCGTCGGCTCGCTCGGTCGGCGCCTCCCCCTGACCGGCTCCGGGAAGCATGCCGAGCTGCCGCATCTGCGAGAAGACGTCGACGACCCCCCAGATCTCGGCGATCCTGCCGCCTGCGAATCGGTATCGGCGCGTGGAACAGCACGTCCGGCTCGACGACCTCGTCGATCGTCTTCGAGATGACCTCCGGATCGCCGCTGTTCACGGCATCGTGGAAACGGCCGAACGTCACCCTGTCGTCGCCTTGCGCCCCGATGCTCACAGCGCGGCCACTGCCACCGGCGCTTCGGCCTGCCCGGCCTGGAGCAGTCGCTGTCGCGTGGCGCCTCCCGAGACGCGGTGCAGGCGGTACGCGCCGGGCTTGCCCGCCTCGTCGGCCAGGTGCTTGACGACGCCCTTGCACACCGCCTCCTTGAGCTTCGCGCCCAGGCGGCCGTCGATCTTGAACCACACCGCGACGTCGGCCCGGTTGGCGAACTGGAAGATGCCGTCTGCCCGGCCCAGGCTGATGCACTGGGCCGCGAAGGACTGGTTGAGGGTCTCGGGCCGCTCACCCGCGATCCGGGCCAGCACCGTGTCGGCGGCGCGCGCGCCCATCGGCATCGCGGCCTGGCAACTCATCCGCAGCGGCAGGCCCGACGGCGCCGCCGAGTCCCCGGCGGCGATGATGCGTACGTCGTCCACGCTGGTCAGCGTCTCGTCCGTGAGCAGCCGGCCCAGGGCGTCGGTGCTCAGCCCACTGCGCACCGCCAGGTCCGGTACGCCGAAGCCGACGGTCCAGATGGTCACCTCGCTCGACAGCGTGCGGCCGTCGGCGAGCCGTACGGCGTCGCGGGTCACGGCCGTCACCTTCGCCCCGGGGCCGTCGAGGACGGTCACCCCGAGTTTGGCCAGCCGCCGGGCGACCGAGCGCCGGCCCCGGGGGTGCAGGTACGGGCCGAGCTCCCCGCCGCACACCAGCGTCACGGCGCGGCCCGCCTCCGAAAGCTCGGCGGCGGTCTCGATCCCGGTCGGACCGGCTCCTACCACCGTCACCGCGGACGTCGCGGACGCGGCGTCGAGGACCGGCCGCAGCCGCCCGGCCTCCTCGAAGGTGCCGATGGGATAGGCGAACTCGGCCGCCCCGGGCACGCTCGGGTCGGCGCTGCCACTGCCCACCGCGTAGACCAGGTAGTCGTAGCCGACCGTGCCGCCGCCCGCCAGCTCCACGGCACGCCCGGCCGAGTCGATCCGGGTCACGCTGTCGACCACCAGCCGTACGCCCTCGGCCAGGACCTCCCGGTAGCCGACGACCGCCGCGTCGGTCCCGCCCACCAGCTGGTGGAGGCGGATGCGGTGGACGAAGTCCGGGCGCGGATTGACCAGCGTCACCGTCACGTCACCGCGCTGCGTCAGACGGTTGGCCGCCATGACGCCCGCGTACCCTCCGCCGATCACGATCACATCGGTGTTCTCGTTCATGGTGCGTCCTCCACTTCAAGGGGTCGGCCTCAAGACACCGACGCTCAGGTTCCTGTGACAGGTACGCCTGTGTGACCTGCCCCACCATCAAGTTCACGACCGTGCGGTCACTGCACTGCTGTGCAGCGACTGCATGAAGATATACTTATCCCCTGAGGGGGCGTCAAGACCCCACCGACCCGATCCGGGAGCGAGAGGCCACGATGACCAGTGACGATCCGGTCCGCCGCGGCGGGCGTGAAGCGCAGCGCCGCCGCACCCGCAAGGCGATCGTCGACGCGGCGGTCCGGCTGAGCGCCGGCGGAGCGACGCCGTCCATCGACGAGATCGCGGTCGCCGCCGACGTGTCTCGGCGCACGGTCTACGCGTACTTCCCGAGCCTCGACCACCTGCTGATCGACGCGACCGCCGGCGCGCTCAACGAGCCCCCGGTCGAGGAAGCGCTGAACGACCCCGCACTGGCCGGCGACCCCGCGGGCCGGGTGGACGCCCTCATAAGGACGCTGTTGAAGTACTCACCGCAGTCGCTTCCCCTCGGCCGCCGACTGATCCGCCTGACCGTCGATCAACCGGCAGACGAGACTCCGGAGCCGACCGGGCCGCGTCGCGGCCCCCGCCGGATCCAGTGGCTGGAGCAGGCCTGCGAACCGCTCCGCGACACCCTGAGCCAGGAGTCGTACCAGCGGCTGATCTCGGCCCTGACCATCGTGGTCGGCTGGGAGGCGCAGATCGCCCTGCGCGACGTCCGCGGTCTCGGCCCGGAGGCCGAGGAGGAGGCCATCACCTGGGCGGCGCGCGCCCTGGTAGAGGCAGCGATCAGGGAACACGGGGCGGACAGCCCGTAAGACGACGGCTCCCCACGCCGGCCGGCACCGATGCCGACCGTTTCCGCAGGTCAGAGCCCATTCCCATGCTCAGGCGCCGGGTGATTCCCAAGCTTGTGGAGCGGGTTCGATTCCCGTCATCCACTCCACGACAAAGCCCCGGGTCAGCAACCTGGGGCTTGTTTGTTGTCTAGACCCATCTGGGGCCCGCGCGCCATTCGCGTGCCACAAGTGCCGTGACGGGCGTCGGGTCGCTGGTCAGGCGTGCTCGTCCGGTGGCTGCTGGGCAGGCTGGACCGACCAGCTCGGCGGCTCGTCGTTGTCCGAGTCCTCGTCGCGCTCCGCCTCGGCGGCTGTCGCGTGGATCTTGCCCGACGCGTGGTGGACCGGCGCGTATACGGCGTAGAGCTGCAGGGCCTCGTCACCGATGTTGGTGACGTTGTGCCACGTGCCGGCGGGCACGAAGATCGCCCAGCCGTCCTCGACCTCCCGGTCGAAGTCGAGTCGATCCTTCGTGCGGCCCATCTGGACGCGTCCCCGGCCTGCGTCGAGCCGTAGGAACTGGTCGGTCTCCGGGTGCGCCTCCAAGCCGATGTCCTCACCCACCGGGATCGACATGAGGGTCAGTTGAAGGTGCTTCCCAGACCAGGCGACCGCGCGATAGTTCGCGTTCTCGAGCGTCGCCTCCTCAAGGTCGAAGCTTTGGGGTTCCGGCCCGATGTCCTTGATGGTCATGCTTCTCTCCCGGTCAACGAAGGCGGTACGCCGTACGGGTGGGGCTTGGTCGGATTCCGCGGCAGTCGACGCGCTCGGGGCGGGCCGCGCCCGCCGACCGCACGTCGCCGACCGCACGGACGGTTGCCGCGGCACGGCAGGGACAGCGTCCCCGGACAGGCCATGGGGGCCATGGGGGCCATGCAGCATCGCCAACCGCTCCTGTGAACGTGGCCCATTCCGCAGTTGCCAGAGGGACCGTTGAAGACAGGTGAACGGACGTCGCGTCATTCGGATCACGTCCGAGCACAGCCGTACCCACCGGATGCCACAGCAAACCGGAATCCGGAGGTCATGAATCCGCCTCGGTTCGATTCCCGTCATCCGCTCTTCCAGGAAGGCCCAGGTCGGCGACCTGCGCCTTCGTCGCTGACGGATCACGGGCTGCGCTGGTCGTGGGTCTCCTGGCGGAGCCGGTCGGCGTGTCGGGTCATGGCGTCGATGCGGTCGGCGAGTTCTGCGTCCTCGGGCCGCAGGTGGGCACGGGAGTCGGCGAGGGGCCGGACGAGGCGGGCGGCGTCGTTGTGGGCGAGGGCCTGGTTCAGGTCGCCGATGGCGCCCCCGGCGCCCGTGGGCAGGCCGGTGAGGGCGGTGACCTGGCCGGCGAGACGGCGCAGGTCCGCCGCGTTGTCGCGGGCCCAGGCGTTGACGTTGCGGTCGGCGGCACGGTTGTCCCGGGTGGCCTGGACCCGTTCCTCGCCCGTACTTCCGGCCTTGCCGGGGCGCATCCGGAGGTAGCGGCGTTCGGCGGCCTGGCGGCTGGCGACTCCGAGGGGACCGGCGAGGTCGGCCCAGCTGGCGCCCTGGCCGCGGGCGGTTTCGATCAGACCCGTTTCCCAGCCGGCGAGCTGCTCGCGGACCTCGCGCAGCATCAGCAGTGCGGCCAGAGCCGGGTGCGGTCCCGCGTCCGGTGCCGACACGGCGGTCGGCGCGCTCGCGGAGGCCTGCTGCGCGCCCTTGACGGCCTGGTCGATGGCCTCCAGCGCCGCGGCGGCGGCGATGAAGGGGACGGGGGTGGTCGGCTCTGCGGCCTCGGTCATGACGGTCTCCGGGGTCTGTCATCCTCCAGATGACTTCTTGCTTGTCATCGTTTCGATGACATGTTACAACGGGAGCACGTTGAAGCGCATTGGCAGTTCCTGCCTGAACCAATTGGAGGTGTTTCGCGATGTTGATGCGCACCGACCCGTTCCGCGAGATGGACCGGATCATTCAGCAGCTTTCGGGCGCGTCGGGCACGTGGTCGAAGCCGTCCGTGATGCCCATGGACGCCTACCGTGACGACGACACGTACGTGATCGCCTTCGACCTCCCCGGCGTCAGCACCGAGGCGATCGACATCGACGTCGAGCGGAACATGCTGACCGTCAAGGCCGAGCGCCGGCCCGCGGAGAAGTCCGACGGCGTGCAGATGGAGCTCTCCGAGCGGCCCCTCGGTGTCTTCTCCCGCCAGATCGTGCTGGCCGACACCCTCGACACCGAGCACATCGAAGCCGACTACGAGGCCGGTGTCCTCACGCTGCGGATCCCGATCGCCGAGCGCGCCAAGCCGCGGAAGATCGCCATCGGCCGCGAGTCCGGCCGCAAGCAGATCTCCGGCTGACCAGGCTGGTACGAGCGGCGGAGGACGGGGCACCCGATCCCCCTCCGGCACCCCGTCCTCCGCACCCACCCCCTCCTCCGGAGGTGACGTGAGATGTCGATGCGCCGGGAAGCCTTCCTGGAGCACGTCCAGGAACGCGGCGAGTACCCGACCCGGGAAGAAGCCGAACGCGCGGCCCGCGTCGTCCTGGCCCTGCTGGGCGCACACCTGGTCGGCACCGTGCGGGCCGAGCTCGCCGCCCGGCTCCCCGAGACCTACGCCCTCCTCTTCGGCCGGGCAGAACTGCGGCAGCGTCAGCCCGCCGCCTGACCCCGCCCGGCAGGGGTGAGGCCCCGGCCCGCCCGGGTCCTCACCCCTGCCGACAGGTTCCTGTCGCAGGGGTGGATCAGTGGTCGGAGTAGCTGAAGTCGCCCACGGTCCAAGCCGTGATGTCCTCGATCGATACGCGGTACATGCCACCCGTCTCCGGGATGCCCATGGTTCCCTGCAGGATCCGTGCCACATGGAAGTGCAGGTGCGTGGGCGGCGCTTCCCTGCGTGGCGCGGTGGTGAACGCGCCGGAGAACTCGCCCAGCCGGTCAGAATCCTCCAGCACCTCCGACACTCGCTGCCGCCACACGGCTTCGGGAGCGAGCCGGCCGGTGATCACGGCACCGCCGGTGACCACGGTCAGGGACATCTGGGTGCTCTGCCCGGACTCCACCAGGGCAGCGACGTTCACGAGCAGCTCGTCAGGCTTCGACATGGGAACCAATTCTATGGCCCGCCACGCCCTGCGGACCCGGCGCATGCGATCCGTTCACTCGGCACGCCGAGGCGCCGGGACAACCGCAGGCCGCGCCCGCTCCCGCCTGCCCACATCCTGATCAGGTCGCGTTCGAGTCCGATTACCTCTTTACCGAACACACAAAAATCTATCGTGGCTGGAGTAGACATTCGATGCCGGGATGGGTACGGTTTCTCTCGTAGCCGAGATCGAGCAAGGCCCGGAGGGACGAACTGCCGGGCATCAGTACACGCAGTGCGCAGGACGGTCCGGTGGTGGAGTTCCGAAGCCAGGGTTGTCGTAGGACGGCGACGGAACTGACGACCGGACCGGGTGGCCCGCAGCAAAGGGGCCGCCGTCAGCAGTAACGCAGTACGCAGTCCCCCGCTTGGCAAGTGATCGGTTCAGAGGGAAGAACGGAGGAGTTGACCGCCATCAGGATCGCCCGGGGCGAAAGACCGAACCCGGGTACCGCAGGACATCGACAGTGAGGTGGTCTCCGGTCAAGCAACCGCGATCCCCGCGCCCCCGGCCGAGTGCAGGCCAGGCCCGCGGAAACAGAAGGCCGACGCAATACTAGGGTCGGCGGATGGTGAAGCAGTTCCTTCGGGGCCCTGGTGCCGTACGGCACCAGGGCCCCTCCACGCGTTCCAGAGAGAGGTGCAGATGACAGCACACGACTCGTTCGACGATCGTCTCGACGACGACGACTACCCCGCTTACACGATGGGCCGGGCCGCCGCCATGCTCGGCACCACCCAGGGCTTCCTCCGCGCCATCGGCGAAGCCCGCCTCATCACCCCGCTCCGCTCGGCGGGCGGACACCGCCGCTACTCCCGCTACCAGCTGCGCATCGCCGCCCGGGCCCGGGAACTGGTCGACCGGGGTACACCCATCGAGGCCGCCTGCCGCATCATCATCCTCGAGGACCAGCTGGAAGAGGCCCAGCGCATCAACGCCGAATACCGCCGCACCGCCGAGGCGTCCGATCCACCAGCTGCGATGTGACGACCACGCCTGCCAGGCGCAGTACGCGGTGGTGTCGCCTGCGCGCGCGGCGCGGGCGACCGAGGCCGTGTGCCGCCCCGGCCGCTCGGGCCCGGCGCGATCTGCCGCCCTCAGGGCGACGGGGACATGAACAACCCCGCCCGCCCGCCGTCAGGCTCCCTTCGCCGACCTCATCCAGACCTCTCGGCGCTCGCCGTACCCTCCGCGTGCCCCAACTCGCAGGAAGGCCCTGCCCGGAGGGGCCTGCGCCGCCTTCCCCGGCGTCAGCCGGCCGGCCGGGAGCGGGCCAGAGCACGCCCGCCGAGGCCCGTCGCGATCAGCCCCACCAGCAGGCCGACATAGGCTCCGCCCAGGCCGTTGCCGGTGCCGAGGCCGCCGGAGGCGGTGGCTGCGACGAGCCCGCCGAGGGCCAAGGCGATCAGTCCCGCCGACAGGGCCACGACGGCCCCGGGCCGCCAGGAGCGGCGGAGGGCCCGCCGGCCGGCGACCACGCCGATCAGCCCGAGCACTGCGGCCGTGGTGGCACCCGCCCGCCCGGCGCTCACGTGGAAGACACTGACGGCGACCGGCTGGACCTCGGCAAGCGCGTACCGGACGAACATGAGGGCTCCTTCTCCTGCGATGGATTGCCGTCCGAGCATGTCCGCCGGGCCCGCCTCCGGTCGTCCGGCGAACGCAGACTCTTCGCACTGCCACGGATGCGGCAGGCCGCCGCGGATGTACTGCGCGCGCGGTAGCCGGACCCTCGTCCGTGGGACGGACCCGGCAGAGGCGTTGCTTGGGTAGGTTGCGCCCATGAGCAGCACAGCACGGTCCGGTCTGCGAGCCGGCGTACGAGCGGCCGTCGCGGACGGCGCGATCGCCATCGGCGTGGCCGCGGCGTTGCTGATCACCGGCCTCTCCGGCCGGCACTCCAGCACCGGCCCCGGCCCGGTCGACCTGCTCGGCTACGCGCTCCTCACGGCCGGCGGCCTCGTCCTCGTCGCGCGCCGCCGTGCCCCGGTCGCGGTCCTGGCCGTCACCGGCCTCTGCGCCGTCGGGTACCAGGCGGCCGGCTTCGACGTGCCCGCCGTCGCGTACCTGTTCGCCGTGTACGCGGCCGTACGGGCCGGCCGCCGTACTCCCACGATCGCGGCCAGCGTCGCCATGCTCGCCGCCCTCCCCGTCGCCGCCCTGGTCTCGGGCACGCACGACACGGGTGAGGCGCTCGCGCGGTCCCGGGGCGCCCTGGAGATCGCCTGGCTGATCGCCGCCGGGGCCGCCGGCGAGGCGCTGCGGCAGGCCGAGCGGCGGGCGGACGAGGCCGAGCGCACCCGGGAGGAGACCGCTCGGCGCCGCGCCGACGAGGAGCGCCTGCGCATCGCGCGGGAACTGCACGATTCGCTCACCCACCAGATCTCCGTCATCAAGGTGCAGGCCGAAGTCGCCGTGCACGTGGCCCGCAGGCGGGGTGAGGAGGTGCCGGAGGCCCTGCTGGCGATCCAGACGGCCGGTCGCGAGGCGAGCCGGGAGCTGCGCGCGACGCTGGAGGCTCTGCGCGACGACGACACGGCCCCGCCGCACGGGCTCGACGATGTCCCGGGGCTGGTGGAACAGGCCCGTACCCTCGGTCTGGACGCGACGCTGACGATCGGGGGACAGCGCCACGAGGTGCCGGCCGCGGTGGACCGGACCGTCTACCGGATCGTCCAGGAGTCGCTCACCAACATCGCCCGCCACGCGCACGCCGCAACGGCATCGGTAGGGATCGACTGGCGTCCGGATGCGATCGCGGTACGCGTCGACGACGACGGCAAGGCCTCGCCGGGCACGGCCCCCGAGCCGGGCTTCGGGCTGCTCGGCATGCGCGAGCGGGTCACCGCCCTCGGTGGCCGGCTGCGCGCCGAACCGCTCCCGGGCGGCGGCTTCACCGTCCGGGCCGAACTCCCCGTGGACCGGTCGTCGTGATCCGTGTCGTGCTGGTGGACGACCAGCCGCTCATCCGCAGCGGATTCCGCGCCCTCCTCGACCTGGAGGACGACATCGAGGTGGTGGCCGAGGCCGGCGACGGACGGGAGGGCCTGGCCCTGGTCGAGGCGCACCTGCCCGACATCGCGCTCGTCGACATCCAGATGCCGGTCATGGACGGCATCGAGGCGACCCGGCGCATCGCCGCGGATCCGGCCCTGGCCGGAGTGCACGTCGTCATCCTCACCAACTACGGCTTCGACGAGTACGTCTTCGACGCACTGCGCGTCGGCGCGACCGGATTCCTCGTCAAGGACATCGTGCCGGAGGACTTCCTGCACGCCGTGCGCGTCGCCGCGCGCGGGGACGCCCTGCTCGCACCGTCGATCACCCGCAAGCTGATCAACCGGTACGTCGCCCAGCCGCTCGACACCCGTGCCCGAACGGGGCTGGAGGAACTGACCAACCGGGAACGCGAGGCCGTCGCCCTGGTCGCGCAGGGCCTGTCCAACGACGAGATCGCCGACCGGATGGTGATCAGCCCGATGACCGCGAAGACCCACGTCAACCGTGCCATGACCAAGCTGCGCGTCCGCGACCGCGCCCAACTCGTGATCCTCGCCTACGAATCCGGCCTGGTGACCCCGCGCGAACCCTGACCGGTCGGCGAGCTCGGTGCGCGCGGGCGGTGCCGACCGTGCGGTCGCGATCGAAGCCGGCGAGCGGGTGCGGGGCAGCCTGGGAGAGGGCGGCGGGCACGGCCTCGGGTCGGGCGGGCGGCTGCGGGACGGTCGCGCGTGTTCCGTTCGCGTCGTTCCCGCCCTGCACCACCGGCTGTACGGGTATTCCTGGCACGCGGGGTGGCGAGGGGGGCGGCCGGCGCGGGAACCTTTCGCCTCTTGGGGTGTCGGGGGTGTTTCGCGGCCCGCTCGGGGGCCGGGGTGGGCCCGCCCCGGATGGCCGATACCGCGGGCGGGCGGGGCGTTGGGAGGGTGCTCGCGTCAGATTTCCGGCCACCTCGGAGAGGTTCGCATGTCCCACCGTACGAAGCTGCGCGGAGCGGTGATCGGCGCGTGCGCCGCGATGCTGCTGGCAGGCCCCGGCCTGCTGGTACTGCCCGCGCAGGCACGGAGTCACCACCTGTCGGCCGCGAGTGCCGCCCGGCTGTCCTTCAGGGCGGAGGCGCAGGTCAACACGTTCCTCCTGCAGTACAAGGACGCGGTCCTGCAGCAGCAGAACGAGGGCCAGAGCCCGACCGAGATCCGGGAGGAGTTCTTCACCAAGGAGTTCGACACCGCCCTCTACACGCTCGGCCTGCCCGGCGCCCCCTGCCTGGCAGGCCCGCAACGCGCGGCGGCTACGCCCGGGTGCCGGTGCGCTTCGACGAGCGGGTGGACAGCATCAGGCCCAGCGCCAGCACGCTCAGGCCGAACATCAGGATGCCCAGGGGGACATGGAGCGACGGGACGTGCATGACGCCCAGCACCACCTGCGTCGAAGCGAGCACGAGGAAGCCGGACGCGTACAGGATGGGGCGGGGTGACCCGCCGCCCGGCCGCCACGCCAGGATCGCGGCGATCACGTACAGCATCGACGCGCCGTACATCACCTTCGATCCGGCGTCGTGCAGTGCGTAGCCGGTCGACGAGGACAGCAGCAGTCCGGCGGTGACCGCCTGGAAGGAGAGGGCCAAGGTCTGCAGGACTATCGCGACCTGCAGGAACGTGACTCTGCCCGGTACTGCCGTCGTCTGTGTGGCCATGACGCGGTCCCCCTCTTCTGCCTCGCGGCGATGGATCAGTAGTGTCTCGGTGGTCCGACGACGCAGCTCCCCGAAATGTGAGGCGAAGCGCCGGCCTCACACTCCGGTGCGGTGTTTCGTCGAAGTGCCGAGAGCGGAACCGGACGAGAAGAACCAGGGAGCGGTCGCGCCCATGAGCACCCCATCCGAGCCAGGGCACGCACGGTCCGAGCCGGGCCTGAGCGCCGTCGTCGACGAGCGGCGCCAGCTGATCAACCTCGCCTACCGGCTGCTCGGTTCGCTGGCCGAGGCCGAGGACGCCGTGCAGGAGACCTACACCCGCTGGTACGCGATGTCGCGCCGGCGGCAGGAGGCCGTCGAGTCTCCCGGTGCCTGGCTGACGACGGTGGCCAGCCGTATCTGCCTGGACGTGCTCGGCTCGGCGCGGGCCCGGCGCGAGCGCTACGTCGGCGCGTGGATACCCGAACCGCTGCCCGACCGTACGGAGTGGTCCGGCGGACCGGCGAGCGGCGGCGGGGCCGAGCCGGCCGACCCCGCCGACCGGGTCACCCTGGACGAGTCGGTGAACATGGCCTTCCTCGTCGTACTGGAGTCGATGACCCCGGCCGAACGCGTGGCGTTCATCCTGCACGACGTCTTCCGGTACCCCTTCGCCGAGATCGCCGAGATCGTCGGCCGGACGCCCGCGGCCTGCCGGCAGCTGGCGTCCTCGGCCCGTCGGCGCATCGGCGCCGCGCGGGCTCCGGCGGCTGCGGCGGCCGGGCAGGCCGCTCTGGTGCGGGGCTTCAAGGAGGCGTGGGAGGCCAAGGACATCAAGGCCCTCGTCGGCCTCCTCGACCCCGGCGCCACGCTGACCGCCGATGGCGGCGGCCTGGTCGGCACCGTCCTGCGCCCGGTCGAAGGCAGCGAGCGCATCGCCGAGTACCTGATCCACATCGCCGACAAGGCACCTGGGCTGACGCTCCTGGAGCGGACGGTCAACGGCCGGCCCGGCCTGGTCGCCCAGCTCGCAGGCGTCACCGTCACCGTGGCGGCGTTCAGCCTCACCGGCGGCCGCATCACCCGCATCTGGGCGGTCCGCAACCCGGAGAAGCTCCGCCCGTGGACCGAGAACGGACAGGGCTGACCCGCCGTCATGAAAACGGACATGCGCATCCGCTTCCTCCAGGGACTCGCCCTGCTCGCCACCGGCCTCCTCGCCGGCGCGTTCGGCTACGGCGCGGCCAACCTCGTCCCCACCTTCAACGCGGTGCCGCTCGACATGCGGCTGTCCTTCCACGCCGAGCTGATGAAGATGAACGGCATCACCATGCAGGCGGCGATGGCGGTGTCAACGCTGAGCTCCCTCGCCCTCGCGACGCTGACACGCGGCCGCGCCCGGCTGATCGCGGGTACGGCAGCCCTGCTGACCCTGGCGTCCTTCCTGACGACCCGGCTCGGCAATGTGCCGATCAACGGCCGGATCAAGGAATGGGCGCTCACCTCGGCACCGGTCGATCACGCGGAGATCCTGCGGCGCTGGGAACTCTTCAACAACCTGCGCACGCTCACCGCCCTCACCGCGTTCGCTCTGCTGATCGTCCTCTCCCTGAGGCGCACCCGCTCCACCGCCGCCTGCCGGAAAGGCAAAATACCTGGTCATTCAGGGTCATAGTAGGCCGAACCGGCGTACAGTAAAAGAACCGGGAGTACTTCGCACACCGGCTCCCACGCGGGTGTCATTTCCGGCGACCACGAAAAACCGGGCTACCGACGGGCAGCCCGGGGGCAGGTCCGCACCATGACAACCACCCTCGACCGGACCGCGCCCCGCGACCTCGCCGCAGAGTTCCCGGCACGCCTTTCGCTCACTCCGAAGACCACCCTCGCAGGCCAGCTCGACGGGGCCTGGTGGCCCTACTCCCGCGACCTCACTGCCGAGCTGCCGCCTCTCGCGGCCGCACTCGACGAGGCGTGGGGACGCATCACCCGCGTCACCGTCAATCCCACGCGCTGGCCCGTCATCCCGCACAGGGTGCCCGTCGCCGGGCACACCGTCCACGTGGGCTGGTTCACCGAACAGCACCCGGACAAGCTGATCCTGCTCTCCCTGAGCGTCGGCCGCTGGGACCTGCTGGTCATCCCGCCCGAGACCGGGCCGGCGGCCGCCGCCCGCCTGATGGCCGCCGCGGCGATACCCGGCAGTGTCCTCACCGCGGGCGCCCTCATCGCCAACGAAGCCGCCATCAGCCGCGACATGCGCAACCCCCGGAGCCAGGAGAGCACCTGGGAGGCCGAAGGCGGAGCCTGCATGTCCCCCTTCGGGAACCGGATGGACCGAAGCTCCCTCCCCCTGCCCGGAGACGGCTGGAGGTGAGTTCCGCGGAGACCGTCGTCACGGCCGTACCGGAGCCCAGCCCGCACACGAAAGGACGCGGTCATGGCCACACTGCGCGAACGCAAGACCTACCGCGAACAGGTGCTACGGGTCCTGTACGAGGCCGTCGAAGGCAACCGCCTCCTCGGCATCACCGGAGCGCAGCTGCGGCGCGACCTCCGCGTGCCGGAACAGGACTTGGCCGCCGCCTGCACGTACCTGGCCGGCGAAGGACTGATCACCGTCGACTGGGACCCCGGCAACACCCCGGCGATGGTCACCCTCACCCACGAGGGGATCCGGCACATGGAGGCCGAGGAGGAGAAGGCGGGCTAGCGAAGAGGCGGGTTGGAGAAGAGGCGGGTTAGATGCGGGCGAACTTCTCGGTCTGGTGGAGGAGTTCCTGGGCCATGGCGGCGCTGACCGTGGGCCTGGTCTCGCCGATGGTGCGCAGGTAGTCCGCGGTGGTGGGGCGGGCCCTGGTTCCGGTGTCGAAGGTGCGCTCGAACTGCACTTGGGAAACGGTGCGCGCCACATGGGCGATGTCGGCGGGGGTGAACCCCTCGCTGGCGGACGCCAGCGCCGCGCTGTCGGCCTCCGCGCCCGCCCGGGTCAGGTAGCTCTCCCACAGCGCGGTCCTCGCGCGGTCGTCGGGCGGGCCGATCGGGAGCACGTAGTCGAAACGGCCGTGCCGCAGGAACGCGGAGTCGAGCGCGGTCACGTCGTTCGTCGCGCAGACGAGCAGCCGCCCGTCCTGGCCCCGGAACCGGACGATCGCCTTGAGCAGTTCGTTGACGACACCGACCGCGGTCGCGTCCGCACCGCTCCGGGTCCCGGCGATCTCCTCGACCTCGTCGATGAAGACCAGGACGTGGTCGAGCCGGGCGATCTCGTCGAAGCGCCGGTTCAGCCCGCTGGCCAGCCCGTACTCGGCCGCCAGCCGGGCGGGGAACAGTTCGAGGAACGGCCATCCCAGCCGGCTGGCGACCGCGTGCGCGAACGTGCTCTTCCCCGTCCCGGGCGGCCCGAACAGCATCACCGCCCGCGGCGGCTCGACCCCGTGCTGAGCGGCCATTTCCGGATGGGCCAGTGGCAGCACCAGGCGTCGCTCGATGAGCTCCTTCTCCCGCTGCATGCCCGCCACCTTCTGCCACAGGTCCCCGGGCGGCAGCTCCGCGCCCAGGGACGCGAGCAGGCCGACCGCCTGAGGGGTCACTCGCCCGCGCTTCTCGAAGAAGACCAGGCCCGGACGGGCGCCGAAGCCGCAGTCGCGCAGTGCGGTGGCACCGGTCTCACCGTCGGGCAGGACCGCGTGCACCGTCCGGACACCGCCCGCGAACAGCCGGTGCTCCAGGGCGGTGATCAGGTCGCTGCCCAGCCCCTGGTGCCGCCAGGCGGGCGCCATGCCGATGCGCAGGATCCACGCCCGGTCACCCTCCACCCTGCTCACCGCGGCGCCGACCACCTCCTCGTCCGCGGTGGCCACCACCGCCGGGTGGAGGGCCTGGAGGGCCGCCACGGCGTCCGAGAGCGGGAAGAGCGGTGGCTCCTCGGCCGTGCCGCTCTCCGCGTCGACCCGGATCACCGCTTCGAGATCGTCCTGGGTGTAGTCCCTGACACGCCAACCCGTCATGCTCAGCTCCGCGTCCTCGCCCCACTGCCATCATCGGCCGGTGCGCGCGGGACGCGCACCCCGGAGCGCCGATATCTGTCCCGGCGGGATGAGGATTCAAGGGGGCGCGCGATGAGGGTTTTTACCGCACTGAAATAGCGGAGAGATTCGACCGCTTCGGCGACTTTTACCGTGCTAATGTCGATCCCAGTTGCAGTTGTGGTTCCCGAAACTTCAAGCACCCCCAGGCGGCTCCGGCCACTGGGAGCACTTTTTCGTCTCCGGTTTTCCGGCCGGGTGATCATCGCGGCGACGCAGTATCCGCACAGTGCGGATGCGGATGTTCCCCGAAGGAGAAATTACATGGCTGCCGGTACCGTCAAGTGGTTCAACGCGGAAAAGGGATTCGGCTTCATCGAGCAGGAGGGCGGCGGCCCCGACGTCTTCGCCCACTACTCGAACATCGCCGTCCAGGGCTTCCGCGAGCTGCGCGAAGGCCAGAAGGTGAGCTTCGACGTCGCACAGGGCCAGAAGGGCCCCACGGCCGAGAACATCGTTCCCGCCTGACGCCGACGCGCGCACGGCGGGGGGGGGGGGGGGGGGGGGGGGGGGGGGGGGGGGGGGGGGGGGGGGGGGGGGGGGGGGGGGGGGGGGGGGGGGGGGGGGGGGGGGGGG
>NZ_JBVJWV010000008.1:142669-231735 GCF_055602105.1 Streptomyces sp. NPDC037421
TAAGGGGATGCGCCCGCGGTGCCCCCCCCCCCCCCCCCCCCCCGCCCCCCCCCCCCCCCCCCCCCCCCCCCCCCCCCGGCCGCGCGTTTTTCCGTTGTCCTGCCGCCGCAGGGAAACACCCGGGCACGCCTTCCGCCCCCACCTCCGATTCCGCAGATTCCCCGATTCCGTCGGCGCGGCCTTCGTTCCCGATTCCGTTCGCACCGGCATTTCGGAATTCATTTCACGCCGGTGCGAGTGGTGCGGTTTTCGATTCTGCGACGCCCTCTCCCGCTCCGCAGGAGGTACCCGTGACACCTGTCCGGACCCAGTCCCACGCCGCCCATGCCGAACCCCAGCTCTATGACGACATGACCGTCGAGGTGGCCCTGTCGGTCATGGCGAGCGCCCGCGCCGAGAGCCTGATCGTCCGCGAGGACGACGGCCGCCGCGTCGGCCGGGTCACCCGAGCGCTGCTCGACGCCTTCCGCGGGAGTCCCGCGTACACCGACAGGGTGCGGCTCCGCGAACTCCTCGGCCGCCGGGAACCGTTGCGGACGGGCACTTCCGCGGTGGTCTGACCGCCACACGAGGGCCGGGCCGGCGCACGCCGGCCGGGCCCACCTCCGTCTCCCGCCCCGTCCCGCACCAGCCCCTCCCTGCCCTGCCCTGCCCGCCGCGCCCTGGTACCGGCGACACGGCGGGGAGCAGTACCTTCGGTGAGTCGCGCGGACGCGGGAAGTCGGCGCGAGACTGAGGCCGGCAGATGGTGCGGTTCCCTCGGGGCCCTGGTGCGGTACCGCGCCGGGGCCCCGAGGCGCGGCCCACGGAGAGGTGAGAATGGCAGCAGACAATTCGATCGGCCGTCTCGAGGACGACGACTACCCCGCCTACACGATGGGGCGGGCGGCGGAGATGCTCGGTACGACCCCCGGATTCCTCCGGGCCATCGGCGAAGCCCGGCTGATCACCCCGCTCCGCTCCGAGGGCGGGCACCGCCGGTACTCCCGCTACCAGCTGCGCATCGCCGCCCGGGCCCGGGAACTCGTCGACCAGGGAACCCCCATCGAGGCCGCCTGCCGCATCATCATCCTCGAGGACCAGCTCGAGGAGGCCCAGCGCATCAACGCCGAGTACCGGCGCGCCGCCGAGCCCGAGCCGCCGGCCACCGACTGAGGCGGGCGTGCGGCACCGCCGCCCGCGGGGGTTCCCGGCGCCGGGTCACGTCGGCTCCTCCCGCCGGGGTGCGGCCGTGGGGGCGACGAGGATCTCGGCGGCCGATGTGAGGTTGTCGGCGCGGACCGCGCGGGCCATGGCGGCGCGGGCGGCATCGGGTGCGGTGCCGGGCGGTATCACCAGGAGCGCGAAATGGTCCTGGTCGCCGCGGGTGATGAGGACGGTGCTGTCTCCGACGGCATCGGAGTCGAGGTGGACGATCCGGTCGTCCACGACCAGGCGGGTGGGCAGGCCGTTCCAGGCCGAGGCGTCCAGGCCGACGCGGGTGATGGGCCCGAGGTGCTCGGTCAGCGCGCTGATCAGTGCGGGAAGCTCGCCTTCGACGTCGCGCGAGCGTGGCCACCACGCTCCGTCGAGGATGCCTTCCCGGGAAGCGGTGGTCTCCAGCCGCAGGAGGGCCGTACCCGGCTGGACCGCCGTGTGGATCGCGTCCGGCAGGGTCATCGGGGGTGTGCGCGGGGTTTCGGCGTCAGCCATCGTGGTCCGCCCGTCTACGGGGTCCGGCCGCTCCGGCCCGTGTCTGCCAGAGCCCGCTCTGGCTCTGCCGGGGAGGCCGCGCTGCCGGTCCTCTCACGGTACTCCCGGGCCAGGGCGGCCGCCCGACCGCCGCGGGCCGGAAAGCGCCCGGCGGCAGCCGGCCGGAGGTCCTGGCCGTGGGGTGCCGCCAGGCGTTTTCCGGCCCGGATGCCGTGTGGCGTGCCCGGTCGCCGGGGCGCATCCTGGAGGCCACGCCGCCCGTGCAGCCGGACGCCGGCCCGCCGCCCGGTTGGAGGCAACAGGATGACCGTCGGAGGGTGCGGGGACCGGGACCGCTCGGAGAGCTTCGGGGAGGAACTGCTCGGAGGGCTCCTGGACCGGGCGCACGAGCTGCCGCCGCACCAGGTCGGGCCGCTCGTCGCCGAGACCGTGGCCCGGATGGGGGGCCGCGACCCGCAGATCCTGCTCCAGGACTACGGACAGCAGCAGCTGGTCCCCCTGCCCGCCGACGGCGTGGCCGAAGGCGGTCCGCAGCCCATCGACCGGTCCGAAGCCGGCCGGTGCTTCCTGGAGTCACGCCCCGTCGAAGTCACGACGCCGGACGGCGTGCGGATCCACCTGCCCCTGCTGGACGGCGGCGACCAGGTGGGGGTCCTCTCGGTCACCCTGGACGTGATGGACGACGACGCCCGCCGCCTCCTGGGCAGGATCGCGGGCCTGGCGGCCGATCTGCTGCAGACCAAGAACGGCTACACCGACCTCTTCTTCCGGACCCGCCGCAGAGAACCGATGAGCGTGGCCGCGGAGATCCAGTGGTCCCTGCTGCCCCCGCTGTCGATGGTGATGCCGCGCGTCGCGGTCGCGGGAGTCCTGGAACCGGCCTACGACGTGGCGGGGGACAGCTTCGACTACGCCCTGAACGGCGACGTCCTGCACCTCGCCATGGTCGACGCCATGGGGCACGGCCTGGACGCGGCCACCATGGCCACGGTCGCCATCGGCGCGTACCGCCACGCCCGCAGGATCAGCATCGAGCTGTCCGAGATCTACCTCTTCATGGACCGGGCCGTCGCCGAGCAGTTCGACCCGGACCACTTCGTGACCGCCCAGATGATGCGCCTGGACACGGACACGGGGCGCCTCCAGTGGGTCAACGCGGGGCATCCCGCGCCCATGCTGATCCGCGGCCACCGCGTCGTACGCCGCCTGGAGAGCCCCACGACCCTCCCCGTCGGTTTCGGAGGGGACCAGCCGCAGGTCAGCGCGGTGGCCCTGGAGCCGGGCGACCGCGTCCTCTGCTTCACCGACGGCCTGATCGAGGAACACGAAAGCGGCCAGGAACAGTTCGGCGAGGCGCAGCTGATCGACTGGGTCAACCAGCTGGAGCAGGACGACCGCGGAATCCGCACGGTGGCCCGGGACCTGTCCCACACCCTCAAGAGGGCACGCGGCGAGACCACCTCGGACGACGCGACGGTCGTCCTGTTCGAGTGGCGCGGATGACGGAGGGGCCGTCATGGACGGCTTCGCACCGGGCGCGTAGCGGCAGCACCGTACGCTGAACCGTCCCTCACCCGAGCCGACTTGCCGGAGGAACCATGACGACCGCGCCGCCGCGAAACCTCGGCGAGAGACTGCGGGACACCCGCGAACGGCTTGAGAACGACGTCGACCTGTGGCTCGCGACCTCGGGCGCACCGGGCGGCGCCCACCTCGTACCGCTGTCGTTCCTGTGGGACGGGACGGCGTTCCTCGTCTCGACCCCCCGCGCCTCGGTGACCGGCCGCAACCTCCTGGCCGACGGCCGGGTGCGGCTCAGCCTCGGACCGACCCGCGACGTCGTCATGGTCGACGGCACCGCCGAGCCCGCGGACCTCGCCGGCCTCCCCCCGGGGACCGGCGACACGTTCGGGGCCAAGACCGGCTTCAACCCGCACGACCTCGACGACTACCAGTACTTCCTCATCCGGCCGCACCGCGTCCAGGCCTGGCGCGAAGCGAACGAGCTGCGCGGGCGCGACCTCATGCGCGACGGCCGCTGGCTCGCCTGAAAGAGCGCCCGTTCCCACTGTCCGGCCTGCCCGCACGCGTGGGGCCGGCCCTTGTCCGGAGGACCCCGCATGACCTGGTCGCAACACGTCGTCGTCCGCGAGGGCGTCCGCATCTCCTGCCGCGACTGGGGCGGCTCGGGGCCGCCCGTCGTCCTGCTGCACGGCCTGGCCGGGCACGCGGGCGAATGGGACGCCATAGCCCGGGAGCTGAGCCCCCGCCACCGGGTCGTCGCCGTGGACCAGCGCGGCCACGGTGCCGGCGAGCGGCGGCCGGGGGACGTGTCCCGGGCCGCGTACGTCGCGGACACCGTCGCCGTGTGCGAACGGCTCGGCCTCCGGCGACCCGTCCTGGTCGGCCAGTCGCTGGGCGGCCACACCGCCATGCTCGCCGCCGCCGCGCACCCCGGACTCTTCCGCGCGCTGGTCCTGGTGGAGGCCGGGCCGGGCGGGCCCGCCCCTGACGTGCAGGCGGAGATCGGGGGGTGGCTCGACTCCTGGCCCACGCCGTTCCCGTCGCGGGAGAGCGCCGTCGAGTTCCTCGGCGGCGGCCCGGTCGGCGAGGGCTGGGCGGCCGGGCTGGAGGAACGCGACGGCGGCTGGTGGCCGTGCTTCGAGCGCGACGTGATGGTCGGGTCGCTGGCGGAGAACGCCCGGCGGGCCTTCTGGGACGAGTGGTCGCAGGTGGTCTGCCCGACCCTGGCCGTGCTCGGCCAGTCCGGCTTCATCGCGCCCGAAGAGGTCGGCGAGATGCTCCGGCTGCGGCCGGAGACGGTGGCCCTGAGCGTCCCCGGGACCGGACACGACGTCCATCTGGAGCGGCCGGACGTCCTGCTGGACGTACTCCGTGAACTGCTGGCGGAAGTCAGCCCTGTGGCGGGTGCTCCCGGGGCTTGTCGGTTCCCAGCTGCTCGTTGATCTTCTGCTGGGCCATGTCGACCTGGCTCTGGTACTTGTTGCCGGTCCTCTCGTCGAAGGCGTCGCCCGCCTTGTCGACTCCCTGCCTCACCGTGTCCTCATGGCCCTTCAGCAGGCCCTTGAGCTTGTCGAGCATCGACATGGGTTCCTCCTTGCGGGTGCCGGCACGCCCGGAGCGCGGCCGGCACAACCAGCATCCGCGCCTTCGCCGGGAGCCGCACCCCGGAGCCGGACGGGCCGGGCCGGGGACGTGCGGCGTCAGGGCAGGTCGGGGCCCGCGATCTCGCACACCGTGTCGGTGAAGGCCCGTACGCGGGCGCTCTCGCCGGCCGTCGGCCAGAAGAAGCCGTAGCCGACGGGCGGGGCGTCGCCGAAGGGGATCCAGACCACGTCGGGCCGGGCGTGGTAGCGCTCCGCGCCCCCGCCGGCGGGCGAGACCCCCTTGCCCCGGCCTATGAGGCTCAGCAGCTCCGTCCAGTACGTGACGGCCGGCGCGAGGACGACGCGCAGGAGGTGTACCCGGCGCTGGTCGACGCCCTCTCCGGCACCGGCCTGGCCTGTCTGCACGTCGTCTTCGCCGACCCGGACCAGCCCCTCTTACAGCGCATCCGCAAGCAGTGGGCGGGCACGCTGATCGCCAACCCGGCGCTGCCGTGGCCGGGGCCGCTGCCCGCCGACGGCGGCCGGCACGAGGCCGAGCGGCTGCTGGCCGCCGGAGCCGACCTGGTCTCCCTCGGCCGCGCCTTCCTCGCCAACCCCGACCTGGTGGAGCGGCTGCGCGTGGGCGCCGCCCCCAATCCCCTGCGGGACGAGGGGCTGATGTACGTGGGCGGGGAGGACGGGTACACCGACTACCCGTGCTGGACGACGCCCGCCGCCCGGCCGCGTGACCCGGGCGTGCCGCTCCCCGGAGCGCGGTCATCCGCCGCGCCGACGGGAGCCGTGCCCGTCCGCGAAGGAGATCAGGCGCTCCGCGTAGGCCGCGGGGTGGGTGATGTGGGGGATGTGGCCGGCGCCTTCGAAGGTGTGCGTCTGCGCCTGCGGCAGCGCCCGCGCGACCCGGTCCGTGATCGCGGCGAACCACGGCGGGCTCTCGGTGCCCTTCGACAGCAGGGCGGGCCCGGTGTAGCCGGAGAGCAGGGCGAGGTCGAGATCGGCCCACTGCGGATCGGCCTGCTCGTCCAGGAAGGTGGGGGCGTTGGCGACGAAGGTGTCGCGGACCCGTTCCGGCAGGCGCTCCCAGGCACCGGGTTCCAGCACGACCTCCTCGACGAACTGCCGTACCGCCGCGAGCGGCCGGTCCGCCCGCAGGTGCTCCAGCACGGATTCGATCTTCCGGCCGCCGGCGGCGGCCGACGGCAGCAGTTCGAGGTCGTCGGCCACGAGGCCCATGAGCGGGGGGTCGTGGACGACGATCCCCCGGAAGATCTCGGGCCGTCGTGCCGCCAGGCCGAGTACGGTCGAGGCGCCGAAGGAGTTGCCCGCCACGTACGCCGGGGCGAACCCCAGCACTTCCATGAGCGCGGCGAGGTCCTCCTCGTCCTCGAACCGGGATCCGGGCCCCGCGGGGCGCTCGCTGCGGCTGTGCCCCCTCCGGTCGTAGACCAGCACCCGGAACCTCGGTGCGAGGGCGTGCAGGACCGGTGCCCACGTCTCGTGGTCGCCCCAGGAGCCGTGCACGAGGACCAGCGGGTCGCCGTCCCCGCCCGCCTCGTAGAAGAGTCCGACACCGTTCGCCTCGACCCGTGACATCCCCGTCTCCTCACCGAAGGGCGGCGGCCGGGAGCCGCTGCCCGCGCCCGGTGCCATTGAGTCAGCGCGCCCGGAGCGTGGCAACGCCCCGGCGCCGTACGTCACGCGTCCGGGCGACCGTCGTCCGGGTAGGCCCGGGCCGCCAGGCGGCGGGCGGCCCGGGCCGAGGGGACGAGGGCGAAGCCGTGGTTGGCCGCGATGGCCCGGGTGTGGTCCGCCGAGAGGGAGCCGTGCCGTTCGAGGGTGAGGACGGGCAGTCCCGAGCGGCCGCGGCCGGGTGCGTGGTGGAAGGACAGCACCGTGGTCGGCATCGGGGCGTGGTGGGGGTGGCGGCGGCGGGCCGCGGGCTCGTCGTCGTGGACGAGGATCCTGACGTCTTCCTCGTGGCCGAAGTCGGCGATCACGCCCTCGGCCCGCCAGTGGGCCGGTTCGTGCTCCGCGCCGGTCAGGTACCGGGAGCGGTTCACCGAGGTGACGCAGAGCAGGGCGTCGCCGGTGCGGTCCAGGGCCTCGGCGAGGAAGCCGTTGGACGGGCAGCGGTAACCCGGGCCGATCAGCTGCACGGTCGTGACCCCGTCCTGGACGGCCGTCAGGTGCCGGGGCACGTGCGCGGCGGCCGGTCCCCGGAAGCCGAACGGGCCGAGCAGGAACAGCTCTTCGACGAGCTGGCGGAGCTGCCGGCGCGGCAGGGCCGGGGGGAGCCGGTTCCAGTCGAAGAGCGACGGGACCCGCTCGGGGACGGTGGTGACACTGCCGACCTGCCCGTCGGGACGGCCCTTCATCCGGTTGACCCGCTCGACGACGGCCCGGTCGGCGCGCGCGGTGACGGCGTAGGAGTTCCCGAACCCGTGGGCCACCGCGCAGCCTTCCGCGAGCGCGCCCGCCGCGGCCCTCACGTCCTCGGCGTCGTCCAGGACCAGATGCCGCCCGCTCGTCCTCGTCCGCTGTCCGTTCACTGCCGGCCTCCGAAATGATCTTTTAGGAAGGCCAACGACGGGACTCCCGAGTCGTCACCCCCGGGAGTGGCCGCGGCCCTCCCCGACGGCGGCCCGCGGTGTGACGCGGCTCACCGGGAATGTTCCGGGGCCCTGCGCGCTCTTCCTGGCCGAGACCTCGCCAAGGAGGAAGCCATGGGGATCCCGTGAGCAGAACCGGCACCGCGGGCACGGATACGGACACGGACACGGACACGGATACGAACGTCGCGGAGCTCGTGCGCGCCGCCCAGCGCGGCGACCGGATGGCCGTCCAGGACCTGCTCGACCTGCTGACCCCCTACGTCGGCCGGCTGTGCGGGCCGATCGCCCTCCAGGACGGTCCGGACGCCGCGCAGGAGGCGCTGATCACGATCTTCCGCAAGCTGGGCCAACTGCGCGAGCCCGCCGCCCTGTTCGGGTGGGTGCGGGTGATCGCCGTGCGGGAGGCGGTCCGGGTCGCCCGTACGGCGGCCCGCGCCGTCCCGGACCCGCTCGACGACGTCCCCGCCGCCGGCGATCCCCAGCTCGCCGCCGACATCAGGGACGTGCTGGAGCGGCTCACCCCGGCCCACCGCGCCGTCCTGGTCCTGCGCGACCTGGAGGGCATGGACGAGCACGCCGTCAGCGCACTCCTCGGCGTACCCGAGCCCACCGTGCGGACCCGGCTCTTCCGGGCCCGCCGCAACTTCAGGAAGGCGTGGGGACGTTGAACGAGGACTGGCCCGTCGCCGAACTCGACGCGGTCCGCAGGCTGCGGGTCGTCGCCCGCACCACTCCGGCCGCCGGCTACGCGGAACACCTGGTCCCGGCGCCGTTCGACCGGGTCTGGGGGCTGGCCTCGGACCTGGAGGAACAGCTGCCCCGGCTCATCACCGACATCAGCGCCTTCACCGTGACCTCGGCCCGCGGCGACCGCCTGGAAGCCAGGGCGCGCAGCCCGCTGGGCATGCGGGCGCGCTTCGACATCGTGCTGCGCCCCGGCTGGTGCCTGATGCAGAGCCGGTTCGTCCTGGGCGGGATGGCCGCCGTGCCCGAGGGGGACGGCACCCGCTTCGCCTTCTTCGGCGCCCTGCGGATCCCGGGCGTCCGGCTGCTGGACCGCGCCCTCCACCCCCTGGTGGACCCGCTGGGCGCCAAGGCCCTCAAGCGGCTCACCGACCAGCTGGACGAAGGGCAGGGGTGTGGGCGGCGGCCGGGAGGGTAGGCGCAGTGGGCATCCGTGCCGCGGGAGGTGCGGGTACCGGACTCCCGGGAGGTCTGCCATGGACGGCCCCGAGCTCTCGGAGCACGAGCGCATGATCCTCGCCGGCATCGAGGGCGACCTGCGGTCCGACGGACGCCTCGACCGCAGGCTCCGTACGCTGCGCCGGGGGCTCGGACCGTGGAGCGGCACCTGGAGCCGTGCGGGAGCGTGGACCGTCCTGCTCGTCCTCGCCTGCGCGTGCCTCTTCGTACGGGCCGTGGCGACGGGCTCGCCGGCGCTGCTCTGGCTCTTCGCCGGCGTCTGGGTGGCCACCGTGGTGCGGCTGCTGCGGATGGGCTGCTCGTGGGGGCGCCGCAAGGCGAACGCCAGGGCCCCGGGCAGCGGGAACTGAACCGGTCAGGAATCGAGAAGCGCCCCCCGGTGCCCGCAACTAACGTTGCGGGCATGGACATCACCATTCACACCACGGCCCTCCCGCACGACGACCCGGACGCCTCGGTGGCCTTCTACCGCGACGTCCTCGGCTTCGAGGTCCGCAGCGACGTCGGCCAGGGCAAGATGCGCTGGATCACCGTCGGCCCCGTCGGCCAGCCCGGTACGTCGATCCTGCTGGCGCCGCCCGCCGTCGACCCCGGCATCACCGAGGACGAGCGCCGCACCATCCTCGAAATGATGGCCAAGGGCACCTACGGCTGGATCCTGCTGGCCACCCGCGACCTGGACGCCACCTTCGAGAAGGTGCAGGCCACCGACGCCGAGGTGGTCCAGGAACCGACCGACCAGCCGTACGGCGTGCGCGACTGCGCCTTCCGCGACCCCGCGGGCAACCTGGTCCGGATCCAGGAACTGCGCTGATGTGCCGCCCCGGGTGGGCGCGCGCGCTCACCGAGGCACAGCACCTGAAGGGACTCGTGCGGCTGCGCCGGGTACGCGACCGGATCGACCGGGAGCACGCGCGGCCGCTGGACGTCCTGGCCCTCGCGCGGGCCGCGGGCATGCCGGCCGGACAGCTCAGCCGCGAGTTCCGGCTCGCCTACGGCGGCTCCCCGTACGCCTACGTCACCGCGCGCCGCGCCGCCGTCCGCGCGGCGGCCGCCACCACCTGATCCGGAGCACCAACCGAGTCCCGGGCACCACCTTCCGAGCACTCCGCCACTCCGCGCACGAGGGGAAAACGAGATGACGAGCACCAGCACCGCCGAAGAGAAGTACGACGGGTTCACGGCGGAGGAGCGCGACGCGATGAAGGAGCGCGCCAAGGAGCTGAAGGCGTCCGCGCGCCGCAGCCCGCGCGCCGCCAAGGCGGACCCGGAGGCCGAGGTCCTCGCGAAGATCGCCGAGATGGAGGACGCCGACCGCGTCCTGGCCGAGCGGGTCCACGCCCTGGTCAAGGAGCACGCCCCCGCCCTCGCCCCGAAGCTCTGGTACGGCATGCCCTCGTACGCCCGCGACGGCAAGGTCGTCCTCTTCTTCCAGAGCGCGCAGAAGTTCAAGTCGCGGTACGCCACGCTCGGCTTCAGCGACCAGGCGCACCTCGACGAGGGCACCATGTGGGCCACCTCCTACGCCCTCACGGAGGCGAGCACGGCGGACGGGGAGCGGATCGGCGCGCTCATCGCGAAGGCCGCCGGCTGACCCCCTGGGTCCTGTCCGGGCGATCTTCGTGGATCAGGCCGCGGGGTCTGGCGCGGTGCATCGCAAGGCGGAGGAGCGCAGCTCGTACTCGGCCGTACTCGCGCGCTCCGACAACGCGGCGAGGTGCCGTGCCGGACGTCGCGGGCCCGCGAAGATCGCCCGGCCAGGGCCTAGAGGGGCGCGGTGTCGTCCGCCGGGAAGGCGGGGCCGTGGCCGGGGACGATCACGTCCGCGGCGGCGAGCACCCGCTCCCGGGAGGCCCGCAGGACGTCGTGGTCCGGGGCGACCGGGTCGTCGACCGGGCCGTTGGGGCGCCACCACAGGTCGCCCACGAAGGCGACGACGCCCTCGTCCGTGCCGGCCAGCAGCGTGATGTCCTCGCGGCTGTGGCCCGGGGTGCGGATCAGCCGGAGCGAGGGGGTCAGCTCGTGGCCCTCGGCGTCGCGGTCGGTCCACTGGTCGTTCTCGTAGATCGCCTTGTGGTCGTGGACGCGGGCGTGGCCGAAGAGGCCGACGTTCATGGTGTTGTCGGGGTGGTGGTGGCTGAGCACCACGTCGGTGATGTCGTCGGGACCGAGGCCCATCTCCGCGAGGGGGCCGAGGATCCGGTCGCGGCCGGCGACCATGCCGGGGTCGACGATCACGTGGTGGTCGCCGTCGCCGATGTAGGAGACGGTAGCGGCCACTCCGGGGCCGGTGGAGAGGGTGTAGCCGGTGGTCAGGATGCGGAAGCGGGCGGTGGCGCCGAGCGGTGCGTTCGTCATGTCCCCAAGTCTTCGCCCTGGCGGGCCCCTTCACGAGTGGCCGTACTGCCACTGATCGCGGGAATCGTGCCACCGCCCCGGCCGTCCGCGTGCCAGACTGCGCGCATGCCGCCCTTCGTGTCCGTCGCCGCGTACGCCCCTCCCGGTGTCGGGATGCTCGGGGCGGGGATCGTCTCCGAGGTGTTCGACGAGCGCGGGCAGGGGCTGCCCCGCTTCGACTTCGCCCTCTGCACGGACCGGCCCGGTGCCGTGCGCAGCGATGTCGGGCTGCCGCTGATGGTGGAGCACGGCCTGGACCGGCTGGCCTCCGCCGACCTGGTGATCGCCCTGCCCTGGGCGGACTTCCGTACGCCGCCGGCCCCCGCGGTGCTGGAGGCGCTGGCCGCCGCGCACGGTCGGGGCGCGCTGGTGGCGGCGCACTGCGTGGGGGCGTTCGCGCTCGCGGCGGCCGGGCTGCTCGACGGGCGCCGCGCCACCACGCACTGGCGGTTCGCCGGCCTGCTGGCCGAGCGCCATCCGGGGGTCAGCGTCGAACCGGACTCCCTGTACGTGGACGAGGGGGCGGTGGTCACGGGCGCGGGTGCCGCCGCCGGCTTCGACCTGTGCCTGCACCTGCTGCGGCGGGAGTACGGGGCCGCCACGGCCAACGCCATCGCCCGGGACCTGGTGCTGCCGTCCCACCGCGACGGCGGGCAGGCGCAGTACCTGGCGACGCCGGTGCCCGAGGACTGCCGGGACGAGAAGCTGGCCGAGGTGCTGGCGTGGGCCCGGGAGCACCTGCACGAGCCGCTGCCGGTGGCGGAGCTGGCCCGGCGGGCGCTGATGAGCCGGCGTTCCTTCGCCCGCCGCTTCGCGGCCTCGACCGGCACCACCCCGCACGCCTGGCTGCTGGGGCTGCGGCTCAGCCGCGCCGAGGAGCTGCTGGAGACCACCGGCCTGCCGGTCGAGGAGATCGCCCGGCTGGTCGGCTTCGGCAGTGCGGCGGTGCTGCGCGAGCAGTTCGTACGGCGGCGCGGGGTGCCGCCGCGCTCGTACCGCAGGGCGTTCAGCCGCGCGGCGCGGTGAGGGAGTCGGCGTCCTCCATGAAGGAGAGCATCCGGGCGTTGACCACGTCGGGGTGGTCGATCTGCGGGCCGTGGCCGGTCGCGGAGATGATCTCGGCGCGGGCTCCGGGTACCAGCCGGGGGACGCGTTCGAGCTGCCGCTTCGGGTGCACGAGCAGGCTGTGCTTGCCCATGATGACGTAGAGCGGGGTCCGGATGGACCGCAGCGCGTCCTCGGCCAGCGGCAGGGGCGCCGGGCGGCGGATCCGGTACGCGCGGGCGCCGAGCTGGATCCACTCGCGCATCTCGGGGACGGCGATGACCGGCTGGTCCAGCCACTTGGCGAGGCGGGGGCGCAGCGCCTTGGGGGCGAAGGTGGCGAACAGGCTGACGAAGACCCAGGCGAAGAAGCGCAGGCCGACCTTCTCCAGGCCGCCGGGGTCGAGGGCGGTGACGGAGGCGAGCCGTCCGGGGCGCAGGTGGGCCTGGTTGAGCACCAGCCAGCCGCCGTAGGAGGAGCCGACGAGGTGGACCCGGTCGAGGCCGAGCGCGTCGAGGGCCTCGTCCATCCACTGCGCGGCACGCTCGGGCTGCCACATGGGCTCGCGGTGGACGCTGCGGTTCGCGTCGCCGGGGGTGTCGAGGGCGTAGACGGGGCGGTCGAGGCTGAGCCCGGGGGTGTTGGGGTACCACATCGCCGAGCTGTAGCCGGCACCGTGGATCAGCACGATCGGGGTCCGGGACTCGGCGGCGGGGTCCGTGGGGCCGTACCGGTAGACGCGGGTGGTGCCGAAGCCCGTCTCCACGTCCGTCTCGGAACGGACCGGCGCGCCCATGGCGTAGAGCACGTCGGCGGCGGCGAAGTAGCGGTCGCGCAGGGTGTCGTTGACGTAGCGGCCGACATCGCGGCGTACGCGGGTCGCGCTCTGGGTCACGGCGGTCTCGGGCACGGCGGCACCTCCTGGGAAGATCCGTTCTTCGTGATACGAACGTACCACGTTGTTGATACGGCGGTACCATCAAGGGGGCGCAGGGCTACGGACGGAGACACGAGGACATGCCGAAGCGCGTTGACCACGAGGAACGGCGCGGCCAGATCGCCGAGGCGCTCGTCCGGGTGGCCGGACGGCGCGGACTGCACGCCGTCGGCATGCGCGACGTCGCCGCCGAGGCCGGGGTCTCGCTCCGGCTCGTGCAGTACTACTTCGAGACCAAGGAGAAGCTGCTCCTCTACGGGCTCCGGCACCTCACCGACCGCTTCACCGCACGCGTCGGCGCCCGCCTCGCCGCCGCCGGGCCCGCCCCGGGCCCGCGCGCGACGGCCGAGGCGCTGCTGCTGGCGTCCCTGCCCACGGACGAGGAGAGCCGCACCTTCCACCTGCTCTACAGCTCGTACGCGATCCTGTCCGTGACGGACGCCGCGCTGGCCGCACAGCCGTTCATCGACAACCCCGACGCCGCCGAGGACGCCCTGGCCGGGCTGCTCGCGCAGGCCCGGGAGGCGGGCCTGACCGGCCCGGACATCGACGCGCGCACGGAGGCCATCGGCCTGCTGGCCATGGCGGGCACCCTGGGCACCAGCATCCTGGTGGGCCAGCGGGGACCGGACTCGGCCGTGGCGGTGCTGCGCCACCACCTGGACCGGATCTTCACCCCGCCGCGCCCGGTGGCGGGGCCCCTATAGTCGGTCGGGTGACTGACTCACCGGGAACCCGCACGGCACGGGCGGCCGACAAGCGCAAGCGGCTCGCCGAGGCGGCCGCGCAGGTCCTGCACGAGCAGGGCGTCGAACGGACCACCCTCGCGGACATCGCCCAGGCGGCCGGCGTCCCCGTCGGGAACGTCTACTACTACTTCAAGACCAAGGACGACCTGGTCCGGGCCGCACTGTCCGAGCAGAGCTCCCACCTGGACGGACTCACCCGGCGGCTGGACGAGCTGCCCGACCCGCTGGAGCGTCTCAAGGGCCTGGTCGCCGCCTGGGTCTCCCAGCGCGAGACCGCCGCCCGGCGCGGCTGCCCCACCGGCACCCTGGCCGTCGAACTCGACAAGCGCCCGGACGGGACGCTCGACGCGGAGGCGGGGGCGGTCGTCCGCCGGCTGCTGGACTGGGCCGGCCTCCAGTTCCGGGCCCTGGACCTGCCCGACCCGGACGGCCTCGCCCTCACCCTCGTCGCCGGCTACCAGGGCATGTCGCTCCTGGCCAACGCCCTGCGCGAGCCCGAGGTCATGACTCGCGAGGGCGCCCGCCTCACCGCCTGGCTGGACTCCCTGACCCGCTGAGGGGTGTCCGCGAAGCAGCGCCGTCCGCCCGGAGGCCGGGCCCCCCGGTCAGGGGCGCTCGTACTCCTTGAGCGTGATGGCGTTGGCCGCCCGGTGGATCGGCTCCAGGACCTTCGCCGTCATCTTCTCCTTGCCCGGCAGCCGGTTCATCAGCGCGAGCAGCTTGAGCTGCATCCAGACCTGCCCCCTGGTCCGCATCACCATGTGCTTGATGTTGGCGGGGCCGAGCTTCTGGTTCGCCTCCACGAAGGGCCGCATCGCGCTCTCGTACGCGGCGAAGGCGGCCTCGTGGCCGCCGGCCGCGGCGGCGAGCTCCCCGGCGAGGACGTAGCCGCCGACCAGGGCCAGGCTGGTGCCCTGGCCCGAGGCGGGCGAGGCGCAGTGGGCGGCGTCCCCGGCCAGCACGGTGCGCCCCTTCGACCAGCGGTCCATCCGGACCTGGCTGAGGGAGTCGAAGTAGAAGTCGGGGGCGTCGCCGACCGCCGCCAGCAGCCGGGGCACCTCCCAGCCCTCGCCCGCGTAGGCCTCGGCCAGGAGCCGCTTCTGCGCGACGGGGTCGCGGCGGTCGTACTCCAGCGGCCCGGAGGCGAAGAGGAACATGGCCTTCGCCCCGGTGTCCTTGGCGGTGCTGTAGGTCAGCGCCGTCCGGTTCGGGGAGACGTAGGTCAGCTCCCACCGGTCGAGGCCGAGGTGGTTGGGGACGCTGTAGATGGAGACGTAGTAGCCGAGGTCGTGGACGAAACCTTCCTCCGGCCCGAAGGCCAGGGCCCGGGTGTGGGAGTGCAGTCCGTCCGCGCCGACCACCAGGTCGAACACCCGCCGCCCGCCGCTCTCGAAGACGGCCTCGACCCCGTCCGGCCCCTCCTCCAGCGAGACCACGGAGTCGTCGAAGAGGTACTCGGCCTCGCCCTTGGTGAGGTCGTACAGGATGCGGTTCAGATCGCCGCGCAGGATCTCGGCGTCCTCCCCCTCGCGCCCGCCGAAGGTGTCCCCGTCCATGCTCGCCACCCGCTTGCCGGTGGCGGTGACGATGGATCCGCCCTGGACGTCGGTGCGTTCGCGGCGGACCTCCGCCATGACGCCCATCCGCTTGACGACCTCCAGGGCCGCGCCCCGGACGTCGATCTTGTACCCGCCCTCGCGGAGGGCCGGCGCCCGCTCCACCACCGTGGGCTCGAAGCCGTGCCTCAGCAGCCAGTAGGCCAGCGTGGTGCCCGCGATGCCCGCTCCGGACACCAGCACGCGCCGGTTCTTCACCTGTTCCATGGATCCCCCGATCGTCCGACCGCAGACCGCCGGTCGTCGGCGACCGGCGGCACGCCCCGTGTGCGGCAGGGCGCCTGGACCCTACGCGCCGGGGACCGGTTCCGGCCATGGTTTCGGCCAAGGAAGGACGATCAATTACGTGCGAGCAGCGGCGGGTTGAGGCGCGCGAAGCCCTCCTGGCGCTCGTACGGGAAGTACGGGTACGGCGCCGGCCTGTGGCTGGCGGCGTCCAGCCGGGCCACCTGCCCGGAGGTCAGCTCCCAGCCCACGGCCCCGATGTTCTGCCGCAGCTGCTCCTCGTCGCGGGCGCCGACGAGGACGGTGGAGACGGTCGGGCGGCGCAGCAGCCAGTTGATGGCCACCTGGGGGACGGTCCGGCCCGTCTCCTCCGCGACCTCGTCGAGGGCGTCGACCACGTCGTAGAGGTGCTCCTCCTCCACCGGCGGGCCGTAGTCGGCGGTCTCGTGCAGCCGGCTGCCGGCCGGCAGCGGGCGGCCGCGGCGCAGCTTGCCGGTGAGGCGGCCCCAGCCCAGGGGGCTCCACACCATCGCGCCGACGCCCTGGTCGTGGCCGAGCGGCATCAGCTCCCACTCGTAGTCGCGGCCGACGAGGGAGTAGTACACCTGGTGGGCCGCGTAGCGGGGGAAGCCGTGCTTCTCGGCGGCCGACAGGGACTTCATCAGCTGCCAGCCCGCGAAGTTGGAGACGCCGGTGTAGCGGACCTTGCCGGACCGGACGAGCTGGTCGAGGGTGGACAGAACCTCCTCGACGGGGGTGGCGGCGTCGAAGCCGTGCAGCTGGAAGAGGTCGATGCGGTCGGTGCCGAGCCGGCGCAGGGCGTCCTCGACCGCCCCGATCAGGCGGGAGCGGGAGGTGCCGTACTCGCCGGGGCCGTCGCCGGTGGGCAGGCCCGCCTTGGTGGAGATGAGCACCTGGTCCCGGCGGCCCTTGACGGCCTGCCCGAGGACCTCCTCCGAGGCGCCCGCCGAGTAGACGTCCGCGGTGTCGAACAGGGTGATGCCGGCGTCCAGGCAGATGTCCACCAGCCGGCGCGCCTCCTGGGCGTCGGTGCTGCCCCAGGCGCCGAAGACGGGGCCCCGGCCGCCGAAGGTGCCGGCTCCGAAGCCGAGGGCGGGGACCTTGAGGCCGGACGCGCCGAGCTGCCTGTATTCCATGACGGACTCCTCCCGTGAGCGGTAATGGCACCGCAGACCCTTTAAGGTGGTCCCAACGTAACAGCCGATCACCACTAATGGAACCAGAGACCCGTTATGACTTCGCCGAGTGAGGCCCCTGGCGGCGCGGGAGACATGTGCGCCGAGCCGGGGACCGTGCGCCCCGGGGGCCGTACCGCCCGGGTGCGGGCCGCCGTGCTGGAGGCGGCCGGGGACATGCTGGCCGAGCAGGGCTTCCACGCACTGGACCTCGCCGAGGTCGCCCGGCGGGCCGAGGTCGGCAAGACCACGGTCTACCGGCGCTGGGGCACCGTGGCCGGCCTGGTGGCCGACCTGCTGACGGACATGGCCGAGCAGTCGCTGCCGCGCACCGAGACCGGCTCGCTGGAGGAGGACCTGCTGGCCAACGCCGGGCTCGTCCGGCGCACCCTGTCCGACCCGCGCCAGGGCCCCCTGTTCAAGGCCGTCATCGCTGCCGCCACGGGTGACGCCCGGACGGCCGAGGCACTGCACCGGTTCTACGAGGTCCGGGTCGCGGAGTGGGCGCCCTGCGTCCGGGAGGCCGTCGAGCGGGGCGAGCTGCCCGAGGGCACCGACGCCGCCGAGGTGGTCCGCGCCGTCTCCGCCCCGCTGTACTACCGGCTGCTGACCACGGACGCCCCGCTGGACGAGGCCGCGGCCCGGCGCGCGGCCACGGCGGCGGTGGCGGCGGCCCGCGCGGGGGCCTTCGTACGGACTCCGTAGCCGTCGGCGGCGGTTGTTAGCCTGCGGCGGTGGGACTCGACATCACCGTGGTCACGGCCGACTGGGAACACCTCGCCCGGATACCCGCGGGCGACCGCCTGGACGCCCTGACCGACGCCGTGCACCCGTACTACTGCTGTGACGCCTGCGACGCGGCCGACCGTGCCGTGGAGGGCGGCTGGGCCTCGCCGAGAGGGGTCCCGTGGTGCGCCGAGTACCGCTTCCGCACCACCACCGGCACCTACACCTGGCACTTCTGGCTCGCCGAGGGCTGGCAGGCCGTGAGGACGTCCACCGCCCCCGGCCTGCGGGACGACCTCGACCTCTTCCTCGGCGGCCTCGTATGGGACGGCCCGGACTACCCCGAGGACCCGGACGCCGACGACCCCCCGGCCCTGCCCGGCTTCCCGGACGACCCCGAGCCATGGCGGCCCCGCCTGCTGCTGGGCCGCGCCCCGGACGAGGTGCCGGCGCTCGCCCGCGCCTGGGAGCGGGCCGCGCCCCGGCTGGACGAACTGCGCGGGCCCTTCGCCGCCTGGGACTTCCGCTGGTCGGGCTGGCCCGACACCTTCGACGGTGCCACCGCGCTGATGCGCGAGTGGGGTGAGGTCGTCACGGGCGCCGCCGCCCGGGGCTGGGGGCTGGTCGGACTCCCGTACTGAGGCCGTGCCTCAGACGCGGTCGACGAAGACGCTGGTGGACTTCACCCGGGCGGTGGCGCGCATGCCGACCTCCAGGCCCAGCTCCTCCACCGCCTCACGGGTCAGCAGTGACACCACCCGGTGCGGACCCGCCTGGATCTCGACCTGCGCGCTGACCGAGCCCAGCCTGATGCCCGTCACGATGCCGGGGAAGGCGTTGCGGGCCGAGGTGTACGGGGCCTCCTCGTCCTCCCCGGTCTCCTGGGCCACCTCGACGCAGAACGCCGCCAGGTCCGGCCCGTCGACGATCCTGCGGTTCCCCTCCCGCCGGGTCGGGAAGCGCTCGGCGTCCGCCCAGCGGCGGGCGGTGTCGCTGCTGACGCCGAGCAGCCGCGCCGCCTGGCCGATCGTGTAGGACTCCATGCACCGCAGCGTAGGCGGTGCATGGCCCAGGCGGTGAGCAGGGCGTCCGCTACCGCCGTGCGCGGCCCCCTGTGACCAGGGGTTTCGGCCAGGTGGTGGTTTCACGTGAAACGTGGCGCGGCAGAAAGTGCGGGTATCGACCCGTATCGGCGGGTATATCCACCTGGACGGTGACGGTCCCAACAGCGCATGTCCTCGGCCCGCGACCCGGGGCCCCCGTCGGAGGAGCGCAGAGCGATGGACAGTACCGAGCGCGACCACACCCACCCCGCGGACCTTGCCGACCACGCCGGCCGTATGGACGCAGCCACCATCGAGGCCAGGGCCCTCTCCACGGCCCTGTTCCACCGGCTGGCCGAACTGGACGAGGGCACGGCCGACTACTCGTACGTCCGCAACACCCTGGTCGAGCTGAACCTCAGCCTCGTGAAGTACGCCGCCCGGAGGTTCCGCGGCCGCAGCGAGCCGATGGAGGACATCATCCAGGTCGGCACGATCGGGCTGATCAAGGCCATCAACCGGTTCGACCCGGAGCGCGGGGTGGAGTTCACCACCTTCGCGATGCCGACGATCAGCGGGGAGATCAAGAGGTTCTTCCGCGACACCAGCTGGGCCGTGAAGGTGCCCCGCCGGCTCCAGGAGCTGCGGATCGACAGCGCGAAGGCCCACGACGCGCTGGAGCAGGACCTCGGCCGGGAGCCGACCGACGCCGAGATGGCGCGGGAGCTGGACGTCACGCCGGAGGAGTTCAGCGAGGGCCGCAAGGCGGCCAGCGCGTACTCCGCGCGCTCCCTGGACGCGCCCGTGCAGGAGGAGTCGGAGCGCGACCCGGCCGCGGAGCCGGCCTCGCTCGGCGAGGAGGAGCCCGCGTACGACCGGATCGAGTGCCTGGAGTCCCTCAAGCCCATGCTCGCCGGGCTGCCCGAGCGGGAGCGCGAGCTGCTGTCGCTGCGGTTCGGGCAGGAGCTGACCCAGTCCGAGATCGGGGCCCGGCTGGGCCTGTCCCAGATGCACGTCTCACGGCTGCTGAACCGCACCCTGACCCGGCTGCGCGGCGGCCTCCTCACCGACGCGTAGGTCCCTGGGCGGGCGGCTCGGGGGCCCGGGCGGGTCAGGGGCGCGGGGGCGGGTCAGGGGCGCGGGAGACCGGTGGGCGGCTCGGGAGCCGTCACCTCCAGCCAGACCGTCTTGCCGGGCCGGCCGTCCGCCGCCGGCAGGGAGCCCCAGTTCTTCGCGAGGCGCTCCAGCAGGACCAGCCCGTGGCCGCCCGGCCGGGAGCGGTCACGCGTCGCCCGGCGCACCGGCGCTTCGGGACTGTCGTCGCTCACCTCGACCCGCAGCAGGCCGAGGCCGTTGCGCAGCACCAGCTCGCGCGGGCCGCCCGCGTGCAGGCAGGCGTTGGTGACCACCTCGGAGACCAGCAGGAGCAGGTCCTCCTCGGCCTCCGAGCCCTCGGGCCAGAGCCAGTCGGTGAGGGCCCGCCGGGTGAAGTCCCGGCACCGGGCCACGACCCCTGCCGTGGCGCCGCCCAGGACCAGCCGCCGCGTCTGCTCCGCCACAGGCTCTCCCGTCTCCGACACCGCTCCCCCGGCGCCGCACCTACCCCCGGCCGGGAGGGACAAATCCCGCGCGGACCCCACGCTACTGCCGAGGCGGCGCCCGGAGCGTGATGCGCAGCGGTGAGCGGTCGCGGCGGGGCCCCACGAGGTAGCGGAGGGGCCCTCCGCAGCCCGCCGGGCACGTCGGCCTCGAAGGGGCCTCAACGGCGGATCGACGGACGCCGGGACGGCGGATCGAGGGCGCGCCGGAGGCGGCCCGAAGCCGCCCCCGACGCCCTGCGCGGGGCCGTAAAGGGCTCCCACCATGGGTTTTCCGCCGTTCTCCCCCGTGGAGCGGCCGGTCCGAGGGACGCTATGCGGGCCGTCCGGACCCGTCGAGGACCCGCCCGGGGATCCGTCAAGTCGCCCGCGCGGGGTGTCGTACCCGAGGCACCCCGGCGTCCACATCCTGGACAACTACCCTCGATATATGAACGCAGAAGCCGACGCCCTCGCGGCCGTGAAAGACGCAGTCAAAGAAGCAGACCGGAACCACGTTTTCCATTCGTGGTCGGCGCAGGAGCTCATCGACCCGCTCGCCGTGGCCGGGGCCGAGGGCTCGTACTTCTGGGACTACGACGGCAACCGCTACCTCGACTTCTCCAGCGCGCTCGTCTACACCAACATCGGCTACCAGCACCCCAAGGTGGCCGCCGCCATCGCGGAGCAGGCCGCCAAGCTCTGCACCCTCGCGCCCGGCTTCGCCGTCGACGTCCGCTCCGAGGCGGCGCGCCTGATCGCCGAGCGCACCCCCGGCGACCTCGACAAGATCTTCTTCACCAACGCCGGCGCCGAGGCCGTGGAGAACGCCGTGCGCATGGCCCGGCTGCACACCGGCCGGCCCAAGGTGATGTCCGCGTACCGCTCGTACCACGGGGCCACCACCACCGCGATCAACCTCACCGGCGACGCCCGCCGCTTCGGCAACGACGGCGCGACCGCCGGCGTCGTCCACTTCTGGGGCCCGTTCCTCTACCGCTCGCCCTTCCACGCGACCACCGAGGCCGAGGAGTGCGAGCGCGCCCTGCGCCACCTGGAGGACACGATCGTCTTCGAGGGGCCGCAGTCCATCGCCGCGATCATCCTGGAGACCGTCGGCGGCGCACCCGGCGTGCTCGTGCCCCCGGCCGGCTACCTGGCCGGCGTGCGGGAGCTCTGCGACCGCCACGGCATCGTCTTCATCCTGGACGAGGTCATGGTCGGCTTCGGCCGCACCGGCACCTGGTTCGCCGCCGACCACTGGGACGTCACCCCCGACCTCCTCTGCTTCGCCAAGGGCATCACCAGCGGTTACGTGCCGCTCGGCGGCGTCGCCATCTCCGCCGCCATCGCCGAGACCTTCGCCCGCCGGCCCTACCCGGGCGGTCTGACGTACTCCGGGCACGTGCTGGCCTGCGCCGCCGCCGTAGCGACCGTCAACACCATGGCCGAGGAGGGCATCGTCGAGCAGTCCGCGCGCACCGGCGCCGAGCTGCTGGGCCCCGGGCTGCGCGAGATCGCGGACCGCCACCCCTCCGTCGGCGAGGTCCGCGGCATGGGCACCTTCTGGGCCCTGGAGCTCGTGAAGGACGCGGAGACCCGCGAGCCGCTGGTCCCGTACAACGCCTCGGGCGCCGACAACGCCCCGATGGCCGCCTTCGGCGCGGCCCTGAAGAAGGGCGGCCTGTGGCCGCTCCTCGCCGGCAACCGCATCCACGTCGCCCCGCCCTGCAACATCTCGGCCGAGGACGTGGCCAAGGGGCTGGCGATCCTCGACGAGGCCCTCTCGGTCACGGATGCGCACATGGTCTGACCTGCGGCCCTGTGCGGTCGCCCAATCCGTGGGTGCTGGTGTTCGGATGTTCCGTGCGGTGGTTAACCCGCCGTACACATGGTGCAATCCCGTCAGTACTTCAGTACGAATCAGCACCTACGGACCGGGATGCACGTCAGTCCCGGGGCGGTCCTGCGGGGCCGAACGGCGGGGAGCGGGACGTCCTCCACGAGGGCGGGCGCTGGACGCCGGGCGTACGGGATCCAGAACAACGGACTCCGTGTTCCCGAGTACCCGAAGGAAGACAGCATGAGCAAGCACGTCCTGGGCCAGAACCAGTACGGCAAGGCCGAGAACCGCATCGTCGTGGTGACCCGCAAGGGCAGCGACGGCTCGTGGGCCGAGATCCGCGACCTGAACGTCTCGGTCGCCCTGCGCGGCGAGTTCCGCGACGTCCACCTGACGGGTGACAACGCCAACTGCCTGCCGACCGACACCACCAAGAACACGGTGTACGCCTTCGGCAAGGAACACGGCATCGCCTCCCCCGAGGCCTTCGGCATCCTCCTCGCGAAGCACTTCGTCTCCTCGCAGGCCCCGATCCGCGAGGCGCAGATCCGCATCGAGGAGTTCGCCTGGGAGCGGATCCCCGTACCGACCCGCAAGGAGCAGCACTCCTTCGTCCGCAAGGGCCAGGAAGTGCGCACCGCGCAGATCACCTACAGCGAGACCACCGGTCTCCAGGTCGTCTCCGGTCTGAAGGACCTGACGGTGATGAACTCGACCAACTCCGAGTTCCACGGCTTCATCAAGGACAAGTACACGACCCTCCAGGAGGCGTACGACCGCATCCTGGCGACCAAGGTCACCGCCCGCTGGGCGCACTCGGCGCTGGCCGGCGACGACGCCGGGTACGACTGGGACCAGTCGTACAAGAAGGTCCGGAAGCACATGCTGGAGGCCTTCGCGGAGACGTACTCCTACTCGCTCCAGCAGACCCTGAACCAGATGGCCGAGCGGGTGCTGGACAACTGCCCGAAGGTCAACGAGGTGCGCCTCAACCTGCCCAACAAGCACCACTTCCTCGTCGACCTGGAGCCCTTCGGCCTCAAGAACGACAACGAGGTCTACTTCGCCGCGGACCGCATGTACGGCCTGATCGAGGGCACCGTCCACCGTGACGGCGTGCAGCCGGTCATCGCGACCTCCGACTGGATCGTCGCGTAGCCGATTCGGCAGCAGCAGCCGTTCAGCCCGGCCCGGACCGCGTCGCGGGGTCCGGGCCGGACCTTTGTCGTGCGGGGGGCTACCGGGGCTGTCCGACGAGGAGGTTCCAGCGGCCCGTCCGCCCGCTGAGGGACGTCACGGTGTCCGGCCGCACGTCGAGCCGCCAGAAGGACGCGGCCGGCAGCTCCAGTGCGGCCACCACCGCCGCCCGCACGACGGCCTGGGCGACCACCGCGTGGTGCCGTCCGGGGCCAAGGCCCGCCAGGTACTCGCCCGTTCGGGTGATCAGCGCCGTCACCGGCTCCCCGCCGCCCGGGGGCGCGTACCGCGGGTCCGTGAGCCAGCGCCGGATGCCCTCCGGGTCCTCGGCTGCCACCTCTTCGAGGGTCCGGCCCGCCCAGTCCCCCATGGCCGGCCCGGCCAGGCCCGGGTGGCCGGGGCACGGTTCCCCGTACCCGAACCGCCCCTGGCGGGCGGCGTCGTCGAGCGGGGGTGTGGCGAGGTGTACGCGTACGGATGACATGCGGGGAGCGTAGAGCGCACGCCCAGGGCGTGAAACAACGGCCACGCGCCGTGGTGTTCAAGCCATGAGCGCGGTACGGTCTCGGACGACATGACGAAGGTATGACGGAAGCACCGGTGAGAATCCGGCACGGTCGCGCCACTGTGAATCCTCCCCCAGCGCCCTGGGAGGGAAGTCAGACCCGCCTCCTTCGAACAGAGCACCACTGACCGGGACGCGTGTTCCCCCTGGAGGTTCTGCAATGGCCCACACCGCCGCGCCCGCCTCGGCGCCCGCCACCGTCGCCCCCATCTCCCTCCCCGCGCTGGCGCCCTGGGCCGCCTTCGCCGCGGTCCTGGCCCTCGTCCTGCTCTACTTCGTCGGCATCGAGCAGGGCGCCACCGCCGTCTTCCAGGGCGAGACCGTCCACGAGTGGCTGCACGACGGCCGCCACCTGCTCGGTTTCCCCTGCCACTGACCCCTTCCGATCTCCCTCACGATCACCCAAGGGGTTCATGCGTGAACACCGTCTCCCCCCGCGTCCTGCTGGTGCGGGGCATGCTGGCCGGCCTGCTCGCGGGCGTCGCCGCCTTCCTCGTCGCGTACCTCCTCGGCGAGTCCAAAGTGGACGCGGCGATCGCCATCGAAGAGGCCGGCCACCTCGCGGCCGGCCACGACCACGGCGCCGAGGAGGCCCCGGTCAGCCGGGCCCTCCAGGCCACGGCCGGCCTCGGCACCGGCGTCCTGCTGTACGGGGCCGCCCTCGGCGGCATCGCCGCGCTCGTCTACTGCTTCGCCCTGGGCCGGATCGGGCGCTTCGGCGCCCGGGCCACGGCGGCCCTGGTCACCGGCGCCCTGTTCGTCACCGTGACCCTGGTGCCGTTCTTCAAGTACCCCGCCAACCCGCCGGCCGTCGGGGACCCCGACACGGCCGCCCGGCGGACCGCCCTCTACCTGCTGATGATCGCCCTGAGCGCGCTGCTGGCGGCCGGCGCGCTGATCCTGGGGCGGCGGCTCGCGCCGCGCCTGGGCAACTGGAACGCCTCGGTGGCGGCCTCGCTGGCCTTCGTGGCGGCGGTGGGCGTCTCGTACGCGCTGCTGCCCGGGATCAACGAGGTGCCCGCCGACTTCCCGGCCGCGCTGATCTGGCAGTTCCGTCTCGCGTCGCTGGCCATCCAGGCAGCGCTGTGGACGACTTTCGGCCTGGCCTTCGGTTTTCTAGCCGAACGCGCTCTTGCCCCGGCCGCCGCACCCAAGGAGGCTGTACAGCCGATGAGTTGAGCGCGACACCTGTTGCGCGTGTGACGGGTGTGGAGGTGGGATCCGGCGATGCAGTCCGCGATCTGGGAATGGCGGGGCTGGACCGGCGCCGCGCCGTTCTGGCTCAACTCGGTGCTGCTGATCGCGGCCCCCTTCACCGCCGCCACCCTCCTCGCCCAGATCGGCGTCATCAGCGCCCTGGCCGCCCTCGGCGGGCTGGCCCGGCAGCTCTGGTTCGGGGACTACGGCCACCCCGTGATGCACCTCGCCGCCGCCCTCATGGGGGCGGCGGCGGTGGCACTGGTGGTGGTCTGACCCCTCCTCGGGTCCTGCTCGCCCCCTCTCCCCCGCCCTCCCGGTGAAGTTGATCTTGATGCGGGGGAGAATGACGGTTCGTTCGGAGCGGAGCGGACCGGGGAGCTGGTGTGGAGTCAGGGCGGGACATACCCGAGGAGTATCTGGACGGGTACGTACGCATGCTCGCGGACGCCTCGACCACCGGCCGGCACCCCGGCCGCGAGGAACTCGACGCCCGCCGCGCGCTCGGCGAGCGGGCCGCCGGCGCCGGTTACGGGCTGCGGAGCCTCATCGGCGCACACCTCGCCGCCACCCGCACCGCCATCGGCGGACGTCTCGTCCCCGACCACGTGCTGGCAGTGGTGGAGCAGGCCGTGGACGCCTTCACCGAGGGGTACGAGCGGGCCCACGGGCCGGCCGCGCACCGGGAAGCGGCGGCCCGCCGGGAGTTCGTCGACGACCTGCTGCTCGGCGGAGGCGACCCCGGCCGCCTCGGCGAACGCGCCGCCCACTTCGGACTGGACCCGGCGCGGGCGCACGCCGTGGCCGTCGCGCACGGCCCCGTGCCGTACGAGGACGGGGGCCCGGAGCAGCGCCGGCTGGAGTCGGCCCTGGCCGGCTGCTTCGGGGACCGGGACTTCCTGCTCGCCACCAAGGACGGCCGGCTGGTCTGCGTCGCACCGGGCGATCGGGAGGAGATACCGGCCCGCTTCGCCCGGCTGGCACACCCGGAGTCCGAAGGCCGGGGGCTCGTCGCACTCGGGCGCCCGCACCCCGGCGCGGGCGGGGCCGCGACCTCGTACGCGGAGGCCCTGGACGCGCTCGGCGTCGCGGACCGGCTCGACCTCGGGGGCCCGCTGCTGCGCGCCGCCGACCTGCTGGTCTTCCCGGTACTGACCCGCGACCGGGCGGCGATGGCCGAGCTGGTGCTGACCGCCCTGGGGCCGCTGCGGGCCGGGCGCGGCGGGGCGGCACCCCTGCTGGACACCCTGACCGCCTACTTCGACTCGGGGTGCGTGGCCGCGGAGGCGGCCCGGCGGCTGAACCTGAGCGTACGGGCGCTGACCTACCGGCTGGAGCGGATCCACCGGCTGACGGGCACCGACCCGGGGGACCCCGTGCAGCGGTACACCCTCCAGACGGCCGTGATCGGCGCCCGCCTGCTGGACTGGCCGGCCCGGCCGCTCCAGTCCTTCGCCCCCTCACCCGTTCGGGGGTAGCGGCCCGATCCGGCGCGTACGGCCCGCACACCCGCCGCCAGCTGGGAGGACGCGGACGCCGGGGCACGGAGGGCACATGACGCGCCGTCATTTCCGGTGCGGGCGGCGATGTGCGGCCGGGCGGGGAGCGGTCCACTGCTCCCAGGAACCGGCCGCCCGAGCCGGACAGGAGGAACGCCATGTCCCGCGCCCAGTGGGCCGCCGCCGCGCTGACGGTCACTCTGCTCTGTACCGGTGTCGGCCTGTTGCGCGGCAGCGCGGGCGCGGAGCCCGCCGCCGCGAGCGTCACCGACGCGCTGCCCTCCCGGGCCCTGGGCCTGTCCGGGCACCGCCGCCTCGTACGCGGGCTGGAGCAGTCCGGTGCGCACGCTCCCGGCGCGGACCGCAGGACGGTGTCCGCCCCGCCGATGCGGGCATCACGGCCGCTGCGGCTGCGCATCCCCAGCCTGGGCGTGGACCTCCCGCTGGCCAGGGGCCCGCAGCAGGGCGGGGGCGAGGCCGGCTGGGACACCGACGGCCCGGCTCCCGGCTCCGCCGGCACCGCCGTGGTCACCGGCGACGGGCTCCCGCTCGCCGGGCTGCGGCGGGGCCGTGTCATCGAGATCCCGCGCGCGGACCACCGTACGGCCGTGTTCACCGTCGAGCGGGTCTCCCCCCACGCGGTCACGGCGCCGGCCGGGGACACCGGCCTCGCCCGGCTGCGGCTGGTCAGCGGCGAGACCTCCGTCCTGGCCCGGCTGACGGGGCCGCTGCGTACCGGCTGAGTCAGCCGTGGGGGGTGTCTTCGTCCCCCGGTCGGGGGCTTCTCGGGGGTCCGCGGAAAGTTGCCCGGCGTGTCGGGGCATGCAGGCCCCATGAACGGTGCGCGGTACGCGCGGACGGCGCTGGTGCGGGCCCTGACGGTGGCCTGCGTGGCCCTGCTGTGCCTGTTCGGCGTCGGTCCGGCGGCGACGGCCACGGCCGGCGCGGAGCCCCGCCCCGCCTCCTCGGCACCGGCCGATCCCACCGAGGGACAGTCGGAGCCGGCCGGGGATCCCGTCGGCCGTTCGGCACTGCGGACGGTCGTACGCGTGGCACCCGTCGCACGGCGGCTGCCGGAGCGGATGTTTCACGTGAAACACCCGGGTGGGCCCGCCGGCGCGGCCTCGTACGGGACGGCCGCACCGGCCCTGTCCCGGCTGACGGTACGGAGTGTGGTCCTGCGCTGCTGAGCGGGCCGAGCAGCGTACGCAACCCCCCACACCCCCGAAGCACCGTGAGGTTCCGCCATGCCCATCGACCCGTACGCCGCCCTGAACGCCATGCTCCGCGCCGAGGCCGCCCGCTTCTCCCCGCCGGCCCGGAAGGAGGGACAGGACCACCCGCGCGCGGACCGGGCCCTCGCCGACCGGACGGTCCCGCAGCCCGCCACCGCCGAGCCCGAGTGCGGTTCCGCAGGCGAGCCGCAGCAGGACCAGCCCGCCGGCTCGGCGGCGTAACGACACGCGACGGCGCCGGTCCCGCACCCTCGCAGTGGGCGCGGGGACCGGCGCAGGTCCACCCGCCGGGCTCAGTCCTCCCGCGTGTAGTACCGGTAGAAGGCCCCGATCCCGACACCCAGGCCCACGAACAGGCCGATGCTGGTGGCGCGGAGCACGGACTGGTTGGTCAGGCTGTGGAGGTAGCCGGCGGCGATGCCGGCGAAGACCCCGTACGCGGCGGCGTGCAGCTCCCGCTTCAGCTTCGGGCCCACCCGCGCGAGGGCGAACATGCAGGCCGCGAAGATCACGCCGCACAGGATCCCGTAGAACACGTTGCCCGCGTCGACCGGGCCCATCTGACGCTTGATGAAGGCCGCCCAGACCCCGTAGACGAGGCCCATCAGCAGCGCGCGCGTCAGGCGGTTCCGGTCGGTGTGCCGGTCCGCGTCCGCCGACGTCATCGGGCGGTGCCGCCGCGGAACGGTGGGTGCCGCATGTGCCATGGCGGGGCTCCTCTCTTTCACCCTCAAGGGCACACCCGGCACCCGGGAGCGGCAAGTGGATCACTCGTCCGGGCGGTGCGGACCACGCTCCGAGAGGGAATCCCGCCCCCGGACGCAGCAGCAGGGGTGGCGCCCCGCACCGCGCCCGGCTTTCCCTGGTGACGTGCGCACCTTCCTGTCGGCGGCCCTCATCGTGCTCGTGGCCCTGCTCGTGCCCGCGAGCGCGGTCGCGTACTGGGCCGACCGCCGGCTGGGCGACGCCGACCACTACACCGCGGCCATGGCCCCGCTCGCCAAGGACCCGGCCGTGCAGGAGGTGGTCGTCGCCCAGGTCACCCGTGCCCTCTCCGGGCAGATCGACGCGGGCCCCTTCCAGGGCGCCGTGGACGCCCTCATCGGCGACGCCCTGCACTCCTTCGCCGGCACCCCCGCCTACCGGACGGCCTGGGAGACGGCCAACCGCGCCGCGCACGCCGCCTTCCTCGACGCCCTGAAGACCGGCCACGGGGACGCCGTCTCCGTCGACCTCGCGCCCGTGATCGCACAGGTCAAGGAGGAACTGATCGCGGACGACGTGCCCTTCGCCGACCGCATCCCGGAGACCCATCTCTCCGTGAAGGTCATGGAATACGACAACCTCGGCGCGCTCCGGGAGGGGTTCCACGTGCTCCAGATCGCCGGAGTCTGGCTTCCCGTGCTGACCGTGCTCCTCGCGGTGGCGGCCGTGGCCGTCGCCGTCCGGCGCCGACGGGCCGTCCTCGCCACCGGCGCCGGGCTCGCGGCCGGCGCCGTACTGCTGTGGACGGCGGTGGCCGTGTGCCGCCGCATCACGCTCGACGACCTGCCCTCCGACGTCGACCGCCCCGCCGCCGCGGCCGTGTACGACGCGCTCACCGCCTTCCTGCGGACCACCGCCTGGGTGGTCCTCGCCGTCGGGCTGGCCACCACGCTCGCCGCATGGCTGGTGGGCCGGCTACGCCGCACCCCATAAGCTCGGAAGGTAACCATCCTCCGCAGAACTCCCCAGAACGACCGATTCGCGAGCGGCGACACGGAAGCGGAATGACCACCGAACGACGCACCGAGCACATACCGTCCGGGCGGCCCCGGCCCCACCCCCTGGCTCCCCCCACCTGGCTGCTCGCGGGACTGCGGCCCGGCAGCGCACCCGTCCCCTGGGCGGCGGCCGCCCGCGCCGGGATCGCGATGGCCGCCCCGCTCGCCGTCGGCTTCGCCGTCGACGAGCCCGAGTACGGGGCCCTCGTCTCCATGGGAGCCCTCGCCGGGGTGTTCGGAGACACCGCCGACGCCTACCGGATGCGGGTCCTGAACATCGCCGTCCCGCAGGCCTTCGGCGCCATCGGCGTGGCCGTGGGCACCCTCGTCTACGGGCGCGGCTGGCTGGCCGTCGCCGTCCTCACCCTCGTCGCCCTCGTCTCCGGGATGATCTCCTCGATCGGCACGGTCGCCTCCGTGTCCGGGCTGCTGCTCCTGCTCAACGCCGTCGTCGGGGCCGGCCTGCCGATGCCCCAGCCCTGGTGGACCGCGCCGCTGCTGCTCACCGCCGGCGGCCTGTTCGTGCTCGCGCTGACCCTGCTGGCCTGGCCCCTGCGCGGCCGGCAGCCCGAACGGGCCGCCGTCGCGGCCACCTACCGGGCACTGGCCGACGCCCTGGAAGCCTGCGGCGGACCCCAGGACGTCTACGACGAACGCCGCCGACAGGTCACGCAGGCCCTCAACCAGGCCTACGACCTCGTCCTCGGCCGCCGGGCCCGGGTGCACGGGCGCAGCCCCTCCCTGGTGCGGATGCTGGCCCAGCTGAACGTGCTGATCCCGCTCGTGGAGGCCGCGCCCGCCGCCCACCTGCGGGGGCGGCCGCTGCCGGCCGAGATCCCGGCGGCCGTACGGGAGCTGGCCGTGGCCGTCGAGGAGGGCCGCACCGGGGCCCCCGTCCTCACCCTGCCCGCCCCGCACACCCCGTCCGAGCGGGCCATCGACTCCGCGCTGCGGCACGCGGCGGCCATCGTGCACCTCGCCGAACCGGACCCGTACAACGTCGACGACCGCCTCGGCCGGCCGGCCGGCCTGCGCGTCCGGGCCCGGCGCGGGGTGCGCGACATGATGCTGTCCGAGGCCTCCTGGCGGTACGGGCTGCGGCTGGCCCTGTGCATCGGCCTCGCCCAGTCCCTCGTCTCCCTGATCGAAGTGGAACGCTCCTACTGGGTGGCCCTGACCGTCACCTTCGTCCTGAAGCCGGACTTCGGCTCGGTCTTCTCCCGGGCGGTCCTGCGCGCCCTGGGCACGGCGGCCGGGCTGGTCCTCGCCGCCGCCGTCCTCGCCGAGGTGCCGCGCGGCTGGTGGGACGTACCGGTGATGATGGTGCTCGCCGCGCTGATCCCGGTGTTCTCCGCCAAGGGGTACGCCTTCCAGACCGCGGCCATCACCCCCGTGATCCTGCTGCTGTCGGACCAGCTCAACCACGAGGGCTTCGACCTCATCCTGCCCCGGCTGCTCGACAGCCTGATCGGCTGCGCGATCGTCCTGGTCGCCGGCTACCTGATGTGGCCCGAGAGCTGGCACACCCGCATCGGGGACCGGCTCGCCGACGCCGTCGACGACGCCGCCCGCTACGTGGAGCGTGCCTTCGCCCCCGTCGCGGACGACGCCGAGCTGCGCGCCGCCCGGCAGTCCCGCCTCCAGGCCCGGCGCCGCATCTACCGCGACCTGTCGGGGGTGCGCAGCGAGTTCCAGCGGGCCCTGACCGAGCCGCCGCCGACAGGGAGCCGGGCCGCGGCGTGGTGGCCGCTGGTGGTGGCCGTGGAACGCGTCGTGGACGCCACCACCGCCGCGCGGGTCCGCGTCAACCACGGCGCCGATCCGCCCGCGGCGGGCGAGGTCGACCGGATCGCGCGGCAGCTCCGCGAACTCGCCGAGGGGGTCCGCAGCAGCCCCACCCCGGTCCGCGTGGACGTACCGCCCCAGGACGACGAAACCAGCGTCCTGGCCCCGGTCCACCACGAACTGGCGGCAGCCCGAGCCATTTCCACGCTCCCTTCTTGACGCGCCGCACCCCTCCTTGACGCGCCGCACCCCTCCTTGACGCGCCGCACGCACGGCTCGGCCGCGGGCGGCCTCCCCGGCTTCGCGCCGCTGCGCCGGACTCCGTCCGTCGGGCGCGGGGCGGGGCCGGTTCCGATGGCCAGGGCCGGTGGGTCGGGTGCGGGTGCTGTGCCGCTGCGCGGGGCTTGCCCCTCCCCGCCCTTCAACCGTTCTCGCCCTCATCGCCGGGCGCGGCTCACCGCACGGCGCCACCGCGCCCGCGCCTCAAACGCCGGCGCGGCTGGTAGTGCCATGCGGGTGCTCCGGCCGCCGAGCGGCACATCCGAGCCCAGCGCGGCCAAACCCAGCCCCGCCGGCGTTTGAGGCGCGGGGTTTGGGGGCGGAGCCCCAGAGGGTCCGGGGCGCAGCCCCGGGGAACGGGCGAAGGGCGGGTAGGGGACCGCACCGCGCGGCGGCACACCCCCGCCCCACACGCGGCAGCGCCCGGCAGGGCAAGGGCCCCGGATGGAGCAGTGGCCGGGCCGGGAGGCCGGGGGCGGGGGAGCATCGGTACATGCGGAGCCCCCACGCACTGGCCCTCGCCGCCCTCCTGGCGGCCGCGACCGGCTGCGCCGACGTGGAAGGACTGCGCAGCTCCGGCGACCTCGGCACCGTCCACGCCCCCAAGACCCTGTGGAAGGAGTACCACCCCGACCCGCCGGGCCCCGGGCAGCAGCCCGGGGCGGCGGCCGTGGTGCCCGGGCTGCCCGAGCCGGACGGCCCGGGCATGCACGGGGTGGACGCGCTGGCCGTCGTACGGGCCGACATCACCTCCGCCGTCGCCCAGGACGCCGGCACCGGCCGGCTCGTCGACCCCCGGGCCGCCCAGCGGCTCGCGCTCTGCACACAGGCTGTGGACGGCGGCCCGTACTGCCCGGTCCGCCCCGGCGTCCTCCACGACCTGACCGGAGACGCCAAGGACGAGCTGATCACCGCCCTCGACGTGGACGGCAGGGTCAGCGAGCTGCGCGTCTACACCGTCCAGGACGACGGCACGATCGCCCGGATCCTGGCCCGGCGCGCGGTGCTGGAAGGGGTCGAGGTGGCCGCCGAGCACCTGGCGGTCCGCGAGCCGACCTCGAACCCCGCCTACATCTCCGTCTCCGACTACGTGTGGGACCCGAAGGCCCGCAGCATGAGCCTGACCCAGCTCACCCTCGACGACTGCCCGGCCATCACGGACGCCCCGCTGAGCGAGGGACGGGCCCGATGCGCCCGCTGAGCAGCCTGCGCTGGAAGATCGCCCTCACCACCACGCTGGTGTGCTGCACGGTGGCCGCCGCGCTGGGGATCCTGGTGCACAACGTGGTCTCGCGGCAGGTCGTCGGCGAGGTCCGCAAGGACGTCGAACGGGACCTCGACCACGCCCTCGGCCACTACGAGTACGGCACCTCGCACGGGGACGTGAACGTCGCCCTGGACCCGCCCGGCCTGCCCCGCCCGCTGCGCGAGCTCGTCGCCCGCGGACGGACCGGCAGCATGGTCGGCACCCAGGACGGCAAGCCCGTCATGTGGGCCGCCGGGCCGGCCGACCAGAAGGCCCTGGCGGTCTGGATCCCGTACGCGAACACCCGCCACCGGCTGCGCGACATCGACACCGCGATCCTCGCCTCCTCGGCGGTCGCGGCCGGGGTGGTGGCCCTGGCCGGCGTGTTCCTCGCCGACCGCATCAGCCGCCGGCTCGCGACGGCCGCCGCCGTCGCCCGCCGGATCAGCTCCGGGGACCTCGACGCCCGGGTGGCCCTCCCCTCGGACACCGGACCGGGGACGCACCGCTACCACGACGAGGTACGGGACGTCGCACAGGCCCTGGACTCGATGGCCGCCTCGCTCCAGGAACGGCTGGAAGCGGAGAAGCGGTTCACCGCCGACGTCGCGCACGAGCTGCGCACCCCGCTGACCGGTTCGCTGGCCGCCGCCTCGCTGCTGCCCGAGGGCCGGCCCAAGGAGATGATCAACGACCGGCTGAAGGCCCTGCACCTGCTCACCGAGGACCTGCTGGAGATCTCCCGGCTGGACTCCGGGGTGGAGCGGGCCGACCTGGCCCAGGTGGAGCTGGGCCGGGCCGTGGAACGGGCCGTCGCCGGGACCCGGCTGCCCGCCGAGGTGCGGGTCGTGCGGGACGCGGTGGTGTTCACCGACCGCCGCCGGCTGGACCGGATCCTGGCCAACCTTCTGGTCAACGCCCACAAGCACGGGCGCCCGCCGGTCGAGGTGACGGTGGAGGGGCCGGTGGTGGTGATCCACGACCACGGCTCCGGCTATCCCTCCGAGCTCATCGAGCAGGGCCCGAAGCGGTTCCGCACCGGGGACCCCGGGCGCGGCCGCGGCCACGGGCTGGGCCTGACGATCGCGGCGGGCCAGGCGGCGGTGCTGGAGATCGAGCTGGGCTTCGCCAACGCCCCGGACGGGGGTGCGCTGACGACGCTCCGGCTGCCGGTGGGACGGCTGCCGGAGCCGGGTTGACCCCCGCCCACCGGCGGATCAGACGCCGATGTTCTTGCCGTCCTTGCGCCACACGGACACCACCGCCGGGCGGACGATCTTGCCCGGGCCGTCGGGCCACACCGACTGCGGCTTCTCCACGGACGCGCCGTCGATCTCGCCCGGGTGCTGGACCGAGACGAGGACGCGCTTGTCCTGGACCAGCGGGCCGCAGGTCTCGGCACCGCGCGGAACGGTGAGGAACTGCTTCAGCTCACCGCGGCGCTCGCCGAACGTCGCGACGCCGTACAGGCCGTCGTGCGAGCCGAGCTGGTTGCCGTCGGTGGAGATCCACAGGTTGCCGTGCGGGTCGAAGGCCACGTTGTCCGGGCAGGAGATCGGGCTGACCTTGTCCTTCGGGAACCCGGCGAAGTAGGTGGCCGGGTCGTTCGGGTCACCGGCGACCAGGAAGAGCCGCCAGGCGAAGCCGTCGCCCGCCGGGTCGTCGAAGTTCTCGGCGAGCTCCAGGATCTGGCCGTGCTTGTTCAGGTTGCGCGGGTTGGCCTCGTCCGCTCCGGCCTTTCCGGGCTTGCCGCGGTCGGTGTTGTTGGTCAGCGCGATGTAGACGCGGCCGGTGCGCGGCGACGGCTCGACGTCCTCGGGGCGGTCCATCTTGGTGGCGCCGGCCTTGTCACCGGCCTGGCGGGTGAAGACGAACACCTCCTCGGCGGTCATGCCCTCGACGTGCGAGACGTTGCCGGAGGGGGAGGCCGTGGCCAGCTTGATCCAGACGCCGGAGCCGTCGAACTCGCCGTCGGAGGGCAGCTTGCCGGAGCCGTCGACCGAGGCGGCCGGGGAGTCGCCGGTGAGCTTGGCGACGTAGAGGGTGCCCTCGTCGAGCAGCGTGAGGTTGTGCTCCTTCGCCGCGCGCGAATTGCCCTTCATCATCCGCTTCGAGGAGACGAACTTGTAGAAGTAGTCGAAGCGCTCGTCGTCGCCCATGTAGACGACCGGGCGGCCGTCCTCGGTGACGCGGGGCTGCGCGGCCTCGTGCTTGAAGCGGCCGAGGGCGGTGCGCTTGCGCGGGACGGAGTTCGGGTCGTAGGGGTCGAGCTCGACGACCCAGCCGAAGCGGTGCGACTCGTTGGGCTCCTGCGCGACGTCGAAGCGCTTGTCGAACCGCTCCCACTTGCGCTCGGAGGCGCCGGCGGTCACGCCGTAGCGCTTCAGGCGGGCGGCCTGGGCGGGATCGGTGACCTGGCCGGCGTTGGCGAAGTACTGGTTGAAGTTCTCCTCGCCGTGGAGGGTGGTGCCCCACGGGGTGGTGCCGCCCGCGCAGTTGTTGAGGGTGCCGAGCACCTTGGTGCCGGTGGCGTCGACGGAGGTCTTCAGCAGGGCGCTGCCCGCGGCCGGGCCGGTCAGCCGGAACTCGCTGGTCGCGGTCAGGCGGCGGTTGAGCTGGTGGCGGGTGACGGCCGTCAGCTTGCCGCTGCGGTGGTCCTCCTGGACGACGACCACGGACAGGCCGTGCGCGGCCCAGGCGATCTCGACCTGCTCGCGGGTGGGGTTCGCCGGGTCGTAGCCCTTGAACATGAGGTTCTCGTCCGTGTACTCGTGGTTGGCCACGAGGAGCTGCTGGCGCTCGTAGTTGCCGCCGAGCGGGAGCAGGCTGAGGAAGTCGTTGTTGTAGCCGAACTGGCCGGCCTGGGCGGCGGCGGTCTGCTTGTCCGAGTTGAAGCCCGGGGCGCCCTTGAGGATCGGGTCGCCCCAGCGGATCACCACGTTCTGCTCGTGGCCCTCGGGGATGGTGACCTTGTCGTCGGTGTTCGGGGCGACGGGCTTGAAGCGCAGGCCGCGGGCGGCCTCGCCCCCCGCGCGCTTGGCAGCCTCGGCGTCGGACGCGGGGGCGGCGCTGGCGCTCTGGCCGCCGCCCGCACCGAGGGCGATACCGGTACCGGCAGCGGTGGCGACCGTGACGACGGCGGCGGAGCGCAGCATCGAGCGGCGGGAGTAGGCGCGGGCTATGACGTCGCCGACGTACTCGTTGTCGCTGGTGTTGGGCACCTCGTGGAAGCATGCGTCGCCGCAGCGGTAGCGGCAGGTGAGAGCGGAACGGCCGCTGCCATGCGGGTTGCCGATGAGCGGCAGGAGCTTGCGCACGAGGGTGTCCTCCGGTGAGTGCACGGCGCCGACGACGTGTCGGTACGAATCAGCGGTGACGGTAGGCGCGGGTTGCGCCGATGCGGCGGCGCGGGGATGAACGGTGGATGAACCCGGCACGGCGGAGGGGCAGTTCGGACGGGGGGTCCGGTTGTGTGAGAGGCCGGGCGCCACGAATGGCGCCCCTGCCGAAGTTCCAGCCAAGGGGCCGATAACCTTACGTGTCCACTCTGGGCAGGGATCAACCGCGCAGCACGGACAAATGACGCACGCACTCATGCGAAAGGCCTGGCCCATGGGTATTCGGAGCTTGTTGCGCAAGGTGTTCGGACGGACTGCGGATCCGGTCCCCGAGACGTCGGACACCCCTTCGGCGGCCCTCCCGAGCCAGGCCGAACGAACCCCCCTGGACGCGGCCGCCGAACTGGTGGCGGCGTCCTTCGACAACCCCACGGTCCCGCCGCAGTCCGCGCCGCGCGACCGCGAGCCGGGCACGCTGCTCACGGCCGCCCCGGCCCCGGCGGCGGACCCCACGGTCCCGGAAGCCCGCCGTCCTTCGACTCCGGCGGCCGCGGAGGGTGCGGGCGGTCCCGCGACCCCCGAAGAGCCCCAGCCCCCGGCCACCGTGCCGGCACAGTCGGCCGCCGAGGCCGCCCCTGAGGCCGTGGCCGAGCCGGCCGCCGCCGAGGACACCGCGCCGCAGGCACAGGCCGAGCCGGAACCCGCCGCAGAGGCGGAGCCCGAGGCCCAGGCGGCTCCCGCAGCCGCCGAAGAGACCCTGCCGCAGGCGCAGGCCGAGCCCGCCGCGGAGGCGGAGCCCGAGAACCCGGCCGAGGCCCCCGCCCCGCAGGCGCAGACGGACACCGCCGCCGAGACGGAGCCGGACGCCGAGCCGGCCGACGCCACGGCCTCCGAGGCGGAGCCCGCCGCCGAGACGGAGCCGGAAGCCGAGGCCGCGCCGCAGGCCGAGGCCACCGCCGTCCAGGCGGAGCCGGAGGCCGAGGCCACCGCCGCCCAGACGGAGCCGGAGGCCGAGGCCGCGCCGGAAGCCGAGGCCGCCGCCCACGCCGCGCCGGAAGCCGAGGTCGCCGCCGCCGAGGCGGAGCCGCAGGCCGAGGTGGACGCCGCCGAGGCGGAGCCCGCCGTTGCCGCGCCGGAGGCCGAAGCCGAGCCCGAAGCCGCCGCAGAGGCGGAGCCCGAGGCCCGGGGAGCCGCCGAGGACACCGCGCCGCAGCCGGAGGCCGAGCCGGCCGAGCCCTCGGCCGTGGCCGAGCCCTCGGCCGTGGCCGAGCCCGAGCCCGTCGCCGCCGAAGCGTCGCCGCAGGCGGACCCGGCGGACCCGGCGGAGCCCGAGGACACCGCGCCGCAGGCGCAGCACGAGCCCGCCGCCGAGCCGGAGGCCGAGCCCGTCGTCGCCCGGGCCGAGCCGGAGCCGGAGGCCCGGGCCGCCGGGACGGAGCCCGGGGGCGGAGCCCTCGTGACCCCCGAAGCGTCGCCGCAGGCGGACCCGGCGGACGGGCCCGCCATCGCCGCGGCAGCGGTCCGGCGGCGGGCCGCCGGGGTCGCCGGGGCGTACAAGGCCGCCGGGCAGGTGCTGCGGGCCAAGGGGAAGGCCGGGGCCCGCGCGAAGGTGTACCTCGTACTGGACCGGTCCGGCTCCATGCGCGGCTTCTACAAGGACGGCAGCGCCCAGCACCTCGCCGACCACGCCCTCGCCCTGGCCGCGCACCTGGACGAGGAGGCCACCGTCCACACGGTGTTCTTCTCCACCGAGCTCGACGGCACCGCCGAGCTGACCCTCGACGCGCACGACGCGACCTGGGTCGAGGCCCGCCACGCCGAGCTCGGCCGGATGGGCCGCACCAGCTACCACGTGGCCGTCGAGGCGGTCGTCGAGCGCTACCAGAAGGACGGCGGCACGGGCCCGGCCCTGGTCGTGTTCCAGACGGACGGCGCCCCCGACAACCGCCAGCCGGCCCGCCAGGCCATCACCGACGCGGCGGCCGCCGCCCCCGGCATCCACTGGCAGTTCGTCGCGTTCGGCGACCACGACGCCAAGGCCTTCGACTTCCTGCGCAAGCTGGACGCCGAGAACGCCGGCTTCTTCCACGCCGGCCCGGCCCCCACGGAGCTGACCTCCGCCGCCCTCCTCAAGGGCATCCTCGACCGGTTCTGACCCCCGGCAGGAACGCGGAAGGGCCCGGGATCACCGATCCCGGGCCCTTCCTCATGACCGGCCGGCCATGCAGCGGCAGCGTTAGCGCGCGGCGTCCGGGTGGACGGCCTCCGCGACCGGCTTGGCGTCGGCCGCCTTCGCGTCCGCGGCCTTCGTCTCGACCGGCTTGCGCAGGGCGATGTTCAGCTCGCGCAGGCGGGACTCCTCCAGCACCGTCGGCGCGCCCATCATCAGGTCCTGGGCGTTGCCGTTCAGCGGGAAGGCGATGGTCTCGCGGATGTTCGGCTCGTCGGCCAGCAGCATCACGATGCGGTCCACACCCGGGGCGATGCCACCGTGCGGCGGGGCGCCGAGGCGGAAGGCGCGCAGCATGCCGGCGAACTCGCGCTCGACGGTCTCGGCCTCGTAACCGGCGATCTCGAAGGCCTTCAGCATGACCTCGGGCTCGTGGTTGCGGATGGCGCCGGAGGACAGCTCGATGCCGTTGCAGACGATGTCGTACTGCCAGGCCAGGATGTCGAGCGGGTCCTTCTCCTCCAGGTCCTTCATGCCGCCCTGCGGCATCGAGAAGGGGTTGTGGGAGAAGTCGATCTTGCCGGTCTCCTCGTCCTTCTCGTACATCGGGAAGTCGACGATCCAGCAGAAGCGGAAGACGTTCTCCTCGAACTGGCCCGCGCGCTTGGCGGCCTCGACCCGGACCGGGCCCATGATCTTGGAGACCTCGTCGAACTCGCCCGCGCCGAAGAACACCGCGTGCCCGGCCGCCAGGCCCAGACGCTCGGTGAGGACCTTGACGTTCTCCTCGGTGAGGAACTTGGCGATCGGGCCGGTCAGCGAGCCGTCCTCGCCGACGCGGACCCACGCCAGGCCCTTGGCGCCCAGCGAGATCGCGTACTCGCCGAGGCCGTCGAAGAACTTGCGCGGCTGCGCGGCGGTGTCCGGGACGGCCAGCGCACGCACGTGCTTGCCGGCGAACGCCTTGAACTCCGAGCCCTCGAACACGTCGGTGATGTCGACGAGCTCCAGCTTGGCGCGCAGGTCGGGCTTGTCGTTGCCGTACTTCAGCATCGACTCGCGGAACGGGATCCGCGGGAACGGCGAGGTGACCGGGCGGCCGCCGCCGAACTCGGTGAAGAGCTCGGTCATCAGCTTCTCGATCGGCTGGAAGACGTCCTCCTGCTCGACGAAGGACATCTCCACGTCGAGCTGGTAGAACTCGCCCGGCGAGCGGTCCGCGCGGGCGTCCTCGTCGCGGAAGCAGGGCGCGATCTGGAAGTACCGGTCGAAGCCGGAGATCATCAGCAGCTGCTTGAACTGCTGCGGGGCCTGCGGCAGCGCGTAGAACTTGCCCGGGTTGAGACGGGACGGCACGACGAAGTCACGGGCGCCCTCGGGGGAGGTCGCGGTGAGGATCGGGGTCGCCATCTCGTTGAAGCCGAGCGCCACCATCTTCGAGCGGATGGAGGCGATGACCGCCGAGCGCAGCATGATGTTGCGGTGCATGCGCTCGCGGCGCAGGTCGAGGAAGCGGTACTCCAGGCGGCGCTCCTCGTTCACACCGTCGTCGGTGTTGATCGTGAAGGGCAGCGGGGCGGCCGCGCCGAGCACCTCGACCTCGGCGGCCTCGATCTCGACCTCACCCGTCGGCAGGTCGGGGTTCACGTTCTCGGTGCCGCGGGAGACGACCTTGCCGTCGATCCGGACGACCGTCTCCTTGGACAGCTTGTCCAGGACGTCGGCGGCCGCGGTGCCGGGGCGGGCGACGAGCTGCGTGATGCCGTAGTGGTCGCGCAGATCGATGAAGAGGATGCCGCCCAGGTCTCGACGATTGTGCAGCCAGCCGCTCAGCCGGACGTCGGTGCCGACGTCAGAGGCACGGAGCTCGCCGCACGTGTGGGACCTGTACCGATGCATCAGTCATCCAGTTCTACGCGATACCAGGGTGGATTCAACCGTCCCAAGGTTACCGTCCGGGCGGGGCACCGCGCGGGCGCGCCCGGGCAGGCTCCCGAACAGGCAGGCCGACGGGATGACCTGTAAAGATGACCGGGTGCGCACCGAGGACGTCCTGGCCGCCATCGCGACCGGCCTGTGGCGATGGGACAACGCCTCCGGGACGGTCACCCTCGACAGCGAGGCCGCCCGGCTGCTCGGGCTGCCCGCCGAGCCCGTCGTCCTGCCCGAGGTCGCGGTTCGCTCGCGCTTCCACCCGGTCGACTGGAACGAGATCAACGGCATCGTCAACCTCGCCGTCGCCGAAGGCACCCTCGCCGAGGCCCGGCTGCGGATCATGGACGAGGACGGGCGCGTGCTGCGCACCGTACGCAGCCGCTCCAAACCCCTGGAGAACCGGACGGCCGACGGCCGCGTCGACTACGAGCTGATCGGCACCATCCAGGAGATCGCCGAGCCGCAGCCCGGCACCACCGCCTTCCACACCCCGATCACCGGCGACTGGCGGCGCTCCCGCGAGGCCTTCCTGCTCGATGCCGGACGGGCGCTCGCCGAGGCCCGGTCCACGGCCGAGGTGCTGCGGGTGGCCGCCTCGCTGTCCATGCCGGGCTTCAGCCCCGACGGGCTGGCGGTCTTCGGGGTGGCGGGCGAGAAGCTGTCGGTCATCGGCCACCACGGGCACGCCCCCGGCGACGAGGCCCCCTTCACGGACATGGTCCTGGACACCGCCTACCCGGCCGCGGAGGTCGTCCGCACCGGCCGGGCGATCTACCTGCCCACACCGGAGGAGTACGAGCGGCGCTTCCCGGTCACCTGGCCGCTGGCCAAGCCCTTCGGCCGGGTCTCCTGGGCCTTCCTGCCGCTGATCGTGGCCGGGCGGACCATGGGGGCCTGGATGGCCGCCTTCAGGCAGCCGGTGACCTTCTCGCCCGACGAGCGGTCCGTGCTGACGACGGTCGCCCGGATGCTGGCCCAGGCCCTCCAGCGGGCCGGAGTCGCCGAGTCGGAACGGGAGCTGACCACCGGACTCCAGCGGTCGATGATGCCGCAGCTCGGGCCCGAGATCCCCGGCATGACCCTCGCCGCGCGCTACGTCCCCACCGGCGGCGGGCTCCAGGTCGGCGGCGACTGGTACGACATGATCCCGCTGCCGTCGGGACGGTTCGCGCTGGTCATCGGCGACGTCCAGGGGCACGACGTACGGGCCGCCGGGCTGATGGGACAGCTGCGGATCGCCGTACGGGCGTACGCGTCCGAGGGCCACCGGCCCGACGCGGTGCTCTCCCGGGCCTCCCGCTTCCTCGCCGGGCTCTGCTCCTCCCAGGAGGAGGAAGCGGAGGCGGGGGCGGGCGGACGCGGCCCCGGCGGCGAGTCCGACTACCTCAGCCCCCGCTTCGCGACCTGCCTGTACGTGGAGTGCGACCCGGAGACCGGCACGCTGGAGGTGGCCCGCGCGGGGCACCCCGACCCGGCGATCCGGATGACGGACGGCACCGTCCTGATGCGGCCCACGGCCGGCGGACTGCCGCTCGGGATCGTCCCCGACACCGACTATCCGACGACCCGGTTCACCCTGGAGCCCGGCGAGACGATGATGCTGTGCACCGACGGGCTCATCGAGACCGGCGGGCACGACCTCGACACCGGCTGGGCCCGGCTGCGGGCGATCCTGGAGGCCGACGCCGAGACGTACGGGCCCGGCGCGGACGGCGGCACGGACGCCGCCGCCGGACTCACCGCCGGGCACCTGGAACGCCTCGCCGACCTGCTGGTCCAGGCCGTGCACGGGCCCTCCTCGCACCACACCACCGGCCCGCTCGCCGACCGCCGCGAGGACGACATAGCCGTGGTGCTGCTCTGCCGCGAGGGCGCCGGCTGCGGCTGCGGGACCGGCCCGCTGCACCCGGCCCGGCCCGCCCGGCGCACGATGCTGACCGTGGCCCAGGCCGAACCGGAGCGGATCGCGGGCGCCCGCCGCCAGATCCGGGAGCTGCTGCACGACTGGGCGGACCCGGAGCAGGTGGACTCGGCGGAGCTGATGGTCTCCGAGATGGTGACCAACGTGCTGGTGCACACCGACGGGGACGCGCTGCTGGTCGCGGAGGCGGCCGGCGAGCTGGGCACCCGCCGGCTGCGCGTGGAGGTCGCCGACGGCAGCGACGAGCCGCCGCACAAGCGGCACCCGGGCGAGATGGCCTCCAGCGGGCGCGGGGTGCTGCTGATGGAGATGCTCGCCGACACCTGGGGCGTGGACCCCAGGGGCGCGGGCAAGTCGATCTGGTTCGAGCTGTACGAGCGCTCCAAGCCCGCCGACGAGACCGGGTACGAGGTCGCGGAGGACGAGTAGGGGCCCGGCTCCCCCGGGAGCCGAAAGGGGGACACGCACTGCCGGCGTGTGGCCGACACCCCGCCGGCCGCCCGGCGGGGGGCTGCCGTGCTTACGAGTGCTGCTCCGCCGAGACGGTGCGCTCCCGGGCGGTGGTGGGGATCCGGCCCAGCCGGCCCGCCTGGAAGTCGTCGAAGGCCTGCTGGAGCTCGTGCCGGGTGTTCATGACGAACGGCCCGTAGTGCGCCATCGGCTCGCGGATCGGCCGGCCGCCGAGCAGCACGATCTCCAGGTCCGGGGTGTGGGAGTCCTGCGACTCGTCCGCGCGCACCGTGAGGGAGCCGCCCTCGCCGAAGACGACCGTCTGCCCGGTGTGGACCGGCCTGCGGTCGGTGCCCACCGTTCCGCGCCCGGCCAGTACGTACGCGAGGGCGTTGAAGTCCTCGCGCCACGGCAGGGTGATCTGCGCGCCCGGGGTGACGGTCGCGTGGATCATCGTGATCGGGGTGTGGGTGATGCCCGGGCCCTCGTGCCCGCCCAGCTCACCGGCGATGACGCGGAGCAGCGCGCCGCCGTCGGGGGTGGTGAGCAGCTTGACCTTGCCGCCGCCGATGTCCTGGTAGCGCGGGGGCATCATCTTGTCGGAGGCCGGGAGGTTCACCCACAGCTGGAGGCCGTGGAAGAGCCCGCCGCTGACGACCAGGTGCTCCGGCGGGGCCTCGATGTGCAGGAGGCCCGAACCGGCGGTCATCCACTGGGTGTCGCCGTCGTTGATGACTCCGCCGCCGCCGTTGCTGTCCTGGTGGACGAAGGTCCCGTCGATCAGGTAGGTGACGGTCTCGAAGCCGCGGTGGGGGTGCCACGGGGTGCCCTTCGGCTCGCCCGGCGCGTACTCCACCTCGCCCATCTGGTCCATCATGATGAACGGGTCGAGGTACTGGTAGTCGATGCCGGCGAACGCCCGGCGCACCGGGAAGCCCTCGCCCTCGAATCCCCCCGGAGCCGTGGTCACGGCGAGCACCTTGCGGGCGGCGGCCGTCTGGGGCTCGGCCACGCGCGGAAGGGCCAACGGGTTCTCAACAGTCACTGCGGGCATGGTCAGGACCTCCTTCTGCGTCGAGTTTAGTTGAAACTCGAACTTTCTGCCACACCGCACGGAACAGCGCACCCGTCCGGGGCATTCCCGGGCGGGCGCGTGCGGCTCCGCGGGGCGGTGGGCGGGCGATTCCGGCCGCTTTCCGCCCCGGACCGTGCTTTTTGCCCGCACCTGACAACCAGGGGCCGCGGTGCGCGGTCTTCCGGGTCATGGACACCAGCACCCCCCCGACCGACCCCGACCGCGACACCGAGCCCGCCCCCGCGCGGCGGTGGAGCACGCCGGCGTGGCTGCGCGTGCTCGGACCGGCCGTGGCGATGACGGCGCTGATGACCGGCGCCGGGTACGCCGTGTACCGCTGGGCGGCCACCGGCCTGCCGATGGAGCCCCTGCCCGGCTCGCCCTGGCCCTACCTCGGCGCGTGGGCGGTGCTGACGTTCCTCGCCGGCCTGCTGCTCCAGTGGGCGACGTCCGGGATCGACTACGACGGCCGCTGGGGCCTGATCGGCTTCCCCTTCTTCGCCGGGATCCGCATCTGCCTGGCCTACCGCCCCGACCCCGCGCTGCTGTACGCGTACGGGCTGGCGGCCCTGGCGGTGGCCGCCGCGGGCGTCGCCCTGTGGCGCCGGCGCCGGGCGGCCTGACCCGAAGGGGGCTGGGCGGGGGACTCCCCCGTGGATCCCCCGCCGCTCCCGATGGTGCGCGAGGGCGGCCGCTCCGGCGATCCTTTCGGCGGTGGCCGAAACCTCGGGGCGGCCCGCACGGTCCTCAGCCGCCGCCCCGCAGCAGTTCCACGCCCAGGCCCTTCGCCGAGTGGGCGGCTGCGCTCCCGAGGCCGACGGGAGTCGAACAGGTCCTCGGCCGTGAAGCGCACCCCCGGCAACGCCCGCCCACCCCCGGCGCCGGAACCGCTACGGGACCACGACGGGTCAGCCGTACATGCGGCGCATGGCGAAGTCGACCATCTGCTCGACGGCCTTCGCGTCGAACACCATCCGGTGGTCGCCCTCCATGTCGAGGACGAAGCCGTACCCGGTCGGCAGCAGGTCGATCACCTCGGCGCCGGTGATCACGAAGTACTTGGACTCCTTGCCGGCGTACCGGCGGAGCTCCTTGAGCGTGGTGAACATCGGGATGACCGGCTGCTGCGTGTTGTGCAGGGCCAGGAACCCCGGGGTGTCACCGCGCGGGCAGTAGACCTTCGACGTCGCGAAGATCTGCTGGAAGTCCTCGGCGGACAGCGACCCGGTGGTGAAGGCCCGGACCGCGTCGGCGAGCGACGGCGGCGAGGGCTCGGGGTAGAGCGGCTGCTCGCCGTACCCGCCGGCCATCTGCTGCGGGGCGGCGTACTGCTGCTGCCCTGCGCTCACGTTCTGGTCGTAGCCGTACATGGACCGAAGCCTACCGAGCGGGCCCCGCCCCCAGGCACCCTCCAGCCGATCCCACTTGACGCTGGTCACAGTGGTCAATCAAGGGTTGATTCTTATTACTGGTGGGTAGCATCATGACGTTACCGATTGGTATGTACGAGGAACCTGTCTCCCCGAGCCTTAACGGAGCCGTCGCCATGGGGCACTACAAGTCGAATCTCCGCGACATCGAGTTCAACCTCTTCGAGGTGCTCGGCCGCGACAAGCTGTACGGCACCGGCCCGTTCGGTGAGATGGACACCGAGACCGCCAAGAGCATCCTGTCCGAGATCGCCCGCCTCGCGGAGAACGAGCTCGCGGAATCCTTCGCGGACGCCGACCGCAACCCGCCGGTCTTCGACCCGGCCACCAACACCGCCCCGGTCCCGGCCTCCTTCAAGAAGAGCTACGAGGCCTTCATGGACTCGGAGTACTGGCGCCTGGGCCTGCCCGAGGAGATCGGCGGCACCACCTCGCCCCGCTCGCTCATCTGGGCGTACGCGGAGCTGCTCCTCGGCTCCAACCCGGCCATCTGGATGTACTCCTCCGGCCCGGCCTTCGCCGGCGTCCTCCACGAGGAGGGCAACGAGGCCCAGAAGCGCATCGCGCAGATCGCCGTCGAGAAGCGCTGGGGCTCCACCATGGTCCTCACCGAGCCGGACGCCGGCTCGGACGTGGGCGCCGGCCGCACCAAGGCGATCCAGCAGGCGGACGGCTCCTGGCACATCGAGGGCGTGAAGCGCTTCATCACCTCCGGTGAGCACGACATGGAGGAGAACATCCTCCACTACGTCCTCGCCCGCCCCGAGGGCCACGGCCCGGGCACCAAGGGCCTGTCGCTCTTCCTCGTCCCGAAGTTCCACTTCGACTGGGAGACCGGCGAGCTGGGCGAGCGCAACGGCGTCTACGCCACCAACGTCGAGCACAAGATGGGCCTCAAGGCCTCCAACACGTGCGAGATGACCTTCGGCGACCAGCACCCCGCCAAGGGCTGGCTGATCGGCGACAAGCACGACGGCATCCGCCAGATGTTCATGATCATCGAGTTCGCCCGCATGATGGTCGGCACGAAGGCCATCGCGACGCTCTCGACGGGCTACCTGAACGCCCTGGAGTACGCCAAGGAGCGCGTGCAGGGCCCCGACCTCGCGAACTTCATGGACAAGTCCGCGCCCAAGGTCACCATCACGCACCACCCCGACGTGCGCCGCTCGCTGATGACGCAGAAGGCCTACGCCGAGGGCATGCGCGCGCTGGTCCTCTACACCGCGTCCGTCCAGGACGAGATCGCCGTCAAGCAGGCCGCCGGCGAGGACGCCTCCGCCCAGATCGGCCTCAACGACCTGCTCCTGCCGATCGTCAAGGGCTACGGCTCGGAGAAGTCCTACGAGCAGCTCGCCCAGTCCCTGCAGACCTTCGGCGGCTCCGGCTACCTGCAGGAGTACCCGATCGAGCAGTACATCCGCGACGCCAAGATCGACACCCTCTACGAGGGCACCACGGCCATCCAGGGCCAGGACTTCTTCTTCCGGAAGATCGTCCGCGACCAGGGCGCCTCGCTGAACATCCTCTCCGAGACGATCAAGAAGTTCCTCGCCGAGGGCCCCGGCGGCGAGGACCTCGCCCCCGCCCGCGACGCCCTCGCGAAGGCCGCCGTGGACCTGGAGGCCATCGTCGGCCAGATGATCGTCGACCTCACCGCCACCGGCGAGGACGTCAAGAACATCTACAAGGTCGGCCAGAACACCACCCGCCTGCTGATGGCCTCCGGTGACGTCGTCGTCGGATACCTGCTGCTCAAGGGCGCGGCCGTGGCCGCCGAGAAGCTGGAGGGCGCCTCCGCGAAGGACGTCGCCTTCTACACCGGCAAGATCGCCGCCGCGAAGTTCTTCGCCGGCCAGGTCCTGCCGGGCGTCTCGGTCCAGCGCGCGCTGGCCGAGGCCGTCGACAACTCCCTCATGGACCTCGACGAGGCCGCCTTCTAAGGCACCGCCCGCCTCGCCGACCAAGAACGTACGCGGTGTACGTACGCACAGTGGCCGGACCCTCCCTGTCGGGGGTCCGGCCACTGCTGTCGGGCCGTTTCGGCCGTTGTCGGTGGTTCGTGGCACGCTCGTAGACATGAGTCCACAGGAGCAGCACGGCAGCAGGGGGTATTCCGTCCCCACGGGGCGCCCGTACGCCCTCAAGGAGCTCCAGGCCAACGTGGGCGCGCTCGGCGACCGGATCAAGGACCTCTACGACGGCGCCCACCCCGCCGAGTACGACCCCGTGGCCGACGCCCTGTACGTGGCCTTCCAGACGGCAGCGGGCCTGGCCCCGGCCAAGAGCTACACCGGCTGCCCCGAGCACCCCAACGGCGCCCTCGACCCCGAGGCGCCCGAGGGCTGGGGCCGCTGCCTCATCTGCAACGACCGGCGCCGCCTCGGCCGGCGCCTCCAGGGCGGCCGGCCCGCGGGCCCCGCCCCCGCGGGCGAGCAGCGGCGCCTCGGGTACCCCGTCCCCGAGCCCCCGTACACCCTCGACGTCCTGCGCCACTGCCTGCGCGTGATCGACGAGCAGCGTTTCCACCTCACGCTCGGCTCCGCCGACCAGGACTTCGTGCGCATCGCGGACGACCTCCACCGGGCCTTCATCGTGGCCCGGGAGCTGTCGCGGCCGCGCAACGCGTCGGGATGCTCCGAGCACCCCGGCGCGCCGATCGACCCCGATGCCCCTCCGGGTGAGGCCTGTATCTTCTGCGCCGGACGCAAGAGACGCGCGCAGCGCCCGCCGCAGACCCCCGAGATGCTCCCGCGCATCCGCCGGGGCGAGCGCAGACAACTGCAGCGCAGATTCGAGCGCCCGCCGGGCTGAGAACGACGGGACCGCGGGGCAAACCCCCCGCGGTCCTCGACCTTTCGGCTATCCGCCGCAGTCCGGCATTGGCGAACACGACCGTCGTTAAGGTGAACCACATGAGCTCTCCCGCCCGCTTCGACCGCGGCCACACCGACGATCTGATGACCTACCTGACGGCCAGTCCGTCGCCGTACCACGCAGTGGCGAACGCGGCGGAGCGGCTGGAGAAGGCGGGCTTCAGGCAGTTGTCGGAATCGGACGCCTGGGACTCGGGCACGGGAGGCAGGTTCGTCCTGCGCGGCGGCGCGCTCATCGCCTGGTACGTGCCCGAGGGCGCGGCCGCGCACACCCCCTTCCGGATCATCGGCGCCCACACCGACTCCCCCAACCTGCGGGTCAAGCCCGTACCGGACACGGGCTCGCAGGGCTGGCGCCAGGTCGCGGTGGAGATCTACGGCGGGACCCTGCTCAACACCTGGCTGGACCGCGACCTCGGCCTCGCGGGGCGGCTGACCCTGCGCGACGGCACCGAGCGCCTGGTGAACGTGGACCGCGCCCTGCTGCGCGTCCCGCAGCTCGCCGTGCACCTGGACCGGTCGGTCAACACGGACGGCCTCAAGCTCGACAAGCAGCGGCACATGCAGCCGATCTGGGGCCTGGGCGAGGCCCGCGAGGGCGACCTGATCGCCTTCCTGGAGGAGGAAGAGGGCCTGCCGCAGGGCTCGGTGGCCGGCTGGGACCTGATGGTCCACTCGATCGAGCCGCCCGCCTACCTGGGCCGCGACCGCGAGCTGCTGGCCGGCCCGCGCATGGACAACCTGCTGTCGGTGCACGCCGGTGTCGCGGCCCTCGCCGCGGTCTCCGCCTCCGAGGGCCTGGACCACATCCCGGTGCTGGCGGCCTTCGACCACGAGGAGAACGGCTCCCAGTCGGACACCGGCGCCGACGGCCCCCTGCTGGGCAACGTGCTGGAACGTTCAGTCTTCTCGCGCGGCGGCACGTACGAGGACAAGGCCCGCGCCTTCGCCGGCACCATCTGCCTCTCCTCGGACACCGGGCACGCGGTCCACCCCAACTACGCCGAGCGGCACGACCCCTCGCACCACCCGCGCGCCAACGGCGGACCCATCCTGAAGGTCAACGTCAACCAGCGCTACGCCACCGACGGCAGCGGCCGCGCGGTGTTCGCCGCGGCCTGCGAGCGGGCCGGGGTGCCGTGGCAGACCTTCGTCTCCAACAACTCCATGCCGTGCGGCACGACGATCGGCCCGATCACCGCCGCCCGCCACGGGATCCAGACGGTGGACATCGGCGTGGCGATCCTGTCGATGCACTCGGCCCGCGAACTCTGCGGCTCCGACGACCCGTTCCTCCTCGCGAACGCCCTGCTGGCGTTCCTGGAGGGCTGATCTCCCGCAGCAGCGGGGCGAGTTGAGGACGAGGCCCTGTCCGCGCGCAGCGGGCAGGGCCTTCACAACTCCACAACCAACTGAGTAATGTACTTGGTTATGGACTTGATGATTGTCAAGCACGCAGTGGAAGCCGATGACGGCATCAAGCGACTTTCCATGGCCTTCATCAAGAAGCACGCCGCACCCAATCGCACACGGCTGAGCCCCGAACTCTGCGGAGACATCAACAGGGAGCTGGACAAACTGGGACTCATCACGCTCCCGAAGCGACTCCCCACCTCCGAGAACGAGTTCGTCTTCGTCATCGAGAAGGACGGTCCGCTCGGCCACGTCGTCGCCGTCGCCGCTTCCATCGCCGCCCTCGATCACGTCGGGGCCAACCCGCTGCCCCAGATTTTCGAGAACTATCCGCAGGCCAAGGCCCAGTTGGGCCTATAGAGCCCACCCCTAACCAAATAACTTCCGCGACAATAGGGCGACTTGAACCATAGGCTGCGCGCACGCCCAAGCGTCACGGAGGCAACCACTGATGTCCCAGCACACGCCCCGGTCACTCACCGTCACCTGGGGGCCGGAGCAGATCCTGGTGTCCAACACCGGGCAGGACCTGCCGGTACCGCCCGCCGACGACGTCGCGCGGAAGGTCGTCGAGGCGGGCCGCGCCAACCCGTCGACCCTGCTGACGGAGGACGCCTGGTCGGCCGTGGGGCGCGCCGCGATCGACGCGGAGGGGGTCGCCGTACAGCTGCGCCCCACCCGGCAGGACCCCGGCGGGGTCCTGATGGTGGAGAACGTCGAGGGCGCGACCCTGCGTTCGCTCGTCACCCGGGTCTACCTGAGCGAGCTGCTCCCCGGCATCCAGCCGCGCACCGGGATGGAGGCCACCGAGATCCCGGACCCCCAGGTCCAGGGGATCACCGAGGACGGGCGCCCCTGCGCGACGGTCCGGTACCGCTTCAAGGACCTCTCCCACCTGCGCGAACACGTATGGCAGACGATCAACGGCACCCTGTCGCTGAACAACTACGTCGGCTCGATCCTCGCCCGGACGATCACCCGCAACCTGATCGTCCACCCGGTCGAGATCTCCTTCGAGGACGGCACGGAGTCCTTCCACACCCTGGCCGTACGCGACGGCATCACCCGGCTCGCCAGTGCCTGGGCCGTCCTCGCCGGCCCCGGCGCCGAGAGCGACGAGGTCGCCGACCTGGTCGTGAACGCGCTGTTCGGCAAGGCGGAGACCCCCGTCCCGCCCGGCGTCCCGACCGGCCGCCACCTGGCGTCGGTCCGGGAGAAGTGGCGCGGCTCCCTGCGCGAGGAGTACGCACAGGCCGTCGGCGTCCTCGAACCGGGTCCCCGCGCCGCCCAGATCGGGCAGACCTTCGTCGCGCCCACTCAGATCGCGGTCGGCATCGAGGGCCACCCGGGGCACCTGCTCGCCCCCGAGGACATCTTCGACGACGCCATCAGGAGCGTACTGGCCAGCGTCCACGTCGAGTTCAAGGCGTGGGACGACGCCGCCCAGAACGTCGAGGTCATCACCCGGGCCCTCAAGCGGGTCATCCAGCTCGGCGACTCGCTGATCCCGCAGGACGACCTCCAGGCCGTCTACGGCCTCGCCGTCGGCCGCACCCCCTCGTCCGACCTGCCCCGGCTCTTCCCCGGCTCGACGCCCCCGCCCGGCACCGCGCTGTGGCGGGCCGTCTACGTCGTCCACGCCCTCACCCGGCCCGAGCTGCTCGAACGCCTCAAGGACCAGGCCAAGGCCATCAAGGGCGGCAAGCGCATGGGGCTCAAGGGCTTCGGCGAACTCCTCGGCCCGATCATCGACCTGCCGTGGCGCAGCTACAAGAAGCTCGTGACCAAGCAGGCCCGGAACGCCTGGAACAACGGCGGTGTCCTCACCTCGGACGTCATCGGCGAATGGGACCCCGTCCCCACCGACGACTTCACCACCCTGGTGGCGCCCGCGCTGGCCGGCGACACCAACGCACGCTGCACCCTGGCCGTGGCCGGCGGTGTCGCGCTCATCGCCGACAAGCTGCTGACCCGCAACGTCGGCTCCGCGCTCAACGCGGCCAAGGAGAAGGGCGGTGTGCCCTTCCGGGCCGACGTCAGCCTGATCGTCGAAGGGCTCTCCCGGCAGGACAACGAGCTGGGCCTGTGGACCCTCGCCCTGGTGGCGAACGGCTTCCGGAGCGACGCCCTGCCGGAGAACGCGGTCACCATGCGCACCCTGACCCGCAAGGAGAAGCCCGAGGGCGAGGGCGGCAGCCCGTACATCCACTTCGGGGTGGACCTGGACGGCGACCACAAGGTCGCCCGGGACGCCGACGGCGTGCCCGAGCTCCTGTACCAGTGGGACGTCGTCTACGCGGCGGACCCCGAGCGGGCCCGGAAGAACACCGCGCCCCCGGCCGACCCCGCGCCCGCCCTGCCGCTGCCGCTGCCGGAGCCGCGTACCGGAGAGGCCGACGACCGGCCCGGGGCGGCCGCCACGGCCCCCGGCGCCGTGGACACCCGCCCGGCGAGCCGGCGCGCCGCCGATCACCGTACGGTGCTGCGCCAGAGCGTCACCGCGGCCCGGGACGCCATGGACCTGCTGCACCAGCTCGAACCGGAGGTGGCCGGGCACACCCCGATCGTCCCCCTGGCCGTCCTCGACGAGCTCCACATGCAGCTGATCGGCCTGCAGACGGACATCGAGAACCTCCGCCGGAGGATCACGCCGGCGGAGGACCCGGAGACGGAGGAGGAGCCGGCCGACCAGCTCGGGTAACGCCCGCTAGGCGCCCTGGCCGCCCTGGTCCTGCGCGGGGTCCATCCCCGCGAGGACCAGCGGCAGGCGGCCGGTCCCGTCGGCGGACACCTTCACCGGGACGCCCCAGTCCTGCTGGTGGACGTGGCAGGCCGGGTACTCGTTGGCCGGGTCGTCGTCGCAGGACGCGGCCATCGCCGAGACGTGCAGCACCCCTTCGGTGACGTCGGGGTGCAGCACCAGGTCCCGGAACAGGTCCGTCCCGGCGCCCTCGCCCTCCGCCAGCAACTCCGGCGGGGTCGAGGAGACCAGCAGCCGGGTGGACGGCCCGTAGCGGGTGTCCAGCTTCTGGCCGGCCGGGGCCTGGAAGACCACGTCCAGGCGGAGCGTGCCGGGGGCCACCTCGGTGGCCGCCCGCTGGGTGCGGTGGGCGACCGCGTCCACGCGTACGGCCTCCTCCGGGAGCCGCAGCCGGGTCAGCCGGTGCCGGGCGGACTCCACCACCACGATGTCCTCGCCGGCCAGCACGGCGGCGCTGGGCTCGCGCAGATCGGTGGCGAGGGTGGACACCTGCCCGGTGGCGGGGTCGAACCGCCTCAGGGCGTGGTTGTACGTGTCGCAGACCGCGACCGAGCCGTCGGGCAGCGCGGTCACCCCCAGCGGGTGCTGGAGCAGCGCCTGGGCGGCGTCGCCGTCGCGGTGCCCGAAGTCGAACAGCCCGGTTCCGACGGCGGACCGCACGACGTACCCGCCCTCCCCTTCGCGCTCCACGTACCGCAGGGCGCTGGTCTCGGAGTCGGCGATCCACAGCCGGTCCCCGGCGGCCGCGAGCCCGGACGGCTGCGCGAACCAGGCCTCGGCGGCGGGCCCGTCGACGAGCCCCTCGTTCGTCGTCCCGGCGGCGACCCCGACGGTCCCCGCCTCCGGGTCCCAGGTCCACAGCTGGTGCACGCCGGCCATGGCGATCCACACCCTGCCCTGCCACCAGGCCACGTCCCACGGCGAGGACAGGTCCACCTCCAGCGCCGGCCCGGAGGTCGGGGACCCCTGCCACCACTGCCGCCCGGTCCCGGCGACGGTCTCCACGGCTCCCGTCTCCGGGTCGAACACCCGCAGCGCGTGGTTGACGGTGTCGGCCACCACGACCCGCCCGTCGGGCAGCAGCGCGAGCCCCTGCGGCTCGCTGAAGGCGTCCGGCCCGAAGCCGCGTTCGCCGCTGCCGACACGGCGTACGACGGTCTCCCCGTCGGCGGCCAGCTCCACGAGCTGGTGCCGCGTCGAGTCGGACACCAGCAGGTTCCCGGAGGGCAGCACGAGCGCCTTGCCGGGGAAGCGCAGGTCGGTGGCGACGGGCTCGGGCGCCACGTAGGGCCCGTCCCCGCGCCGCAGGGTGCCCTTGGCCTCGTGCTCGGCCTCCAGCTCCTCCACGAGCCGCGCGATGGCGTGCGCGTGCCCCTCACCGGCGTGCTGCGCGACGACGTACCCCTCGGGGTCGATCACCACGAGCGTCGGCCAGGCCCGCACGGCGTACTGCTTCCACGTCGCGAGCTCGGGGTCGTCGAGCACGGGGTGGTGCACCTCGTACCGCTCGACGGCGTCGACGACGGCGGCGTGCTCGGCCTCGTGGACGAACTTCGGCGAGTGCACCCCGATGATCACCACGGTGTCCCGGTGCTTCTCCTCCAGCTCCCGCAGCTCGTCGAGGACGTGCAGGCAGTTGATGCAGCAGAACGTCCAGAAATCCACAACAACGCACTTACCTCGCAGGTCAGCGAGGGTGAGCTCTTTGCCGCCGGTGTTGAGCCAGCCGCCCTTGCCGATCAGCTCGGGGGCACGGACACGGGCACGCTTGCGGGGTGCGGGCGCAGGGGTGGGCGCCGGGGCAGCATCGTTCATCCTTCAAGCTTGCCATCCGGGTGTGAACACCGGGTCACACGATCGGGGACTCAGGTCCCGGCGGTGAACGCGCGGAGCGAGGCCGTCAGGGCGTCCACGAAGGCGTCCCGGACCGGCTCCGGGAGGAGGTCCAGGGACAGGTACGGGTTCAGGTCCTCCAGTTCGACCAGCAGCAGCTCCCCCGACGGGGCGCGACAGGCGTCCACGCGCTGGACGCCGTGGTCGAGGGTGTTCCAGTCGATGAAGCGGCGGGCGAAGGCCAGGTCCTCGGCGGTCGGCTCGTACGGGGTGAGGTCCCAGCGGCGGGCGGGGTCCGGGGCGTGGAGGGCGTACTGGAAGGCGTCGTCGACGAAGTAGAAGGACACCTCGTACGCGAAGTCGATCCGCGGCTGGATCAGGATCTCCCCCGCCGGGCCGGACGGGGTGGAGGTGAAGGCGAGGCCCATGGAGTCGGCGCCCTGCTTGGGCTTGACCGCGTACGTGTCGACGGGCGGCAGCAGGTGCAGGTCGGCCGGGTCGTCCACGGTCGGGATCACCGGGTACCCGGCGGCCGTGAGGTCGAGGAGGTACTGCTTGCCGGCCATGTCGGCGCGGCCGGTGAGCGGGTTGTAGACGGGGGTCCCGGTGGCGAGGGCGGCGGCGCGGAAGTCGTCGTAGGCCCGCTGGTAGCCCAGGACCGGGCCGCTGTTGCGCACGACGACGGCGTCGAAGCCAGCCATGAGGGCCTGCGCGTCCAGCGGGTGGCACAGGGCCAGGTCGAAGTGCTCGCGCAGGCGGGCGGTGAGGAATATGTCCTCGTCGCAGTAGCGGCGGCCGCGCGCGGGGTAGGCGAGGTCGGTCACGTACAGCAGGCGGGTGCTGGGCTTCGTGGGCATGGGGCAAAGCTATCCCGGGCAACGATCAGCGCATGAAATACCTCGTTCGGGACAAACTGCTGGCCATCGGGGACGACTACTGGATCGAGGACGAGGACGGCCGGCACGCCTTCCTCGTCGACGGGAAGGCGCTGCGCTTCCGCGACACCCTTGAACTGGAGGATCCGCAGGGGCGGGTGCTGCTGACGCTGCGGGAGAAGCTCTTCACCCTGCGGGACGCGATGACCCTGGAGCGGGACGGGGTCCGGCTGGCGGTGGTCCGGCGCAAGCGGCTCTCGCTGCTGCGCAACCACTTCCGCGTGACCATGGCGGAGGGCACGGAGCTGGACGTCAGCGGGCGGATCCTGGACCGCGAGTTCAAGGTCGAGTACGAGGGCGAGCTGCTCGCGCTCGTCTCCCGCCAGTGGTACCGGATCCGCGAGACGTACGCCGTCGACGTGGTCCGGGAGGACGCGGACGCGGCGCTGCTGGTGGCGCTCGCCGTCTGCGTGATCAGAATGGCCGAAAAGGAGCGGGAGGAAGGGAGCTCCGGGGGGTGAGCCCGGAGCCCCCCGGAGCCCCCCGGAGCCCCGGGGCTAGGGGTGGCGGCCCAGGGTGCGGTCCTTCAGGGCCGGGAACTGCTCCCGGGTCTCGGCGACCTTCGCCGGGTCCAGGTCCACCGTCAGGACGGCCTCGCCCGGGCCCGCCTCCGCGAGCACCTCGCCCCAGGGGTCCACCACCAGGCTGTGCCCGGACTGTTCGACGCCCGCGTGCGTACCGGCCGTCGCGCAGGCCAGTACGTACGCCTGGTCCTCCACCGCCCGCGCCCGGTTCAGCAGGGTCCAGTGCTCGCGCCGCCGGGCCGGCCAGCCCGCGGCGACGACCATCGTGGTGGCGCCCGCGTCGACGAGCCCGCGGAACAGCTCGGGGAAGCGCAGGTCGTAGCAGGTGGCGAGGCCGAGGGTCTGCTCCGGCAGGGTCACCGTGGTCAGGGAGTCGCCGGCGGACATCAGCACCGCCTCGCCCTGGTCGAAGCCGAAGCGGTGGATCTTGCGGTAGGTCGCGGCGAGCTCGCCGGACGGGGAGAGCACGAGGGCGGTGTTGTAGAGCGAGCCGTCGCCGGCGCGCTCCACGACCGAGCCGGCGTGCAGCCAGACCCCGGCGTCGCCCGCCGCCTTGGACATGGCCGCGAAGGTCGGGCCGTCCAGCGGTTCGGCCTCCGTCTCGAACTGCTCATAGGCGAAGGCGCCCACCGTCCACAGTTCGGGCAGCACGACGAGATCGGAGCCGCTCTGCTCCCTGACGAGTTCGGCGGCCCGCTGCCGCCGGGAAGCCACCGACTCCCCTTCGTTCACCGCGATTTGGATCAGCGAGGCGCGCACACTACCACCGTCCTGGCATGTCAGCCGGTCAACTCAAGGCCTACGATCGTCACACGAAAGCGCTGTCGGGGTGCTCATCGGCAGCGTAGTTTTGGGAATAGTCCACAACGCGCCACTGAACAGCCAGCGAGGGGTCCCGTTGACCGTCCATCCCAGCCTTGAGCCCTATGCCGACGCGTGGACGCACTCCATCGAGGCGATAACCGAGCTGGTCCTCCCCCTCCCGGAGGGCCAGTGGAACCTGCCCACGCCCTGCCCCGGGTGGTCCGTGCGCGACATCGTGTCGCACCTCATCGGCCTTGAGCTGGAACAGCTCGGCGACCCGCGGCCGATCCACACCCTGCCGCGCGACCTGCGGCACGTGGTGGACGAGTTCACCCGGTACATGGAGGTGCCGGTTGACGTACGCCGCCACCACACCGCCCCGGAGATGACCTCGGAGCTGGAGTACACGGTCATCCGCCGTCAGCGCCAGCTGCGCAACGAGAAGCGGGATCCGGCCACCACGATGGTGCGCGGGCCCCAGGGCAACCAGATCACGCTGGAGTTCGCGCTGCGGCTGCGCGCCTTCGACACCTGGATCCACGAGCAGGACCTGCGGGCGGCGCTGGGCGTTCCGGGGAACTGGGACTCGCCGGGCGCGTTCGTGGCGCGGGACATCCTCCTCGCCGGGCTGCCGAAGGTGGTCGCGAAGGGCGCGGGCGCGCCGCCGAACTCGGTGGTGGTCATCGACGTGCACGGGCCGGTGGAGTTCCTGCGGACGGTACGGGTGGACGCGGCGGGCCGGGCCACCCTCGACAAGACCCCCTCGCTGGGCCCGGACGTGTCGCTGGCCATGGACTGGGAGACGTACGTACGGCTCGCCGCGGGCCGGGTCCGGCCGCGCACGGTCGCGGACCGGGTGAAGGTGGAGGGCGACACCGGGCTGGCCGCCGCCATCCTCGGGGCGTTCGCCGTGACCCCGTAGAACCGCCGCCCGCGCCTGGGCGTCCCCCTGTTCACGCGCGAACGCGCGGTGCCCGAGGGGAGCCCGGCGGCGCGGATCCGGCAGCGCCGTCTGGAGCGGTGCCGGGCCGACCTGGCCGACCCCGGGCTGCTCGCCCGGCCGGTGCACGCGGTGGCGGGGCGGTGGGGGTTCACCCATCCGTCGGTGTTCAGCCGGGCGTTCCGCGACGCGTACGGGGTGAGTCCCACCGAGTACCGGCAGGAGGCGGTGCGGGAGGCGTCGGCGCGCGGGGTCAGCGGGGCGCGGGGCGCACGGCCTTCCGGGGGCTCCCCCCGGCGGCCGTGGGGACGGCGAGGGCCTCGCGTTCGCGGGCCAGGGCGCGGGGCGCCAGCCGCAGGACCTGGGTCAGGCCCAGCAGCTCCACCACGAACACCGACGAGAAGGCGGTCCGGTAGTCGTCCCCGGTGGCGTCGAGCAGGACGCCGACCGCCAGCAGGGTGGTCATGGAGGCGAGGAAGCCGCCCATGTTGGTGATGCCGGACGCGGTGCCCTGCCGTTCGGCCGGGTTCGCGGGGCGGGCGAAGTCGAAGCCGATCATCGAGGCGGGCCCGCAGGTGCCGAGCACCACGCACAGCGTGACCAGCAGCCACATCGGGGCCCGGTCGCCGGGGTACACCAGGACGGAGGCCCACAGCAGCGCGGTGGCGCCGACCGTGCCCAGCGCCAGCGGGAGGCGTGCGCCCGGGCGGCGGCCGATGAGCTGCCCGTAGACCAGGCCGAAGCCCATGTTCGCGGCGACCACCAGGGTCAGCAGCCCGCCCGCGGTGGTCCGCGACAGCCCCTGCGCCTCGACGAGGAACGGCATGCCCCACAGCAGCAGGAAGACCATCGCGGGGAACTGGGTGGTGAAGTGCACCCACAGGCCGAGGCGGGTGCCGGGCTCGCGCCAGGAGTCCCGGATCTGGCGGCGTACGAAGCCCCCCGCGCCCCGGGTGACGGGCGCCGGCTCGTGCCCCTCGGGGTGGTCGCGCAGGAACAGCACGAGCGGGACGAGGACGATCAGCCCCGCCACCGCGCTGCCCGCGAAGGCCTGCACCCAGCCGAGGCCGTGCAGTACGGGTGCCAGCAGCAGGGTGGAGACCAGGTTGCCCGCCATCCCCACGAGCCCGGCCAGCTGCGCCATCAGCGGTCCGCGCCGGGCGGGGAACCAGCGGGTGCCGAGCCGCAGGACGGATATGAAGGTCATCGCGTCGCCGCAGCCCAGCAGGGCGCGGGCGGCCAGCGCCATGCCGTACGAGGGGGAGAGGGCGAAGCCGATCTGTCCGGCGGTGAAGAGGACGGCGCCCAGCGTCAGTACCTTCTTGGTGCCGAGGCGGTCCACCATCAGGCCGACGGGGACCTGCATGCCGGCGTAGACCAGCAGCTGGAGCAGGGAGAAGGCGGACAGGGCGGAGGCGTTGACGTGGAAGCGGTCCGCCGCCTCCAGGCCGGCGACGCCCAGGCTGGTGCGGAAGATGACGGCGACGAAGTAGACGGCGACGCCTATGCACCAGACGGCGACGGCCTTGCGGCCGCCGGGCGGCTCGGCGTTCATCGCACGTCACCGCCGCCCCGCACCAGCGCGCCGACCCGGCCCACGTGGCCGCGTACGGCCGCGGCGGCCGCCTCCGCGTCGCCGGCGCGCAGGGCGTCCAGGATCTCCGCGTGCTCGTCGAGCGTGCGCTCCACCCGGTCGGGGTGGGCGTGCAGCAGGGCCACGCCCATCCGCAGCTGCCGGTCGCGGAGCTGGTCGTAGAGCCGGCCGAGGATCTCGTTCCCGGCGTGGCGGACGATCTCGGCGTGGAAGCACCGGTCGGCGGTGGTCATCGCGGCGAGGTCGCCCCGGTCCGCGCACCGGCGCAGTTCCGCCAGCAGCTCCGTGAGCCGCTCCAGCAGCGCGGGCGGGGCCGGCACGGCCCTGCGCACGGTGAACTCCTCGACCAGCAGCCGGGTCTCGACCACGTCGGCGATCTCCTGCGCGGAGACCGGCAGCACCAGCGCGCCCTTCTTCGGGTAGAGCCGCAGCAGTCCCTCGGTCTCCAGCCGCAGCAGGGCCTCGCGGACCGGGGTGCGGGAGACCCCGACGGCCTCGGCGAGCTCGCCCTCGGTGAGGAGGATCCCGCCCTCGTAGCGGCGGTCCAGTACGCCCTGCTTGACGTGCCGGTAGACGCGGTCGGCGGCGGTGGTGGCGCGGGTGGCAGACGGCATGCGCACAGGATAGATACATGAAGCGTGCAACGATCCTCCCCGTCCGCGATGTGGACGCCGGGCGCCCACGGCTGCATCGAAGGGTGTAGCCCGCGTTCCTCCACCGGCAGGACGAAGCGGTCCGTCCGCCCCGGGACGCTGGAGACATGGCCGACACCCTCGTCACACCCCGGGCTGACACGACCGCGACCCGGCTGCCCCTGCTCGACGTCCTGCGCGGCGCCGCGATCCTCGGCACGCTCATGACCAACGTCTGGATCTTCGCCTCGCCCGGCTCCGAGTGGAGCGTCCTCCAGGGCGGCCTGAGCCTGCCCGACCCGGTCGCCGACCCCTCCGCCGCCACCATCGCCGAGACCACGTTCCGGTTCCTGGCCGACGGCAAGTTCCTCTCGCTGCTGACGATCCTGTTCGGCGTGGGCCTGGCCATCCAGTTCGACTCCGCCGCCCGCCGGGGCGAGCCGTGGCCCGGCCGCTACCCGCGGCGGGCCGCGTTCCTCTTCCTGGAGGGGACCGTCCACTTCGTCCTGGTCTTCGCCTGGGACGTACTGATGGGGTACGCCGTCACCGCGCTGCTGGTGGCCTGGCTGCTGGCCCGCTCCGAGCGGGTGCGCCGGGTCTCGATGTGGGTCGCGGGCGGAGTGCACCTGACGCTGGTCGCCCTGGTGACCCTCGGCGACGCGGTCACCCCGGACTCCCCCGAGGCCCCGGACCCGGAGGCCGTACGGCTCTACGCGCACGGCAGCTGGGCCGAGCAGATCGGCTTCCGGCTCGACAACGCCCTCGCCCTGCGCGTCGAGCCCGTCTTCACCTTCGGGATGCTGGTGTTCCTCTTCCTCCTCGGCGTCCGCCTCCACCGCGCCGGCGCCTTCGGCCCGACCGCCGCCGGGCGCCGGATCCGCGGCCGGATGGCCGCCTGGGGGCTCGGCCTCGGCCTGCCGCTGGGCATCGCCGCCGAGCTGGGCGGCCCCGACTTCTTCGTCCTGGGCCGCTACGGCATCGCCCCGCTGGTCGCCGTCGGGTACATCGGCCTGATCGGGTGGGCCCTCGACCGGTTCGCCGTCCCCGGCGCGGGTGCGCTCGGCTCCGTCGGGCGCACCGCCCTGTCCTGCTACGTCGGCCAGAACCTGCTGTGCGTTCTGCTCTGCTACGGCTTCGGGCTCGGGCTGGCGGAGCGGTTCGGCGGGAGCGGGCCGTGGTGGGTGATGGGCCTGTGGGCGGCGGTGAGCCTCTTCCTGGTCGCCGCGTCCCGGCTGTGGCTGCGGTACTTCGACCGGGGTCCGCTGGAGGCCGTGCAGCACTGGGCGCTCAGGTCCCGCCGGTGACCTCGACGTCCAGGACGAACTCGTCGTAGGGGGCCTCCTCGGGGTAGGGCGGCCGGATCTGCGCGAAGCGGATCCGGGCCCGACCGCCCGGGCGGCGGCCGCGCACCACGTACGTCCGGACCAGCGGGGCGCCGGGCTCCGCGGCCGGGGGCACGGGCCCGGTGGCCCCCTCCGTGACCGAGACGGCGTCGGCGTTCCCGCTGACCTGCCAGGTCCACACGTACCCGCGCGCCCCGCGCCCGGTGAGCCGCAGCTCGTACGACTCCCCGGCGCGCAGCGCGATCCCGCGTACCTCCACCGGCCGCCTCCCGCGTCCTAGGCCGGCCCGATCACCGCGCCCTCGTGCCAGCCCGTGCCGTCGCGCCAGTAGTGCTGGAGCAGGCGGTCGGTGCGCAGGACGAGCACTTCCAGGTTGAACCCGAAGCTGCCCTGGAGCATCCCGGTGACGGCGAGCGCGTCGTGCCCGAAGACCGCGCTGCGGGCCCAGGGCGCGCCGGCCGCGTTCCCCCGCCACCAGTGCTCGATCCGGCCGTCGGCGACTGCCGCGCACAGCTCGTAGTTCCCGGCGGTGTCCTCGTCGGCGGCCCCGTACTGGCCCTCGATCAGGCAGGGTGCGGAGCTGACGCGGCTGCCGAAGACCTCCCCGGCCCGCCAGACGAAGCCGTTGGGGTCGTCGCGCCACCACAGCTGCATCCGGCCGTCGGTGCGGGCGGCGACCAGGTCGAGGGTGCGGGAGCGGGTCTGGACGAGGGCGGGGCCGTAGTGGGCGATGCCGGAGGCGAAGCGGCCGCCGTCGTTCCAGGTCCAGGGGGCGCCGTTGATCCGCCACCAGTGGTTGAGGCGGCCGTCGGCGGTGCGGACGACCACCTCGAAGTTGCCGGGCTTGCCGTAGTCGCTCTGGATGAAGGCCGGGGTCGAGCCGATGGCCGCGTCGCCCGGGCCGAAGGCACCGCCGTCGCGCCACACGCCGACGGCCTGCTCGTAGTACCAGTGGCGCAGCCGGCCGCCGGTGGTGACGTGCAGGGACTCCATGTTCCGGTTGTAGGTGGTGCCGGTGAACGCGGGCTGCCCCGAGGCGTCGCAGGCGTAGGTCCGGCCCCGGGCCCAGGCGAAGGGGGCGTCGCCCTCGCGCCACCAGTGCTGGAGCCGGCCGCCGCCGGCGGTCGCCGCCATCTCGAAGTTGCGGTGGGCGCGGCCGTTGCCGCTCTCGTAGGCGCTGCCCGCGTGCAGGCGGCGCTTGCTCCAGGGGTCGATGTTGGTGCCGCGCAGGCCGCACTTGGCCCAGTAGTCGATGTTGACCTCGCCGTACGCGATCCGGCCGTAGCCGCCGACGTGGTAGCCGGGCCCCCAGGAGTTCTTGAACAGCCAGCAGCCGGCCGCGTCGTCGTAGCCGACGACCAGCACGCAGTGCCCGCCGGCCAGGTGGTCGCTGGTGCGGTGGTAGACGCCCGATCCGAGCCCGAAGAAGTCGTCGTAGACGTCGAAGCAGGCGGTCAGCGGCCCGACCGTGTCCAGCCACACCTTCTGCTGCTCGACGTCGCCGAGGCGTACGTAGTCGCCGATGCGGACGGTCCGGCCCGAGCGGTCCCAGCTGGGCGTGTACTCGGCGCGCCAGGCGTCGCGCCGCTCGGCCGGGAGGCCGGGGGGCGGGGTGCCGTACGGCCAGCAGTCCGGGTCGGCGAGGCCGCCGTTGTCCTTGATCCAGTCGAGGGCGGTCTCCGGGTTGCTCCCCTGTCCGCAGGTGCACTTCAGCCCGTCGTGGACGTCGCCCTCGGAGCGCTTCGCCCATACGTCGTGCTCGATCCGGGCCATCGACTCGACGAGCCCGGCCGCGCCGAAGGCCCAGCAGGAGCCGCAGGGGTTCTGGTCCTTGACCTTCGTCAGCCAGGGCCAGCCCCAGCGGTTGCGCCAGTCGACCGCGGCGGGCCGCCCGGGCGCCGCCCCCACGCCCGCCAGCAGCCCGTTGGCGGCGCGCCGCCGGGTCAGGTGCGGGTTGCCGCTCGCCCTCCCCACGAGCGCCCGCAGGTCCACGGAGCCCGCCTCGGCGGCGGGCGTCAGGTTCACCCCCGGCTCCAGGCCGAGGGCGGGCCTCGGCACGGGCTCCTCGTCCGACAGGTGCTCGCTGACGGTCCACCGCGCCCCGCGCTCCACGAGCTGCGCCCGCAGCTCCCCCACCGTCTGGACAGACTCCTCCGGCATCCCCGGCCCCCCAGCTGCAACCCTCGGTCGTGAGCCCGGGGAGCTTCTCCCCGCCGCATGCCCCCGTCAAGGGGGGCCGCGCGGTCGCGCGGTGGCACGGGGGTCGTACGCGGGTTCGCCTACGGGGTCATGGCCTGGCCCCCGATACCGGCGGCCCCGCCCAACTGCCCCTGCCACCAGGCCTCGGCCTCGCCCCGGCTCATCCGCCCCCACTCCGGCGTCCGCTCCACCTGCGCCCGCCCCAGCCGCCGCGCCAGCGCGACCAGCTCCCGCCCGGCCGCGCCCCTGGCCGCCTGGTAGTCCCGCAGCAGCTCCTCCCACGTGCCCGCCCCGGCCCACGCGGCCCCGAAGGCGGTGGCGTCCTGGAGCGCCTTCGCGGCGCCGCTGGTGTTGTGCGGGCGCACCACCGTGGCGGCGTCCCCGGCGAGGAGGAGCCGGCCGGCGGTGGTGCTCGCGGTCTCCAGGTCGTAGATGGGCTGCACGAAGGTGTCCGCCGGGTCGGTGAGGCCCAGCGCCCGGCCCCAGTACGGCGGGAACTCCCGTTCCAGCAGCGCCCGCAGGTGGTCCAGCAGTTCCGGGGTCAGGGCGCCCGGCGGGAAGCTGGTGGGGTCGTCGAAGCGCAGCCGCCCGCCCCGCGGGGGCGGCGCGTACAGCACCCAGTTCACGCGCGGCCCGTCCGGGCCGGGGATCCGGTAGATCACGCAGCTCCCGCCGGGGAAGCAGACGGTGGTCACCGACTCGGGGTACGCCTCCGCCCCGTCCAGCAGCCCCGCGTCGAAGTTCCCGCGCCAGCACACGTACCCGGCGTAGTGCGGCCGCGCCCCCGGGGCCACCGCCTCCCGCACCACCGACCGGTACCCGTCCGCGCCGACGGCCAGGTCGTACCGCTCGACGGAGCCGTCCCCGAGCCGCACCTCGGCCGCGCCCCCGTCCCCGGCCACCCCGGCGACGGCCACGCCCTGCCGGTACACGACCTCCTGCGGCGTCGCCTCGCGCAGCCCGCGCCACAGCAGTCCCCAGTGGTACGAGTGGAACGGGAACGGCTGCTCCCAGACGAGCCGCCCGCCGGGCCCGGCCTCCGGATCCCGCACCACCCACCGCCGGCGCAGCAGCCGGTGCGCGGGGATCCCGCCGGGCAGCGCCCCGGCGGCGGCCAGTTCGGCGGCGCGCTCGTCGTGCACGCACAGCCCGACCCCCCGGTCCGCGAGCCGCCCGCGCGTGCGCTCCAGTACGACGACCCGCTCGGCCCCGGCCCGTACCGCGGCGGAGGCGAACGCGCACCCCGCGATGCTGCCGCCGACCACCGCTACCGTTCCGCCCCGCATAACCGCCCCCTGCCGCAGCCGAGTTGCCCTGGGGCGACCACCGTACTGGGCGGACCGGCTGCCGGAGGGCGTTAGCGATGCGTGAGTCGAACGTCAGCGGCACCGACCAGCATGACTCCGGTCGCCGCAGGTCAACAGGCCTCTTCGACACCACCCGATCGAATCCTCAATCCCCACAGGGAGCAGCAGATGAAGATGATCAAGGCGCTGGTGAAGAAGTTCAAGAAGGACGAGGAGCTCGCCAACAACGCGTGGGTCCTGCACGTCATCTGACCCACCCCAGTCTGCGCGGGACGCGGCATCCCCCTGTCGCGTCCCGCGCTCCGGCGCCCCATGTCCTTCCCCCTGGAGGCAGGTTCCCCATGGCAGAAACGGCCCCGCATGCGGTGGGCGGCCACCGCGTCGTCTACGCCCCGCGCATCCAGGACCTGCTGGCCAGAAAGGAAACGGTCTTCCGGATCGACGCGGCCACCGTCGGTGTCAGTGACCCCGCCCTGATGGCCGAAGTCGTCGCGGCCCGGCCCGTCCTGTCGGCGGAACGCTCCGTCTACAAGCCCGCCGCGGGCGCCGACATCCCCCACGACAGCGCGACGCGGACGATCCGCGCCCTGGGCCAGGACGTGACGGCCGCCATCCGGACCCCGCCGCCCCCGGCGCGCGGCCTGTCGGGCGCCTGGCCGTACGCGGCCACCTCCTACCTGCGCCGGTGGCTCTTCGCCTCCGACCCCCTGCCGATCTCCCTGCTGTCGAAGCGCGGCGTCACCGGCTCCGACGCGCTCTCGCGGCTCGTCGACCGCGCCGTCACCGTATGGCCGGGATCCGATCCCGGCGGCACCGCCGGCGCCCTGGCCGGGCAGATCCGCGACGCGCACGGCACCCGCGACAGGAAGCAGGCCATCGCCCTGTACCGGCGGGCGAGCGCCACCCTCTGCGACGGCGTGGCCGCACTGGCCGGCAACGCCCTGTGGCTCATGGGGCCGGCCCGGGAGCAGCAGGCGGCCCGCCCCGACCTCACCCCGTTCCTGTGGGAGACGCTGCGGCTGCTCCCGCCCGCCTGGATGCTGTGGCGCAAGGGCGGGGACGCGTACACCGCCCTGCACCCGGAGATCCGCCCCGAGGACGACGTCGCGCTCTTCCCGCTCCTGATGCACCGCCACCCCGACTTCTGGGACGACCCCCTGGAGTTCCAGCCGGAGCGGTGGGCGGGGGTCGCGGACCCCGAGAAGACCCCCGCCTTCATGCCGTTCGGCTTCGACGGCGCCCGGTGCTGGGCCAAGCACCTGGTCGTGCCGCTGGCCGAAGCCCTGCTGGAGGTCGCCTTCGGGCACCGGCTCGCCATCCGCAGCCCGCGCGAGGAGACGCACGTCCCCCTGCGCTCCCTGCTCTCCGTCCGGTTCGACGCGGAAACCGGGGCATGACCGCCACCGACGACACGACCGGGGGACACACCATGGAATCGCCCACGCTGGCCGACTGGGTCGGCGACGTCGCGAGCTTCGCCGAGCGCCGGTGGCAGCGCGAGCCGGCCGTCTTCACACCGCCGTCGCTCGCCCCGCCGTTCGACCTCGACGAACTGGACGCCGCCTTCGACTCGGGCCTGCTGCGCACCCCCTACCTGGAGATGGTCCGCTCCAACAAGGTCGTCGTACCGCCCGACGCCTACACCGCCTCCCGGGTGGTCAACGGCATGACGTACACCGGCTTCGCCGACCGGGCGAAGGTCGTCGCCCAGCTGCGCGCCGGGGCGACGCTGCTGCTGCGCTGCGTCGACCAGTGGCACCGCCCGACGGGCGATCTGGTGGCGCGGCTGTCCGAGGAACTCGACCGGCGCGTGGAGGCGTTCTTCTTCGTCACGCCCGTCGGCGGCCAGGGCCTCGCGGTGCACCGCGACGACGCCGACGTGTTCGTCCTCCAGGTCGCGGGGAGCAAGACCTGGTACGTCCACGACGCGCCGGCCGTGGCGGACTGGCAGCCGGGCGAGCTCCCGGACGACGAGCACTCCCCGCGGCTCCTGCACAGCGTCCTCGAACCCGGCAGCGTGCTCTACGTCCCGCGCGGCTTCGCCCACCGCGCGGTGGGCGCCGCCGGGCTGTCCGCGCACCTGTCGCTGACGATCCGCGACGTCTCCCTCCAGGACCTGCGGACCGCCCTGGAGAAGCTGCTGACCGAGGGGCTGGACCTCCCGGCGCGCCCGCTGGGCGAGCCCGCGATCGCCGACGCCTGCGCCACGCTGCTGGGCCACGTGCGTACGGCACTCGACACGGTCGGCGCGGAGGACCTGCGGCTCGCCGCCCGGGCCGCCCGGGCGCGGCGGCCGGCCGAGCCCGCGCCGCCGCTCGCGGAGACGGCCCGCACCTGGGACACCGCCGCCCGGCCCGGGCTGACCTCCGTCGGCCGCACCTGGCGCCGGCTGCGCGACGCGGCCCGTACCTGAGGTCCGCCGGGCGGCCCCGGGAGCACGGACCTACGCTGGGTACGCCTTGTCCTTCGCTGCTCGGGGACGACAGGAGGCCGCGCCATGACGCCGACCGCCCGTATCCGGCTGCGCCGGGCCTGCACCGCCCTCGCCGCCGCCGGGGTGCTCATCGCCCCGGCCGCCGCCGGCCCCGCCTACGGTGCGCCCGCCCCGGCCCGCGCCGCCGCGGCCCCTTCACCGGACACGGGCGGGGACTTCCCGCAGCTCACCCCCGAGGTGGCCGCGAAGCTCGACAGGGCCGTCCAGGACACCCTGCGCGAGGCGAAGGTGCCGGGCGTGATCGTGGGGCTGTGGGCACCGGGCAAGGGCAGCTACGTGAAGGCGTTCGGCGTGGCCGACAAGGAGACCGGCGCCCGGATGCGCACGGACTTCTACACCCGCATCGGCAGCCAGACCAAGACCTTCACGGTCACCGCCCTGCTCCGCCTCGTCGACCAGGGCAAGGCGGGCCTGGACGACCCCATCGGCAAGTACGTCTCCGGCGTCCCGAACGGCGACCGCATCACCCTGCGCGAGCTGGCCGGCATGCGCAGCGGCCTGTTCAACTACAGCGAGGACGACGACTTCGACAAGACGCTCACCACCGCGGGAACCCGCCCCTTCACCCCGCGGCAGCTCCTGGACTACTCGTTCAAGCACCCGGTGGACTTCGCGCCCGACGCGAAGTTCGAGTACTCCAACACCAACCTGATCCTGCTGGGCCTGGTCATCGAGAAGGTCACCGGCCAACCCCTCCAGCAGGTCCTGAAACAGCAGGTCATAGACCCGGCGGGACTGCACCACACCCTCTTCCCCACGAACGCGGACTTCCCCTCCCCGCACGCACAGGGCTACACCGACCAGTCGGCGTCCGGCGGCATCGTGAACTCGACGGACTGGAACCCCTCGTGGGCGTGGGCCGCGGGCGCGATGATCTCGGACCTGGAGGACCTGCGCAGCTGGGCCAAGACCCTGGCGACGGGCACCCTGTTGACCCCTGCCACCCAGGCGGAGCGCCTGAAGACCACCTCGGTCGGCATCCCCGGCGCCGGCTACGGCCTGGGCCTGTTCGACGTCCAGGGCTGGATCGGCCACAACGGCTCGCTCCCGGGCTACGAGAGCCTCGGCGTCTACCTCCCGGAGGAACGGGCGACCCTGGTGGTCATCCTGAACACCGACGTCCTGCACGACGGCCAGGAGCCCAGCACCCTCTTCGGCGAGGCCATCACCGAGATCGTCACCCCGGACCACGTCTACCCGGGCCACAAGCCGACCCCGCCGAGGCACGGCTGAGGCCGCCCGGACCTCCAGGGTTCTCTGACCGGCCTCCATCCCGACGGCCAAGCCAGCAGGGGTCACTGACAACAGACCCGGGCTCAGGACGCGCGGTATCCGGCGAGCACCTGCTCGGCGATCCGGGTCAGGCCGTGGTCGAGCCGGCGGAAGTACGTGGCCCGGCTCAGGTGCAGGCGGTGCGCAACGCCCACGTGATCGGCCCGGCGGCGCAGGTAGTAGGCGTCCAGGATCCGGCCCGCCTGGGCGGTGGGCGGGTCGTCGGAGGTGATCAGCACCCCGATCGCGTCGACCAGGGCCGCGCGCAGCTCCTTCGGGGCCGGGGTCGCGGGCGAGGCCAGCAGCGCGCTCCGGGCGAGACGGACGGGGTCGTGGAGGCTCTCCAGCGCCTTGCGGACCTCCGCCACGCACCACCGCAGGTCCGGCGGGACCGGCCCCCCGGCCAGCCCGGTGGCGGCTATGCGGCCGAGCCATGCGGCCAGGCCGCCGGGGGTGGTGAAGGCCAGCTCGTGGATCTCCGCGTGCTGCCCGCCGTCGGACGGCTCGTGGCGAGCCGTGCCGACGAAGCCGAAGCCGAGCCTCCGGACCAGCTGCTGGTAGTCGGGCGAGGGCGTGGCGACCACCATCCGCCGCTGCTCTATCCCGTCGGCCAGGATCCGGCGCAGCAGCGCCGCGTGCGCGTCCGGGTGCCCGTCCTCGCACGCCGCCATCCCGATGAACGTCCCGCCGGAGCCGACGGCCAGCCGGTCGGTGTGCTGGCGGGTCACCGGCTCGATCACGGCCGCCGACCGGTCGGTGAGCAGCGGGGTGTAACTCATGCCCACCGGCCGGTCGTCAGGGTCGCACACCACGCGGAACCCGTCGGGGGTGTGCCGGAGCCAGCCGTCCAGCAGTCGTCCGGTGCGGGCGGTGCTGTGTCCGCCGCGGCGCGCCCACTGGTCGGCGAGCCCGGCGATCCACTCGTGGTCGTCGGGCCGGGCCTGCCGCACGGTCGGCACGTTCGGAGCGGGCGGGAACAGCGTCCGCCGGACGATCGGATCGTCGGTCAGGTACAGCGAGTGCTCCGCGAGCGCCTGGCGGCGTCCGTCGTCGGTGGTCGCGGCCAGCAGGCGGAGGTTGCGGGAGGCGGCCCGCGTGATCGCGGCGCGGTGCGCCACGGGCCGGCGCCAGCGGTGCCGGAGGTCGAGGAGGGTCCGGAACGGTTCGGCCACCGCCGGACCGCACTCGGTGGCCGTGATCAGCGCGAGGTCGGTGAGCGCGGCGAACCAGTCCGGTCCGTCCGGTGGCCGGACCAGCTCGGACAGCAGCTCCTCGTCACCCCGCCCCACCGCTGCCAGTGCGTCCAGCACGTCGGACAGGTGCCGGTCCAGCGGGACATCGGCCAGGACCTCGCGCAGCGCCCGGTCGGCGACGGCTCCCGGCACGTCGGGCGGTGTCGGCGCGAGCAGTGCCCGGCTCAGCGCGCCCGCGACCAGGGGCAGCCCGCCGGCCAGGGCCACCACCAGGTCGAGCCCGGCCGTGACGCCGAGCGCGACCGCCAGATCGCGGACCTCCGCGTCCGTCCACCGGGGCAGGAGCACGGTGGACGTGCCGGGTAACGGGCGCGTGCTCGCCAAGACGACGTGTGCCTGTGTCCCGGTCCGGCGGAATTCGCTCCGCAGGACCTCCCTGAAACCGCTCACGTCGGCGTCGTCGACGTACACCACGGGCCGTACGCCTGCCTGTGCCGCGCTCAGGGCGGCCCCCAGCTCCTCCCGCCCGGCGCTGACGACCGGCCGCCCGTCGGCGAGTCGGCTCAGGAGGGTGCTCTTACCGGACCCGAGGGGTCCGACGAGGTCGATCACGACGGGCTGTCCCGCCCCCGCGAGGAGCGCCGTCACCTCGTCCCGGACGGCGTCCTGACCGGCATTGGATAACGCGGGCTCTGACGGTGCTCTTTCCATGTCGGGATCCCCCACCCTTTGGTCACCGTTTGCGGTGACGATGATAGGGCCGGGATACCTGCTGAAGAGGGAATTCCGATCGCTCCGGGAGGCCCTGGGGCCTCCCGGAGCGACCCTTCAGCCGCGGATGTCACTCACCGCAGATGATCACGTGCACCACGCTGCCGTCGGAGTAGATGATGTACCCGCCGTACCGGCAGTCGGAGGCCAGAGCCGCGGTCTGCGCGGCGCTCTCGTCGGCCACCAGCATGACCTTCCCGGGCTTCTCGGCCGGCGCGGTCGCCGCCGAAGCCGGAACCGCCGCGAACAGCATCGCGCCCAGCCCGAGCGCTCCCCCGACCAGTGCGGTACGCATCCGTCGCATCATGATTTCCCCTCACTATCCCTGACACCCGTACGGGTGGGCCTCTGCCCCCTGACGTCAGAGGCGGACACCACCGACGTTACGAGCGGGACGGCCGCGGGGAGTCTCACGAAGGTCTCAACCAGGCCTGTTGGAGCGGTGGTTGGCAATGCGGTTCAGCCGGCCAGGGCCGCACGCACCCGGGCCGGGCCCGGGTTGGTCATGACCGACTCCGCGAAGGCCGTCCACGCGGTGGGGGTGACCTGGATGACGGGGCCGTCCGCCCGCTTGCTGTCCCGGACCGCGACCGTGCCGGGCACGTTCGTGGCCACTTCGACGCACTCACCGCTGGATGCGCTGTAGCTGGACTTCACGAAGCGGAAGTTCCTCACGTCTTGAGCCCTTTGCGGATGCTGGCGATCAGGTTGACGGAGTCGCGCGGGGCAAGGCTGAGACGGGCAGTCCGGTCGAAGTACCCGCTGTACACGGCGCTTTCCTCTCGGCTCTCCACCCACACAGTAGCTCCGATGACATCGACATGGACCACCTGCATCGCTCCGGCCTCCGCGAACGAGACGACGTTGAAGGGCCCGACGATGCACGGATGCCCGCCGGCGCGGAACGGCAGCACCTGAATGTGGACGTTAGGCAGCTCGGACAGCTCCAGCAGGTGTGCGAGCTGCGCTCGCATCACAACGGGGCCGCCGACTTCCTGGCGCAGTGCGGCCTCCCACACCACCGCGTGCACTTGGAGCGGATCCTCACCACACAGCCGGTTCTGCCGCTTCATCCTGACCGCCACGACGCGCTCGATGTCGTCGGGGTCCTGCCAGAAGTCATCGCTCACGGCGAGGGCCCGCGCGTAGTCCGCTGTCTGGAACAGACCGGGTACGAGTGACAGCTGCCAGGTGCGCACGCGGGTCGCGACGTCCTCCATCGCGATGTACTCGGCCATCGCACCGGCATTCGGCGAGTGCTGCCACCAGCCCTTGGCCCGACGACGCTCCCTGTCCAGCTTCGCCAGGGACAGCAGCCCATCCACGACCGTCTCGTCGGACTCTCCGTACAGCTTGCACAGCGCCACGATGTCCGGGTCCCGGAACGGGACCCAGCCGTGCTCCATCTTGGCGATCTTGGCGGCGGTGGCACTCAGGACCTGCGCCGCCTGCGGCTGCGTGAGCCCCGCCGCATCGCGCATCCGGAGCAGCTCTCCGCCCAGCCGTCGCGCCAGCACCGTGGATACGCGGTTGCCCATGGCCACTTGCCTCAACCTCCCTGTACCGAAGGCAGTGTTCCCCGGTCCACGCGAGTGGCACAACCACTCGTGGGGATAGATATCTCCGGAATAGCTTGCCACTCAGACCGCGGCACCCCTACCGTCGGTGACGAACTGCTCACCGCACAGGAACAGTTGGCGGAAGCGCACCGGCATGCCCGCACCACGGGAGCCGGCAGGCCACCGCCCGACCAGGAGGTGCCATGACCACCCTCACCCGCTACGGCGTACGCAACTACCCGCCCCGCCAGGACTCCGTACCCGCCGCCAGGCGATGGGCCGCGTGGCTGGCCGTCGCGTGGGGGGAGCCGCGGGTGGCGTCGGACGTGGCGCTGCTGACCAGCGAGCTCGTCACCAACGCGCTGCTGCACGGGGCGATCCGGGACCGGTACATCCGGGTCGAGGTGCAGCTCCACGGAGCAGTGCTCCGCATCGCGGTCACCGATCCGAAGGGCGAGCGGTGGCCCGAGCCGCGAGCGGTGTCCGACGAGGACCAGTACGGGCGCGGGCTGCGGATCGTGGAGGCCGTCGCCCAGCGGTGGGGGGCGTCACAGCGGGTGGTCGGGAAGACCGTGTGGGCCGAGTGCGCGCTCCCGGGGCCCGTATAAGGTCCCCCGTATGGATGGCTGGACGGCGCCGAGTGCGATCGAGAGGGAGTTGTACGAGGCCAAGCGGCGCGGTGACTGGCCGGGCTACCTCGACGCCCTCGCGCGCGCCGAGCTGTTCCTGCCCCAGGCCCGCGCCGACGTCGACGCCGACCCCCGCGCCGCCCGCTTCCACCCCGGCCCCGCCGGCCTCGCCGTCTACACCCGGGGCATGCTCCCGGCCCCCGGCCCGGACACCGTGTTCCTGCGCCAGAGCCTCGCCTGGTTCGCGAACGCCTGGGACGACCGGGACCCCGCCCACCTCGCCGTGAACCCCGGCACGCCCGCCGAGGCGTACCTCACCACCACACCCGCCGACCGTGCCCGCTGGCGCGCGCACTGGGACGCCGCGCCCGCCTGGGGCCTGGCCCCCGGCGCGCTGCACGCCCTGCACACCGGCGGGCCGCTGCACGGTCCGGTCGCGCACGGGCTGGCCGTCGGGGCCCACCTCTCGGTCTCCAACGGGGAGTTCTGGAACTCCCTCGCCCACCACGGCAACGGCTACACCCGCGAACGCGACCGGCTGCGCAGGTCCTGGGGCGTCACGGACACCGCCGGCTGGTTCGAGGTGCTCCAGCGGATGCTGAACGCCGAGATAGTCAGCCCCGTCTGGGAGTACGCGCTGCGCGTGCGCCGGCTGCTGGCCTCCGACTTCGCCGGGCCCGTCGACGTCGAGCACTGGCGCGACGCCGCCGAGGCGAGCCTCCGGCACGGCGCCGAGAAGGCCGCCGAGCCGCAGCTCACCCCCGACGGGGTGACCGTCGCCGCCCCGCGTCCGGCGGCCGAGGTCGAGGGGGAGATCGCCGGGGTGCGGCGGCTCATCGGCCGGATCGCCCGCTACGAGCAGCGCTTCCGGGCCGACGGGCTGCTCCCCGAGGACGGCTGGGTGCGCTCGGTGCACGCCTGGGACCTCGGCCGCGCCTCCCAGATGGCCCGCTGGGGGCTCGCCACCCGCTACGGGACCCTGGAGGACGCCGAGCGCGCCGTGCTCCGCGCGGGCGCGGCGGCCCGGGGGGCGTACCGCTCGTGGGAGGAGTTCTCCGCCGGGTACGCGCTGGGGCGCTGCCTGCACTTCGACGAGGAGGAGTTCGGGCGCTGGTACGGGTCCTCGCTCGCCACCCACCTGACCCTCACCACCGATCCGGCCAGCCCGTACCGGAACATCCCCTGGGAGTGACCGCGCCCGGGGCCGACTTCGGGAAGTAGGCGCGGGCCCCCGTAAAAGGGCGTGGCGCCGGCGCCCGCGCGAACTACCGTGACCGGTATGACGATTGTGCTGAATGACGCCGTACGGCAGTTGCTCGACGCCCCCCACCCCGCGGTCCTCTCCACCCTCAACCCCGACGGCAGCCCGCAGAGTTCGGTGGTCTGGGTGTCCCGGGACGGCGACGACCTGCTGGTCTCCACCGAGCGGGGCCGCCGCAAGGAGCGGAACATGGCCCGCGACGAGCGGGTCGGCCTGACCGTCTTCGACCTCGCCAACCCCTACCTCTACGCGGAAATCCGCGGCACCGCGACCCTCACCGAGGACACCGGCCGGGCCGTCGCCGTCCGGATCGCCGAGGAGTACCTCGGGCCGGGGGCCGGCAAGGAGTACGGGGACGCCTCCGACGGGGCCGTGCGCGTGGTCGTGCGCATCACCCCGTCCAAGGTGCTCGGCAACGCCGCGAAGGCCGACGCCGGGGCCTGACGGGCTCAGGGCCGCCGCCCCGGCAGCCGCAGCGCCGGGATCACGGCCAGGGCCAGCAGCACCGCCGCGGCTCCGTAGGCGAGGCGGAAGCCGGCCGGGCCCACGCCCGCCCCGCCGAGGAGGACGGACAGCAGCGCCGTCCCGACCGAGGCCCACAGCTGGGAGTTGATGCTCAGGGCGGTGCTCGCCGCGGCCATGCGCCCGTCGGGCAGGTCACGGCTCGCGGTGGTCATCGTCGGCATCAGGACGATCCCGGCGCCGACGCCCATGACCAGGCCCGCGCCGACCACCTGCCAGACCGGTACCCCGTCGGTGCCGGTCAGCAGGGCGGTCGCCGCCATGCCGAGGGCCCCCACCACCGCCCCGGCCGGGATCAGCCCGCGCGGCGAGACCTTGTCGACGCGCCGCGAGGCGATCTGCATGGTCAGGCCGACGGCGAGCCCGACGGGGGCGCCGAGGAGACCGGCCGCGCTCGCGCTCATGCCGCGCGCCTGCTGGAAGTACATCGGGCCCAGCAGCATCGACCCAAAGTAGCCGCAGGTGAAGAAGGCGAGGGTGGTGATGCCGGCGGCGAAGGTGCGGTCGCGCAGCAGCCGCAGGTCCAGCAGCGGTTCGCGCACCTTGAGGGCGCGCCGTACGAAGGCGGCGGCGAGGGCCGCGCCGGCCAGCGTGGGCAGCAGCGCGCCGGGGGCGGTGAAGTCGCCGCCCTCGCCGCCCCGGGACAGCCCGAACAGCAGCAGGGCCAGGCCCGGGGAGAGCATCAGCAGCCCGGGGACGTCCAGCCGGGGCGCCGACGCCGGGTCGGCGGGTGCGTCGGACACCAGGAGCTTCGCCGCGAGCGCCAGGGCGGCCGCTCCGACGGGCAGGTTGACCAGGAAGATCCACTGCCAGGAGGCGGAGTCGACGAGCCAGCCGCCGAGCATCGGGCCGGCGACCGGGCCGACCAGGATCGGCAGCCCGAGCAGGGCCATCGCCCGTCCCATCCGGGCCCGGTCGGCACTCCGCATGACCATGGTCATGCCCACCGGCATCAGCAGCCCGCCGCCCAGCCCCTGGACGGCGCGGAAGGCGATCAGGCTGCCCGCGTTCCAGGCGCAGGCGGCGAGCAGGGAGCCCAGGGTGAAGAGGACGAGGGCGGTCAGGTAGGTGCGCTTGGCGCCGATCCGGCCCATGGCCCAGGCCGCGGCCGGGATGACGGCGGCGAGCGCGAGGGTGTAGGCGGTGGCGGTCCACTGGATGGTCTCCAGCGGGGCGTGGAAGGCCTCGGAGAGACGGCCCAGGGCCACGTTGACGATCGTCATGTCGAGGACCGCCATCACCGAGCCGGTGATGACGACGGCGATCGTCTTCCCTAACGACCCCGGGCCGGCGGGTGCCGCCTCGCGGGGGGCCGCGGAGGCGGAGGCGGGTGCTGCGGTCATGGCGTCCGACTCCCTCAGGCCTCGTAGGGCCGGCCGGCGCGCGCGGTCCGCAGCGCCCTTGCCCACCAGTCCAGTTGGCCGAGCATGTTCTTGGTGGCGCTCTCGGTGACGGCCGCGTCGCGCGGGACGCCGTCCTGCCCGAGCCCGGACCACGGGCCGTGCAGGCTCACGGAGTCGCGTACGGTCACGGCGTGCAGCTCGGCGAAGACCAGCCGGAGCTGCTCCACGGCGCGCAGGCCGCCGCCGACCCCTCCGTACGAGACGAAGCCGACGGCCTTGGCCTGCCACTCCGGCCGGTGCCAGTCGATGAGGTTCTTCAGCACGGCCGGGAAGCTGTGGTTGAACTCGGGGGTGACGAAGACGAACGCGTCGGCCGCGGCCAGGCGCGGGCCGACCTCCGCGAGCACGGCGGCGGCCGCCGGGTCCGGGGAGCCGCCCCAGTCGGGCATGGCCAGCGGGAGCGGTACGTCGGCGAGGTCGATGACGTCGAAGTCCAGGCCGCTGTGGTGGGCGGCCGCGGCGCTCAGGAACCAGTCGGTGACGGCGGGGCCCCGGCGGCCCTCGCGGACGCTCCCGATGACGACGGCCACGCGCAGCGGCTCGTCCAGGACTGTTTCGTTGACGGACATGATGATCCCCCTTGGACAGCGGACCGGCCGCCCGGTGCGGCCGCCGCTCCGGTAAACTACAACGGTCGTTGTAAAAACTGCAACGCCCGTTGTAAAAAATTGAGGAGGCTGGTGTGGACGGCAGCAACGACACCCGGGCATCGGAGCCCCGGGCAGCAGAGGTACAGCCCGGGATCCCGCCGCGGAAGCTGGCGAAGCGGATCGCCCTGGCGAAAGCGGCCTGCGCGGTGTTCGGCCGCGAGGGGTACGCGCGCGCCTCCGTGGACGCGCTCGCGGAGGCCGCCGGCGTCTCCACCCGGACGCTCTACAACCACTTCCCGGGCGGCAAGGCGGAGCTCTTCGCGACCGTCGTCACCTGGACCTCGGGGGAGGTCCGCGACACCCACATCGCCAAGGTGCGCGCCCTGTTCGACCCCGGGCGCCCGCCCCACCCGGACAACCTGGAACGCGATCTGACGGCCCTCGCCCGCGCGCTGGTCTGCGTGATGTTCGAGCACTCCGACCACTTCGCGCTGGTCCGGCACATCCACGCCGAGGTCAACCACGTGCCGGCCGAGGTGCTGGAGGCGTGGAAGGAGGCCGGGCCGCGCCCCGTCGCCCGCGCCCTCGCCGAGGCGATGGAGGGCCTCGCCGCCGCAGGGCTGATCGACGTGCACGGTGATGCGGAACTGGCGGGCATCCACTTCACCGCCCTGACGGCGCACCAGATCGTGCAGCAGTCCCACTACGGGCTCCTGCCCCTGCCCGAGGAGGAGACCGAACGGCTCATCACCGGCGGGGTGGCGGCATTCACGCGCGCCTACCGGGCCGGATGACGCCCCTGGCCCGGACCGCGCCTAGGGCAGCCCTGGACGCACCCGCGACCAGGCGTCCAGCGCCACCGCCAGCGGGTCCCCGTCCACCAGGTGCGGCCGGGCGGCGCCCGTCCACCGCAGCAGGATCTTGAGGTGGCGCAGGTGCACGATCTCCGCGCGCGGCAGCTCCCGCCAGACGCGGGCCCGCGCGGCCGCCTCCGCCGGGGTGAGGTCCACCAGCGCGAGAGCCTCCCGGCACACGGCGGCCGGGTCACCGCCGCGCCCGGGCCCGAACTCCCGGATCAGGTAGCCGCGTACGAAGGCCAGCTCGATCCCCCGGACCAGGTCGGACGCGCCCTCCGCCGCCGCGCACCGGTACGCCGCCGCCACCGCCAGCCGGCCCCAGCGCAGCCGCGTCGCGTCCGGCAGCAGGCCGTCCTGCATCCCGCCCACCGCGAGGCCGCGCAGGGTGCGCGGGTGCGGCTCGTCCGTCAGCGGCGGCCCGGCGGCCAGCCAGGCCTCCAGCTCCGCCAGGCCGTGCCCGTCCGGGGGTACGCAGGTCAGCACCTGGCCGCGGCTGAGCAGCGCGACGACGGCACCCGCGAGGCGGACCCGCGCCGTGTGGCCGGCGCCGAACGACTCGGCGTGTCGGCCGTGGCGCTCTATCCCCCGCAGCCAGAGCCTCGACTCACCGGCCGCGTACACCTGTCCGGCCCGTGCCACCCCGCCGACGCACCGCACGAGGCACACCCCGCCGGTGACGTCGGCCTCCTCCACGCAGTACACCTGCAACTCGGCGATCGGCATCCCGGGATGCTACCGATTCAGCTCCCGGGCGGGGCCTCCAGGACGAGGCGGATCTCGGTGACCTCGTAGCCCGCCCGGTCGAAGGCGGCGGCCATCGGGAGGTTCACGGTGTCGGTGGTCGCGGTGATCCGCTCGGCGCCCTCGCCCGCGTGGAAGCGGGTGATCTCGGCGAGGACCTCGTCGATCAGGCCCTTGCCGCGCTGCTCGGGGACGACGCCCAGGTAGCCGACGTTGCGGTGGTAGGGGGTCGCGGAGGGGATCGCCATCCCGGCGAGGGTGCCGTCGGGGAGGTGGGCCAGGCGCCACCAGGAGCGCTCGCCGGGGCAGTCGCTGTAGAACTCGAAGTCCTCACGGGCGAACTCCTCCTCGGACATCGCGGCCAGCTCGCTCTGGGTGTTCAGATCGAGGCTGCCGCGGGAGAGCCGGGCGAAGCCGTCGAGGAACTCCTCGTCGGTGCCCTCGCGGAAGACGAGCCTGCCCGTCGGCTCGGCCGTCCCGGCGGCCGGGGTCCACTCGTAGCGCAGGCGCTCGACCTCGCGGGTCAGACCGGCCCGCTGCGCGGCCTCCTGGCGCCAGGCGACCGCCCCGGCCAGAGCGGGGTCGTCGCGCCAGCCCCGGGGCAGGGACACGTTGTAGGCCGGGCGCTTGCCGAAGGCGGTGTGCCCGGCCTCCAGCAGGGCGGCGGCCAGGGCGGCCGGGTCGGCGACCTCGGTGCGGACCTGGAGGCAGTCGAGGGCGACGGGCCGCTCGCTGTCCGCGCGCCCCCACCACAGGGCGCGGGCAAGCACCCGGCCGTCCTCGTCCTCGGCGAACCAGGTCCACTCGGGGCGCATCCGGTTGCCCGCGAGCTCCTCGCGGATCCGGTCGGCGGTCATGGGGGCGACGGGGCCGTCGGCCGGGTGGGCCAGGGCGCGGTCGATGTCTGCGGGGTCTGCGGTGGCAGCGCGAAATCTCATCAGGCCGATGATCACACCGGACCTCCCTGTTGACCAGGGGATTTCCTCCCGGATGGCGGTCGGGGAAACGCCCGATGGCCGGTCCCGCGGAGGAGGGACCGGCCATCGGGGGGTTTCGCTGCCCGGGGCTCCGCTACGACCAGGTGATCAGCCGGCGCGGGTGCTCCAGTACCGCCGCGATGTCCGCGAGGAACTTGGAGCCGAGCTCACCGTCGATGAGGCGGTGGTCGAACGACAGGGCCAGGGTGGTGACCTGGCGCGGCTTCACCTTGCCCTTGTGGACCCACGGCTGGAGCTTGATCGCGCCGACCGCGAGGATCGCGGACTCGCCGGGGTTCAGGATGGGCGTACCGGTGTCGACGCCGAAGACGCCGACGTTGGTGATGGTGAGGGTGCCGTTCTGCATGTCGGCCGGGGAGGTCTTGCCCTCGCGGGCCGTGGCGACCAGGTCGGACAGGCCCGTCGACAGCTCCGCCAGGCTCTTGGCGTGGGCGTCCTTGATGTTCGGGACGATCAGGCCGCGCGGGGTGGCCGCCGCGATCCCCAGGTTGACGTAGTGCTTGAGCACGATCTCCTGGGCCGCCTCGTCCCAGGAGGCGTTGACCTCCGGGTTGCGGCGGACGGCGATGAGGACGGCCTTGGCGATCAGGAGGAGCGGGTTGATCCGCAGGCCCGCGAGGTCCGGGTCCTCCTTGAGCTCCTGGACCAGCTTCATCGTGCGGGTCACGTCGAGGGTGATGAACTCGGTGACGTGCGGCGCGGTGAAGGCGGAGCCGACCATGGCCTGCGCGGTGACCTTGCGGACGCCCTTGACCGGGATACGGGTCTCCCGCGCGCCCGGCGCCGCCACGGCCGCGGCCGCCGCGGCGGGAGCCGCGACCGGTGCGGGCGCGGCCACCGGGGCCGGAGCCTGGGCCGGGGCCTGGACGGGGGCCTGCGGGGCGAGCGCTGCCGCCGCGGCGGCGTGCACGTCCTCCCGGGTCACGACCCCGCCGTCACCGGTGGGGACCACCGCGGCCAGGTCGATGCCGAGGTCCTTGGCGAGCTTGCGCACGGGCGGCTTGGCCAGCGGCCGCTCGGCGGTGGCCACGCCGTTGCCGTTGCCGTTGGCGTACGCGGTGCCGTTCTGCGCCGCGGGAGCGGGCGCGGCCGGAGCGGCCGGAGCGGCCGGAGCCGGGACGGCTGCCACCGGGGCCGCGACTGCGGCCGTCGGGACGGCCTTGCGCGGGCGGCGCTTGGTCGAGGCCTGGGAGACCCCGTAGCCCACCAGCACGGGCTGGCGGCCCTCGGCCGCCGGCTCCTCGGCAGCCTCCGAGCCCGCCGGGGCGGCAGCGGCGGCCGCCACCGGGGCCTCGGCGCCGGAGGCACCGGCGTCCCCGGTCTCGACGGAGATGATGACCTGGCCGACGTCGACCGTCACGCCCTCCTCGAAGAGCAGCGCGTGCACCACCCCGTCGAAGGGGATCGGCAGCTCCACGGCCGCCTTCGCGGTCTCCACCTCGCAGACGACCTGCCCGTCGGTGACCGTGTCACCCGGCTGGACGTACCACTTGAGGATCTCGGCCTCGGTCAGGCCCTCGCCCACGTCGGGCATCTTGAATTCGCGGATCGTCATCGCGCTGATCTCCTCAGTACGCCAGCGAGCGGTCGACGGCGTCGAGCACCCTGTCCAGGCCGGGCAGGTACTCGTCCTCCAGGCGGGCCGGCGGGTACGGGGCGTGGAATCCGCCGACGCGCAGCACCGGCGCCTCCAGGTGGTAGAAGCACCGCTCCGTGATGCGGGCGGCGATCTCCGCGCCGGTACCGAGGAAGACCGGGGCCTCGTGGACCACGACCAGACGGCGGGTCCTCTCCACCGACGCCTGGATCCCGTCGAAGTCGATCGGCGACATCGAGCGCAGGTCGAGGACCTCCACCGACTTGCCCTCCTCGGCGGCCGCGGCGGCGGCCTCCAGGCAGACCTTCACCATCGGGCCGTACGCGGCCAGGGTGACGTCCGTGCCGGAGCGGACGAGGCGCGACTTGTGCAGCTCGCCGGGGATGGCCTCGGTGTCGACCTCGCCCTTGTCCCAGTAGCGGCGCTTCGGCTCGAAGAAGATCACCGGGTCGTCGCTGAGGATCGCCTGCTGGAGCATCCAGTAGGCGTCGCTGGCGTTCGACGGGGAGACCACCTTCAGGCCCGGGACGTGCGCGAAGAGCGCCTCGGGGGACTCGCTGTGGTGCTCGACGGCGCCGATCGCGCCGCCGTACGGGATGCGCACGACGACCGGCAGCTTGATCTTGCCGAGGGCGCGGGCGTGCATCTTCGCGAGCTGCGTGACGATCTGGTCGTACGCGGGGAAGACGAAGCCGTCGAACTGGATCTCCACCACCGGCCGGTAGCCGCGCAGGGCCAGGCCGATGGCGGTGCCGACGATGCCGGACTCGGCGAGCGGGGTGTCGATGACCCGCTCCTCGCCGAAGTCCTTCTGGAGCCCGTCGGTGATGCGGAAGACACCGCCCAGCTTGCCGACGTCCTCGCCCATGATCAGGACCTTGGGGTCGGTCTCCAGGGCCTTGCGGAGCGACTCGTTGAGCGCCTTCGCGATCGACATCTTCTCGACAGCCATCAGTGACCCTCCTCGAAGGACGCGAGGTAGGCGGCGAACTGGGCGCGCTCCTCGTCGACGAGCGCGTGCCCGTCCGCGTAGACGTTCTCGAAGATCGCCATGGTGTCGGGGTCGGGCATGGCGCGCACGACCTCGCGCACCCGCTTGCCCATGGCCTCGCTCTCGGCCTCCAGCTCCTCGAAGAACGCCTCGTCGGCGCCCCCGGAGGCCAGCAGGTGGGCCTTCAGGCGCAGGATCGGGTCCTTCGCCTCCCAGGCCGCCGTCTCCTCGTCGAGCCGGTACTTGGTCGGGTCGTCGGAGGTGGTGTGGGCGCCCATGCGGTACGTGAACGCCTCGATCAGGGCCGGGCCCTCGCCGCGGCGGGCGCGGTCCAGCGCCCAGCGGGTGACCGCGAGGCAGGCCAGTACGTCGTTGCCGTCGACGCGGATGCCCGGGAAGCCGAAGCCCTGGGCGCGCTGGTAGAGCGGCACGCGCATCTGGCGCTCGGTCGGCTCGGAGATCGCCCACTGGTTGTTCTGGCAGAAGAACACCACGGGGGAGTTGTAGACGGCGGAGAAGTTGAAGGCCTCCATCACGTCGCCCTGGCTGGACGCGCCGTCGCCGAAGTACGCGATCACGGCCGAGTCGGCGCCGTCCTTGGCCACGCCCATGGCGTAGCCGGTGGCGTGCAGCGTCTGCGAGCCGATGACGATCGTGTACAGGTGGAAGTTGTTGGTGTTCGGGTCCCAGCCGCCGTGGTTCACACCGCGGAACATGCCGAGCAGGTTCGTCGGGTCGACGCCGCGGCACCAGGCCACGCCGTGCTCCCGGTAGGTCGGGAAGACGTAGTCGTCGTCGCGAAGCGCCCGGCCGGAGCCGATCTGCGCGGCCTCCTGGCCCAGCAGCGAGGCCCACAGGCCCAGCTCGCCCTGGCGCTGGAGCGCGGTCGCCTCGCCGTCGAAGCGGCGGGTGAGGACCATGTCGCGGTACAGCGCCCGCAGGTCCTCGGTGGTGATGTCCGCGACGAAGGGCGCGAATTCCGCGATGTCGGGGTTGCCCTCGACCTCGACCCTTTCACCCTCGGGCGTCAGCAGTTGTACGAGCTGAGGCTCGGCGTCGTGCGGCTGTGCGGTGGCAGCGGCGGTCTTGCGGGCGCTTGCCGCGCCGGCCGCCCGCTTGGTGCCGCTGCTGCGTCGCGGCTTGCGCGCGGCAGTGCTCTCCACGGTCACGTGTGCTCCTCCGTCGGTCCGGCACCCGGGTTCTCCGGGGACCAGTGCGGCTCACCTGTATCCGTACCCGTGCACGGGGTGGGTGCACGGCGCGTAACGGATTCAGGCGTGACAGGTGCCCCGGCGAGTGCCCTGCGCACAGCACGTTACCCAGTGCGACGCATAACTGCGAAACCCCGTTTGACCTGCGATTTTGCTTGGATATCCAAGTAAATCGGCCACCTGGGGAACATCCACTGGTCACAGCCTTGCAGGGGGCCGGAACAACGGCACGTTATCCCGGGTAACCGCGGCAGGGAAGAGGTGAGTGTGTGAAGATGAGTTTGTGCGCGAAGACGGAAAAATCAAGGTATTTCTCCTGGACGACCACGAAGTGGTACGTCGGGGCGTTCATGAGCTTTTGTCGGTCGAAGAGGACATCGAGATCGTCGGTGAGGCCGGTACCGCCGCCGACGCCCTGGTCCGCATTCCCGCCACCCGCCCCGACGTCGCCGTCCTCGACGTGCGCCTGCCGGACGGCAGCGGTGTCGAGGTCTGCCGCGAGGTGCGCTCGCTGGACGAGGACGTCAAGTGCCTGATGCTCACCTCGTTCGCCGACGACGAGGCGCTGTTCGACGCGATCATGGCGGGCGCCTCCGGCTACGTCCTCAAGGCGATCCGCGGGAACGAGCTGCTCAGCGCCGTGCGCGACGTGGCGGCCGGCAAGTCGCTGCTGGACCCCGTGGCCACCGCGCGCGTGCTGGAACGGCTGCGCGACGGCAAGAACGGCAAGGGTGACGACCGGCTGTCCAACCTCACCGAGCAGGAGCGCAAGATCCTCGACCTGATCGGCGAGGGCCTGACGAACCGGGTGATCGGCGAGCGGCTGCACCTGGCCGAGAAGACCATCAAGAACTACGTCTCCAGCCTGCTGTCCAAGCTGGGCATGGAGCGCCGCTCCCAGGCCGCCGCGTACGTGGCCCGCCTCCAGGCGGAGAAGCGCTAGCACGTACCAGCGCAGGTCAAGGCGGTGGGGCGGGCCGCCTCGACCCGCCCCGGACCGCCTCTTGAGCGGTTCTCGACCGTGACGCCCCGTGGCCGCGTGATGCCCCGGGGCGCACTGTTCAATTCGGGACCAACGTCCCCGATCATCAGGGCCGGGTCCTCTGTCCGGCGCTCCGCCGGTGCCCGAGAGTGGCTGCATGTCCCCAGAGGAACTCCACGCCATCGAACTGCTGCGCCGCGTGCCCTACGGCCGGGTCGCCACCAGCATGCGCGCGCTCCCCTTCCTCGCCGTCGCCCGCCACATCGTGGTGGACGGCAGGGTCCTGCTGAGAATGCACGGCGGTTTCGGCTACCACCAGGCGTGCGCCGGCAGTGTCGTCGCCTACGGGGCGGACAACTTCAATTCCGGTGAGGCCGCGTTGTGGACGGTGCAGTTCACCGGTACGGCGGAGTTGGTCGAGCCGGCCACGGCAGAACTGGAACTATTCGGTCCGGGGCCGCATTTCGTGGACGGAGAAGTGTTCGACCCCGTCTACATGCGCATCGAACCGCAACTCGTCACCGTGCACACGCTGCCCGGGAACCCGGCCGGCGAGACCCGTGACGGCTGCGCGGACCGCCCGTACCAGCACGCCCTCTGACCTGGTGACGGACAGGGAAGCGGGTACGGAAACGGGTACGGAAACGGGTACGGAAACGGGTACGGAAAAGGCCCGGCGGAATTACTTCCTCCGGGCCCTTTCCGATCGGCTGTCAGCCCTCGCTCGCGGGGCTTCCGCCGCTGGTGGGCGGCGTCGGCTTGGTCGGCGGGTCCGTCGGGGGCGTCGGCTTCGTCGAAGGATCCACCGGCGGGGTGGTCTTCGGCGTGGAGGACGCGGTGGACGGGGCCGACGGGGTGGTGCTCGGCGTGTACTTGCTGCGGCTCGGAGTCGGCCGGTACGTCTCGTCGGTGTGCGAGCCGGTCTCCGGGCTCGGCGAGGTCGACGGGGTGTCCGGCGTGCTGCCGCTGCTCTGCGAGGGAGCGGGCGAGCTGGTGCTGCTCTTCGGCTTGTTGCCGCCGCCGCCCCCGCCGAGACCGCCGGTCTTGATCGCGTACGCGACACCGCCGGCGATCGCGAGGACCGCGAGCACCGCGAAGAGCCACGCCTTCCACGCACCGCCGCGCCGGCCGTTGTCGTAGGGGTCGTAGCCGCCGTGACCGCCGTGACCGCCCTGGCCGCCGCCGTGGTTGCCGCCGCCCGGGAAGGCCGTGCCGTCGTCCGGGTTCAGCGGGGGGACCATCGGCTGCTGGAACTGCGAGGTCGTGGCGTGCGAGGGGTACTGCTGGCGCGGGCCGCCGTTCTGGGCGGGCGCCATCGCCGTGGTGGGCGCGCCGCCCGGCTGGCCGTGCGGGAGCGCCATGGTGACGGGGCCGGTGTTCCAGGTGCCGGTGTTCGGACCCTGGTCCTGGAGCATCTGGAGGGCGTACTGGACGAGCCCGCGCATCTCCTCGGCGCTCTGGAACCGGTCGTCCGGGTCCTTGGCGAGGGAGCGCATGACCAGGCCGTCGAGCTCCTGCGGGATGGAACCGCCCTCGGGCAGCTGCGAGGGCGGCACCGGCGCGTCCTGGACGTGCTGGTAGACCACCGACAGCGGGGTCTCGCCGGTGAAGGGGGGCCGCAGCGCGAGGAGTTCGTAGAGCAGGCAGCCGGTGGCGTACAGGTCGGAGCGGTGGTCCACGGCCTTGCCGAGGGCCTGCTCGGGCGACAGGTACTGGGGGGTGCCCATGACCATGCCGGTCTGGGTCATCGTCGACTGCGCGCCGTGCAGGGCGCGGGCGATGCCGAAGTCCATCACCTTCACGGCGCCGGTGTTGGTGATGATGACGTTGGCGGGCTTGATGTCGCGGTGCACGATGCCGTGCTGGTGCGAGTAGGCGAGCGCTTCGAGCACGCCCGACACGATGATGAGCGCCTGCTCGGGCCCCGGGGCCTCGGCGCTGATGAGGAGCTCGCGGATGGTGCGGCCCTCGACCAGCTCCATCACGATGTACGGGACCACGTTCGGGCCGACCCGGTCCTCGCCGGAGTCGTACACGGCGACGACGGCGTGGTGGTTGAGGCCGGCGACCGACTGCGCCTCACGGGTGAAGCGGGCCTTGGACACCGGGTCCTCGGCCAGGTCGGCGCGGAGCAGCTTCACGGCCACGGTGCGGCCCAGCCGTACGTCCTCGGCCGCGAACACCTCGGCCATGCCGCCGCGGCCCAGGCGGTGGGTCAGCCGGTAGCGGCCGTCGCCCACGAGACCGCCCGCGCCCCAGTGCTCAGGACCGTCGGCCATCCCGGCGCCGTTTCCCTCGGGTTCGGGTGACATCAGTCCTCGCCGTCGTCTCTCTCGTCCGCTCTAGCGGTGGGGCCTCATCGGGTGCTCCGGCTGAACGCTACAGCCTCTGAACCCGTCACCGTTCGGCTACAGACGCCCCGTAGGCCTGCGGTCACGCAGCGGGCACCGGCTTGACGTGTGCTTGCCCTCCGGCAGACTGGGCGCGACATGCGCTCAGCCAGACGCGTAGGGAAACAGCCCGAGGGGAAGCAACAGTCATGAGCCAGGACGGCACGCAGGGCCGGTACGCAGGCGGCTCCCTGGCCGGTGGCCGTTACCAGCTAAGGGATTTGCTGGGCGAGGGGGGCATGGCCTCGGTCTACCTCGCGTACGACTCCGCGCTCGACCGCCAGGTCGCGATCAAGACCCTGCACAGCGAACTCGGACGCGAGGCGTCCTTCCGCGAGCGCTTCCGGCGTGAGGCGCAGGCTGTTGCGAAACTGTCGCACACCAACATCGTCTCGGTCTTCGACACCGGCGAGGGAACCGTCACCTTCGGCTCCGGCGGCGGTGACGAAGCGGTCATGCCGTACATCGTCATGGAGTACGTGGAGGGGCAGCCGCTCGGCGCGGTCCTCGACGCGGACGTGCGCCAGTACGGCGCCATGCCGGCGGACAAGGCGCTGAAGGTGACGGCCGACGTGCTGGCCGCGCTGGAGACCAGCCACGAGATGGGCCTGGTCCACCGCGACATCAAGCCCGGCAACGTGATGATGACCAAGCGCGGCGTGGTCAAGGTGATGGACTTCGGCATCGCCCGCGCCATGCAGTCGGGGGTCACCTCGATGACGCAGACCGGCATGGTCGTCGGCACCCCGCAGTACCTCTCGCCCGAGCAGGCGCTGGGGCGCGGCGTGGACGCCCGCTCCGACCTGTACTCGGTCGGCATCATGCTGTTCCAGCTGCTGACGGGCCGGATCCCCTTCGACGCGGACTCGCCGCTGGCCATCGCGTACGCGCACGTCCAGGAGGAGCCGGTGGCTCCGTCGGCCGTCAACCGGTCGATCACCCCGGCGATGGACGCGCTGGTGGCCCGGGCGCTCAAGAAGAACCCGAACGAGCGCTTCCCCACGGCCGCGGCCATGCGGGACGAGATCATGCGCGTGATGTCGGCCGGCCAGACCGGCGCCCCGGTCATCGTCCCGGGCGCCGCGGCCGGCGGCAGCGGGGCGGGCGTGGGCTCGGCCGTCTTCCCGCCGGTGGACTCCGGTTTCCAGGCGCCGCCGCCGCAGTCGCTCCAGCAGCCCTACCAGGCCCAGACTCCGCCGCCCTCCCCGTACGCGCCGCAGACGCACCAGCAGCCCCAGCAGCAGGGCGGTTACGCGTACCCGCACACCCCCGCGCCGGTGCCGCAGCAGCAGTACGCCCCGCAGACCCCGCCGCCGTTCACCATCTCGCCCACGCCGGCACCCGCCGCGGCGGCCTCCTCGGGCGGCGGGAAGAAGAACACCCCGGTCGTGGTCGGCGCCATCGCGGTGGCCCTGCTGGCCATCGGCGGTCTGATCGCGGTGCTGAACATGGACGACGACGACAAGAAGGACGACACGGCCTCCCCGGCCGCCTCGGCCTCGGCGTCCGCGTCCGCGTCCGGCGCGGCGAAGCCCGGCCACAAGGGGCCGGACCCGTCGCGCACGATCGACGTGGAGAAGTGCAAGAGCCCGACGAAGTCCTACAAGGACGCCACCAAGGTCGTGGCCCCGGACTTCCGGTACAAGAACCTCCGCTCCGTGAAGGAGTGCATCCAGGCCGCGGGCTGGAGGTTCGAGATCCAGAACCGCGACGAGACCGTCTACGGCCAGGACACCGTCCTGGAGCAGCTGCCGGCGTCCGGGACCGACGTGCCCAAGGAGGGCACGCAGTTCACGCTGGTCGTCTCCACCGGCGACCCCCAGTAGGCACCCGCCCCCCGGCCGGCGTCGCTCGGCCGGGAGCGGCTGCCGGCAGCTCCGCGGCTCCGTCTCGCTTGCCGACCCGTACCGCCAGACCGGTGGTACGGGCGTCCCCGGCACCCTGACGGACCGCCCGAGATGCCCGCTTTGCCCCAGCATGTGAACCTGAGTGCGGCGCTCCGACATCGGACGTCCGGGCCGCACGGAAGGGGAGGGGCACCCCGTGACTCGACGCCTCCGCCCGCCGCACTGGACCGCCGGGGCCTCGCTGGCCGCCGCCGCGCTGCTGGCCGCCGCACCCGCGAGCGCGACCCCCGTCCGCGCCCCGGCCGTCGCCGCGCCCCCGCTCCCCGGCCGGGCGGCCTGGGGGCACCTCCCGGCGGTACCGCAAGAGGCGTACGAGGAACTCGCCGGCAGCGCCGCCGGCGTCGCGCGGGAGCACCCGGGGCGGCCCGCCGACGCACCGCCCGACCCCGGCTTCGCCGCCGCCTCCCGGCCGGTGCGCCCGGTCCACCCGGCGCGCCCGCTCCACCCGGCGCAGGAGCGGCCGGAGGCCGTCGCACCGCGGCCGGAGGCCGTCGCACCGCGGCCGGAGGCCGTACCGAGCCCGTCGGCACCCGTCACCGCGCCTGCCACCACGCCTGCCACCGCCCCTGTCACCGCGCTCGGCACCGAGCCCAACGAACGGGCCGCCGACCTGGCCGCGGATCTGCTCCCGCTGGGCACCGGACTGGCCCTGATGGGGCTGGGGATCGGCTACATGGGCATGCGGCTGCGGCGGGGCCGGTAGGGCGGCCCCGCCGGGGGCGGGGTGTTTGCGAAGACGAGCATACTCGGTATACATACTGAGTATGTCGATCCGTCACGGCCTTCTCGCACTGCTGGAACGGGGCCCCCGCTACGGCTCCCAGCTGCGCACCGAGTTCGAATCCCGCACCGGCTCCACCTGGCCGCTCAACGTCGGGCAGGTGTACACCACACTGGCCCGCCTGGAGCGCGACGGGCTCGTCGCCCCCGGCGGCGAGGACCACGCCGGCCACACCCTCTACGCCATCACCGACGGCGGCCGCACCGAACTGCGCGACTGGTACGAGCGGCCCGTCGACCGCACCAACCCGCCCCGCGACGAGCTGTCCATCAAGCTCGCCATGGCCGTGGGCGCGCCCGGCGTGGACATCCGCGCCGTCATCCAGGCCCAGCGGCACGCCACGCTCAAGGCGATGCAGGACTACACCCGGCTCAAGGCCGGGGCCCTCGCCGCCATCGAGAGCGGGCAGTCCCGCGAACGCGACGACCTGGCCTGGCTGCTGGTCCTGGAACAGCTGATCTTCCAGACCGAGGCCGAGGCGCGCTGGCTCGACCACTCCGAGTCCCGGCTCGTCAGGCTGGCCGCGCTCGGCCCGGCGGACGCGCCCGCGCCCGCCCCCGGACCCGAACCCGGGCCCGGGGGGGGGGGGGGGGGGGGGGGCGGGGGGAGGGGGGGGGGGGGGGAAAAAACACGACAAGCCCAACAGGGGGGGCGGATAGAAGGTATAGAGGGTGGGGGTGCGGTGC
>NZ_JBVJWV010000008.1:231745-271444 GCF_055602105.1 Streptomyces sp. NPDC037421
TGGGTCCTGCAGAAGGAATGGGAGGAGTGGTGGGTAGCCTATGCAGGCTCTGGTCTCGTCGGGGGGGCATCGTCGGCCGCGGGAACCCCCCCCACCCCCCCCCCCCCACCCGACCCCGGCCCCGGCCCCGGCCCCGGGCCCGCGTCCACCACCGGCACCACCGGCACCACCAGCCCCGCCGCCCGCACGCGGCGCGGCTGAACGAACGCTCCAGGGGGGATCCCTCATGCCCGACCAGCACAGCTCGAACCCCGTACTCCGGCTGGACCGCCTCGTCCGCACCCACGGCAGCGGCGCCACCGAGGTGCACGCCCTGCGCGGCGTCGACCTCAGCGTCCACCCCGGCGAACTCGTCGCCGTCATGGGCCCGTCCGGCTCCGGCAAGTCCACGCTGCTCACCCTCGCGGGCGGGCTCGACACCCCCACCAGCGGCAGCATCCTGGTCGAGGGCGTCGACATCACCACCGCCTCCCGCCGGCAGCTGGCCGCGCTGCGCCGGCGCAGCATCGGCTACGTCTTCCAGGACTACAACCTGATCCCGGCCCTCACCGCCGCCGAAAACGTGGCCCTGCCCCTCGAACTCGACGGGACCTCAGCCCGCAAGGCCCGCCGGGCGGCCCTCGCCGCGCTGGAGGAGATACACCTGCCGCAGCTCGCCGACCGCTTCCCCGACGAGATGTCCGGCGGCCAGCAGCAGCGCGTGGCCATCGCCCGCGCCCTGGTGGGCGAACGCCGCCTGGTCCTGGCCGACGAGCCCACCGGCGCCCTCGACTCCGAGACCGGCGAGTCCGTGCTCGCGCTGCTGCGCGCCCGCTGCGACGCGGGCGCCGCCGGCATCCTCGTCACGCACGAACCCCGCTTCGCCGCCTGGGCGGACCGGGTCGTCTTCCTGCGCGACGGCAGCGTCGTCGACGAGACCCTGCGCAGCCAGGCCGACTCGCTGCTCTCCGGGCGGGCGGCCGGCCTGTGACCTCCCCGCTCACCGCCTGGTACCACTCCTGGATCGCCGCCCTGCGCATCGCCCGCCGCGACGCGTGGCGCGCCAAGGGCCGCAGCGCCCTCGTACTCGCGATGCTCGCCCTGCCCATCATCGGGATGAGCGCCATCGACCTCACGTTCCGCAGCGCCGAACTCTCCACCGACCAGCGGATGACGCGCGAGCTCGGCGCCGCGGACGCCCGGATCAGCCCGGCGGGCCTGGACGCGCCGGTCTACCAGCACCCCAACGGCCGGCAGTACGCGCCCGTCGGCGGCTACGACAAGTACCGCCCCGGCCGCGAGGAGGACCGCACGCCGCTGAAGTCCGCGCTGCCGCCCGGGATCCGGTCCGCCGAGGACCGCCGGGGCTTCGCCAAGGTGCACACCGCGCACGGGCTGCTGGGGACGGACCTGCGCGAGCTCGACGTGCGCGACCCGCTGACCCGGGGCCTGGTCACGCTCGACCGCGGGCGCATGCCCCAGGGGCCGGGCGAGGTCGTCGCCACCAACGCCTTCCTGGAGGCCTCGGGCCTGTACGTGGGCTCCTCCGCGACCCCGCGCGGCGCCACGTCCTCGTACCGGATCGTGGGCGCGTACGAGATGCCCGACAAGCTCACGCGCCCCGAACTGCTCGCCCTGCCGGGCGTCCTGCTCGACCCCCTCGACCAGGCGCTCAAGGCCACCGGGGCGCCCGGGATCAGTCCCCGGGCCATCTACCTCGTCGCGGTGGGCGGCGATGGTTTCACGTGGAACATGGTCCAGGAGGCCAACAAGCGGGGCGCGCTCGTGCTCTCCCGCGCCGTCGCCCTGCACCCGCCGGCCGATTCCGACGTCCCGCTGTTCAAGCAGCAGCCGAAGTCCGAGTTCGGCATGCCGGACGGCGGCATGGTGACCCAGAAGGCCATCCTGGTCACCGTCGTCGGCCTCGCCATGCTGGAGATCTGCCTGCTCGCCGGACCCGCCTTCGCGGTGGGCGCCCGGCGCTCGCGCCGCCAGCTGGGCCTGGTCGGCGCCAACGGCGGCGACCGGCGGCACATCCGGGCCGTCGTCCTCTCCGGCGGCATCGTGCTCGGCGCCGCGGCCGCCGTCGTCGGCACGGCGATCGGCGTGGCCCTCACCGTCGGGCTGCGGCCCGTACTGGAGGAGAAGCTCGGCGCCCGCTTCGGCGGCTTCGAAGCCCGCCCGCTGGAACTGCTCGGCATCGCCCTGCTCGCCGTCGTGACCGGCCTGCTCGCCGCGGTCGCCCCCGCCGTCACCGCGTCCCGGCAGACCGTGCTGTCCTCCCTCACCGGCCGGCGCGGGGTGCGCCGCGCCAACCGCGTGCTGCCCGTCATCGGGATCCTCGCCGTCGCCGGCGGCGCGGCGATCGTCCTCTACGGCAGCCGGTACCGGGTCAACACCACCTTCGTGATGGGCGGCAGCGCCCTCGCCGAGCTGGGCGTCGTCGCCCTCACACCACTGCTGGTCGGCCTGTTCGGGCGGCTCGGGCGGTGGCTCCCGCTGTCGCCGCGGCTCGCGCTGCGCGACGCCGTCCGCAACCGGGGGCGCACGGCCCCGGCCGTGGCCGCCGTACTGGCCGCCGTCGCGGGGACCGTGGCGGTGTCCACGTACCAGCACAGCCGGGACGTCCAGTACCGGCACGAGTACGAGGCCGTACTCCCCGACAACGCCGGCTATCTGACGAGCGGTGACAACGCCGGCCACAAGGAGATGCCGGCGCTGCGCGACACCCTCTCGAAGAACCTGCCGCTGGCGGTACGGGCCGATGTGGACCGGCTGGTCGTGGGCAACCCGAACTGCTCCTCCCACTCCTCGGCCCCGGGCTGCGGGCGGGTCGAGGTCATCGTCCCCAAGGAGCAGCGCTGCCCGCTCTTCGAGGCCGAGCACGGCCCGGCCTCCTTCCCGCCGGACCAGGCCCGCGCACTGCGGCAGGACCCGCGCTGCAAGCAGAGCGGCGGCCAGTTCACCCCGTTCGACGTCGTCGTCGCCGACGAGAAGCTGCTCCAGGTGCTGGCCGTCTCCGATCCGGGATCGGCGGCCGCACTGAAGGAGGGCCGGCCCGTCTCCTTCAACCGCAACCAGGTCAAGGACGGGAAGGTCACCCTGCGCCTCGTCACCGACCCGGGCGCCGCCGACGAGGCCTCCCAGCGGCGCGCCGACCCGCCCGGCCAGGACAAGGTGCTCCCCGTCCACCAGGCGCCCGACACCGCCCGGGCCTGGGGCGTCGAGCTGGTCCTGCCGCCCGCCGCCGCCCGGGCCGCCGGCATCGCCACGGCCCCGGCGGGCTCGTACTTCAGCCTCGACCGGAAGGCGGGCACCCAGGAGCGGCAGCGGCTGGACGGCGAGATCGACCGGATGGGCGCGGACGCGCAGGTCAGGGTCGAGGAGGGCTACCAGGAGCAGAACACCCTGGGCCTGCTCGCCCTGAGCGTCTTCGCGGGGCTCGTCACCATCGGCGCCGCCGGCATCGCGACCGGTCTGGCGCAGGCGGACTCCGAGGCCGACCTGAAGACCCTGGCGGCGGTCGGCGCGCCCCCGCGCGTGCGGCGCACCCTCAGCGGCTTCCAGTGCGGGGTGGTGGCCCTGATGGGCGTGGTCCTCGGCTCGGCGGCGGGAATCCTGCCCGCGGTCGGACTCCGCCTCACCCAGGAGCGGGAACAGCGGCGGCTCATCGCCTACGCCCTCGACAGGGGCTACGCCTCGGCGCGCGACACCGAGCTGTACGTCCCGATCGCGGTGCCGTGGGACACCCTGGCCGGCCTGCTGGTCCTCGTCCCGCTGGGCGCGGCGCTGCTGGCCGCGCTGGTCACCAAGTCGAGCGGCGCGCTGGCCCGGCGGGCCGCGGGCTGATCCCGGTGCCCCCGTACAGGTTGGATCACGCCCGTACGGGGGCACACCGTGTGAGTACGCAGGTGTGCGAGAGAATGACGGCATGGAGATGCCGAGGAGTGAACGGTCGCAGGACAGCCCCCCTCACGTGCTGATCGTGGGCCAGGACGGGGCGGAGGTCGGCGGCACCGATGACGAGTCGCGCGAGGTCCCGGTGACGGAGATGGTCGAACAGCCCGCCAAGGTCATGCGCATCGGCAGCATGATCAAGCAACTTCTGGAAGAAGTCCGCGCAGCTCCTCTGGACGAGGCCAGCCGGGTCCGTCTGAAGGACATCCACGCGGCATCGGTGAAGGAACTCGAAGACGGCCTGGCGCCGGAGCTGGTGGAGGAACTGGAGCGGCTCTCCCTGCCGTTCACCGAGGAGACGGTCCCCTCCGAAGCCGAACTGCGGATCGCGCAGGCCCAGTTGGTGGGGTGGCTGGAGGGCCTCTTCCACGGCATCCAGACGGCCCTGTTCGCGCAGCAGATGGCGGCGCGTGCCCAGCTGGAACAGATGCGCCGAGCCCTTCCGCCGGGCAGCTCCCACGACGACGACGAAGACGGCCCCCACGGCGCGGTCCGCTCCGGCCCGTACCTCTAGGGGGTGTCCGCGGATCAGGGCCGGGCTTCGCGCCGCTGCGCCGGACTCCGTCCGTCGGACGCGGGGCGGGGCCGGGGCCGGGCCGGGGCCCGTGGCCGGGGCGGGCGGGTCCTCTGCGGGTGGTTGGCCACCGCGCGGTGCGCTCCCCCACCCGCCCTTCCACCGTTCCCAGGGGCTCCGCCCCTGACCCCGGTACGGTCGCTGGGGTCTGGGGCTGGCCCCGGAAACAGCCCGCACCCGAACGACCAGCAGCCAAACCAGCCCCGCCGGCGTTCGAGGCGCGGGGGCCTGGGGCTGGCCCCGGGGAGGCGGCCCGCACCCGAACGACCAGCGCAGCCAAACCCAGCCCCGCCGGCGTTTGAGGCGCGGAGGCCCGGGGCTGGCCCCGGGGGAGGCGGCCCGCACCCGAACGACCAGCGCAGCCAAACCCAGCCCCGCCGGCGTTTGAGGCGCTGGGGTCTGGGGGCGGAGCCCCCAGGGGGTCCGGGGCGCAGCCCCGGGGAACGGGCGAAGGGCGGGGCGGGGAGCAGCCCGCGCAGCGCCACCCCCACCCGCACCCGGCACCACCGCCCGGCCAGGGCACCGGCACCCGGCACCACCGCCCGGCCAGGGCACCGGCACCCACCGCCCGGCCAGGGCACCGCCACGGCCGCCCTCGCCGGCGGAGCCGGGGTATAAACGCCCGGTAAGTGGGCGGCGGCGCCCCCCAGATGGCCCGCGCATACTCAGGGGCATGAGCTACGACGCCATCGTCCTCGCCGGCGGCGCCGCCCGGCGCCTCGGCGGGGCCGACAAGCCCACCCTGCACGTCGGCGGCCGCACCCTCCTCGACCGGGTCCTCGCGGCGTGCCCGGACGCCGCCGAGACCGTCGTGGTCGGCACCCGCAGGGCAACGGTCCGCCCCGTCCACTGGACCCGCGAGGACCCGCCCGGCGGCGGCCCGGTGGCCGCACTGGACGCCGGGATCCGCCGGACCACCGCCCCGCTGGTCCTCGTACTCTCCGCCGACCTGCCCTTCCTCGACCGGGACACCGTTCACGCCCTGCTCGCCGCGGCCGCCGCCGACGGCCCGGCCGACGGGGCCCTGCTGCGGGACGCCGACGGCCGCGACCAACCCCTCGTCGCCGCCTACCGCACGGAGCCCCTGCGCCGCGAGATCGCCCTGCTCGCCACCGAGCACGGCACCCTGCACGGCCTCCCGCTGCGCGCCCTCACCGCCGAGCTCGATCTGGCCAGGATCGGCGCCGCTGAGCCACTCGCCTCCTTCGACTGCGACACCTGGGAGGACCTGGCAGCGGCCCGCGCCCGGATCAGGGAGCATGGGAACGTGCTGGAGCATTGGATCACCGCTGCCAAGAACGAACTCGGGATCGACGACGTCCCCGTCGACGTCGCGACCCTGCTCGACCTCGCCCGGGACGCCGCCCACGGCGTGGCCCGGCCCGCGGCCCCGCTGACGACGTTCCTCGTCGGCTACGCGGCCGCCCGCGCCGAGGCCGCCGGCGCGGACCCCGCCCGGGCCGTCGCCGAGGCCTCCCGCAAGGCCGCCGACCTGGCGCTGCGCTGGGCCGCCGAGGACCAGCCCCCACACCCCGAGGAGACCGGCTCCGGATGACCCGTACCGACGCCGACGGCGCCCTGGACGAGGCACTCGCCCTGGTCAGCCGCGACCCCGACCCCGGCGGTGCCGGCGGCCACCGCGCCGCCCCCTGGCTGCGCGCCCGCGAGACCGCCGCCCGGGCCGGCACGGCCGTGCCGGCCCGCACCCACCGGGTGCCCTTCGCGGACTCGCTCGGCGAGGTGCTGACCGCACCGCTCGAAGCCCTCAGCGACCTCCCCTCCTTCGACACCTCGGCCATGGACGGCTGGGCCGTCGCCGGCCCCGGCCCCTGGCGCGTCCGTCCCGGCGACGGGGTCCTCGCCGGGGACGAGCCTCCCGCGCCGCTCGCCGACGGCGAGGCCGTACGGATCGCCACCGGCGCCCGCGTCCCCGCCGACACCACCGCCGTGATCCGCAGCGAGCACGCCCGCGAGTCCGGCACCCAGCTGTACTCCGACCGGCCCGTGAACACCGGTCAGGACATCCGCCCGCGCGGCCAGGAGTGCCGCTCCGGCGACCTGCTGCTGCCCGTGGGCTCCCTCGTCACCCCGGCCGTGCTCGGCCTCGCCGCGGCCGCCGGGTACGACGAGCTGGTCACCCGGCCCCGGCCCCGCGTGGAGATCCTGGTCCTCGGAGACGAACTGCTCACCGAGGGCCGCCCGCACGACGGCCTGATCCGGGACGCCCTCAGCCCCATGCTCGGCCCCTGGATCACCCGGCTCGGCGCCGAGGTCATCGGCACGCGCCGGCTCGGAGACGACCCGGCCGGGGCCGAGGCCCTGCTGGACGCCGTCACCTCCTCCACCGCCGACGTCGTCGTCACCACCGGCGGCACCGCCTCCGGCCCCGTCGACCACGTCCACCCCGTGCTGGAGCGCGCCGGGGCCGAGCTGCTCGTGGACGGGGTCGCCGTGCGCCCCGGGCATCCGATGCTGCTGGCCCGCATCGGCGACCGGGAGCGCACCCGCCACGTGGTCGGCCTGCCCGGCAACCCGCTCGCCGCCGTGTCCGGGCTGCTGACCCTCGCCGAGCCGCTGCTGCGCGCCCTCGCCGGCCGCCGCCAGCGGCCCCGCTACACCGTCCCGGTGGAGGGCGACGTGCCCGGCCACCCGTACGACACCCGGCTCGTGCCGGTGCTGCTCACCGACGAACACGCCGTACCACTGCGCTACAACGGCCCGGCGATGCTGCGCGGGGTGGCGGGCGCCGACGCGCTGGCCGTCGTACCGCCGCACGGAGCGCGGTCGGGGCAGGACCTGGAGATCCTCGACCTGCCCTGGGCCTCGGGGGGATGTTTCACGTGAAACTTCACGGCCAGGACGCCATGGCGCGCGGCGCCGACGAGAAGCTCGTCTCACGCCGCGTCAAACTGCCCAAGCGGGTGGTCGAGAAGCCGCTGCGGCAGGTCACCCGCCGACTGCTGATGGCCCTCTTCGTGCTGTGCCTGACGGTGCTGATCGTCTGGCTCGACCGCGAGGGCTACCACGACAACGCCAACGAGAAGGTCGACTTCCTCGACTGCATCTACTACGCGACCGTGACCCTGTCGACCACGGGCTACGGCGACATCGTCCCCTACAGCGACAGCGCGCGGCTGGTCAACATCCTGCTGATCACCCCGCTGCGCGTGCTGTTCCTGATCATCCTGGTCGGCACCACCCTGGAGGTGCTGACCGAACGCACCCGCGAAGAGTGGCGGCTGAACCGCTGGAGGAAAACCTTGCGTGAGCACACGGTCGTCGTCGGCTTCGGCACCAAGGGCCGCTCCGCCCTGCAGACGCTGCTGGCGACCGGCCTCCCGAGGGAGCAGGTCGTCATCGTCGACCCCAGCGCCAAGGTGATCGACATCGCCAACGCGGAGGGCTTCACCGGGGTCGTCGGCGACGCCACCCGCTCCGAAGTACTGCTGCGGGCCGAACTCCAGAAGGCCCGTCAGATCATCATCGCCACCCAGCGCGACGACACCGCCGTCCTGGTGACGCTGACGGCCCGGCAGCTCAACCGGGGCGCGAAGATCGTGGCGGCGGTCCGCGAGGAGGAGAACGCGCCGCTGCTGAAGCAGTCCGGCGCGGACGCCGTCATCACGAGCGCGAGCGCGGCGGGCCGGCTGCTGGGCCTCTCGGTGCTCAGCCCGAGCGCCGGCACCGTGATGGAGGACCTGATCCAGCAGGGCAGCGGCCTGGACCTGATCGAACGGCCCGTCAACAAGTCGGAGGTGGGCCGCAGCGTCCGCGAAACCGACGACGTCGTCATCAGCGTCCTGCGCGGGCACCGGCTCCTCCCGTACGACGACCCGCACGCGAGCCCGCTCCAGCTGACCGACCGCCTGATCACCATCGTCCGGGCGGTCCCGCCGGCCGGCCCCCAGGTAACCCTGGGCCCGGCCGAGTAGGGCCGGTAGATTCCGGGCCATGCATGCGATCACGATCGAGCAGCCCGGCGGCCCCGAGGCCCTGGTCTGGGCCGAAGTACCCGATCCGGTGGCGGGCGAGGGGGAGGTGCTCGTCGAGGTCGCGGCGAGCGCCGTGAACCGCGCGGACGTCCTGCAACGGCAGGGCTTCTACGACCCGCCGCCGGGCGCCTCCCCGTATCCCGGCCTGGAGTGCTCCGGGCGGATCGTCGCGCTCGGACCGGGCGTGTCCGGCTGGGCGGTGGGCGACGAGGTGTGCGCGCTGCTGTCCGGCGGCGGGTACGCGCAGAAGGTCGCCGTCCCGGCGGGGCAGCTCCTGCCGGTGCCGAAGGGCGTGGACCTGATGACGGCGGCCGCGCTGCCGGAAGTCGTGGCGACGGTGTGGTCCAACGTCTTCATGGTGGCGGGGCTGCGTCCGGGCGAGACCCTCCTGGTGCACGGCGGCTCCAGCGGCATCGGCACCATGGCGGTCCAGCTGGGCAAGGCCGTCGGGGCGCGGGTGGCGGTGACCGCGGGCGGCAAGGAGAAGCTGGCGCGCTGCGCGGAGCTGGGCGCGGACGTCCTGATCGACTACCGCGAGCAGGACTTCGTCGAGGAGCTGCGGGCCGCGACGGGCGGGGCCGGGGCGGACGTGATCCTGGACATCATGGGCGCGAAGTACCTCGCGCGGAACCTGGACGCGCTGGCCGTCAACGGCCGGCTCGCGGTGATCGGCCTCCAGGGCGGGGTGAAGGCGGAGCTGGACCTGCGCACGCTGCTGGCCAAGCGGGCGGCGATCACGGCTACGTCGCTGCGCGCCCGCCCGTTGGAGGAGAAGGCGGCCATCATCGCGGCCGTCCGCGAGCACGTGTGGCCCCTGGTCGCCTCCGGCCGGGTCCGCCCGGTGGTGCACGCGACGTACCCGATCGCCGAGGCCGCGGAGGCCCACCGCGTCCTGGAGGCCAGCACCCACGTGGGCAAGCTGCTGCTGACGGTCTGACGCCGGGAGGCCGCTGCGCGGAGCGGTCCCCTCCCCGCCCTTCCACCGTTCCCGGGGGCTCCGCCCCTGACCCCACACGTGCGCTGCGCGCCCGTCGCCTCAAACGCCGGCGAGGCGGGGTACTCCAGCCTCGCCGGCGTTTGGGGCGCGGGTCCGAGCAGAGCCCGGGGCACGGTGGAAGGGCGCGGAGGTGCAGGACCCGCGCAGCGGAACCCGGACACCCGCCGGCCCGGCTACAGGCTGCGCAGCAGGACCGCCGGGTTCTCCACGCAGTCGGCCACGTACCGCAGGAAGCCACCGGCCGCCCCGCCGTCGCAGACGCGGTGGTCGAAGGTCAGGGAGAGCTGCACGACCTGGCGGACGGCCAGCTCGCCCTTGTGGACCCACGGCTTCGGGATGATCCGGCCCACGCCGAGCATGGCCGCCTCGGGGTGGTTGATGATCGGCGTGGAGCCGTCCACCCCGAACACCCCGTAGTTGTTCAGGGTGAACGTCCCGCCGGTCAGGTCCGAAGGGGCCAGCTTCCCCGCCCGGGCCAGCTCGGTCAGCCGGGCGAACTCCGCCGACAGGGACTCCGGGCTGCGCGTGTGGGCGTCCCGGACCACCGGGACCATCAGCCCGCGCTCGGTCTGCGCGGCGAAGCCCAGGTGCACGGCCGGGAGCCGGACGATCTCGTTGGCGGCGAGGTCCACCGTGGAGTTGAGCTCGGGGTACTTGGCGAGTGCGGCCGTGCAGATCCGGGCCAGCAGCGCGAGCACGGAGATCTTCGGTCCGTCCACGGCGTTCATCGCGGCCCGCGCCGCCATCAGCTCGGTGGCGTCCGCGTCGACCCAGCACGTGGCCTCGGGGATCTCGCGCCGGCTGCGCGAGAGCTTCTCCGCCACGGCGCCCCGCAGCCCCTTGAGCGGGATCCGCTCCCCCGCCGACGCCGAAGCCGACGCCGACGCCGGCACCGGCACGGCGGCCACGGGCTCGGGGGCCCGGAGCACGGCTTCCACGTCGGCCCGCAGGATCAGGCCCTCCGGCCCGGATCCGCGCAGCGCCCGCAGGTCGACCCCGTTGTCCCGGGCCAGCTTGCGCACCAGCGGCGAGATGACGGGCACCGGCCCGGCGGGAGCCGCGGGAACGGGAGCGGCCGGGGCCGGCGCCGGAGCCGCGGCCGCGACGGGCGCCGACACCGCGGCGGTGACGGGTCGCACCCGCCGCCGACGCGCCGGACGCGAGTGGTCCGAGCCGTAACCGATCAGCGGCCGGGGCGCGTTGCCGGAGCCCTCGGCGTCCGCCTCGGCAACCGCGGACCCGGCGGGCGCCGACTCCGCACCCACGGCCACGGTGATCAGCGGGGCGCCGACCGGCAGCTCCTCGCCCTCCTCGCCGAACCGGGCGGTGACCACGCCGCCGTACGGGCAGGGCACCTCCACCATCGCCTTGGCCGTCTCGACCTCGACGACCGGCTGGTCGATGGCGACGACGTCGCCCACCGCCACCAGCCAGCGCACGATCTCGGCCTCGGTCAGTCCCTCGCCGAGGTCCGGGAGCTTGAATTCCATTACCTGCGGCATCAGTTCTCCCACTGCAGGCGGGCCACGGCGTCCAGGATCCGTTCCACTCCCGGCAGGTGGTGCTTCTCCAGCATCGGCGGCGGGTACGGGATGTCGAAGCCCGTCACGCGCAGCACCGGTGCCTCCAGGTGGTGGAAGCAGCGCTCCATCACGCGGGCGGCGATCTCCGCCCCGGGCCCGCCGAAGCCGCCGGCCTCGTGGACCACCACCGCGCGCCCGGTGCGGCGTACGGCGGCGACGACGGTCTCCTCGTCGAAGGGGACGAGGGAGCGCAGGTCCAGGACCTCAAGGTCCCAGCCCTCCTCGCGGGCCGCCTCGGCGGCCTCCAGGCAGACCGGCAGCGAGGGCCCGTACGTGATCAGGGTGGCGCTCGTACCGGCCCGGCGGACCAGGGCCTTGCCGATGCCCGGGACGGCCGCGGGGGCCTCGGGCGACCACTGCGCCTTGGACCAGTAGAGCCGCTTCGGCTCCAGGAAGACCACCGGGTCGTCGCTCGCGATCGACTCGCGCAGCAGCCCGTAGGCGTCCTCGACCGTCGCCGGGGTCACGACGGTGAGCCCGGGGGTGGCCGTGTAGTAGGCCTCGGAGGAGTCGCAGTGGTGCTCGACGCCGCCGATCCCGCCGCCGTACGGCACACGGATGGTGATCGGCAGCGGCATCTTGCCCCGGGTGCGGTTGCGCATCTTCGCCACGTGCGAGATGAGCTGTTCGAAGGCGGGGTAGGCGAACGCGTCGAACTGCATCTCCACGACCGGCCGCAGCCCGTACATGGCCATGCCGACGGCGGTGCCCAGGATTCCGGCCTCGGCGAGCGGGGTGTCGGTGACGCGGTCCTCGCCGAACTCCTTCACGAGCCCGTCGGTGATCCGGAAGACCCCGCCGAGCGCGCCGACGTCCTCGCCCATCACGTGGACGGTGGGGTCCTCGGCCATCGCGTCGCGCATGGCACGGGTCAGGGCCTGCGCCATCGTCGCGGGCTTCGCAGCCACGGTCGTCATCACTCGCCCTCCGCTTCCAGCTCGGCGCGCAGCATGGCGGCCTGCTCGCGCAGTCGGCCGGTCTGCTCCGCGTAGACGTGCGCGAAGAGGTCCATCGGGTCGGTCACGGGATCGGCGTTCATCCGCTCGCGCAGGTCCGCCGCCATCGCCTCGGCCGCGTCCTGGGCCTCCTGGATGCCCTTGGCGTCCAGGATCCCGCGCGCGGTCAGCTCGCGCTCCAGCAGCTGCACCGGGTCGTGCGCCTTCCAGGCCTCGACCTCGGCGTCGGTGCGGTAGCGGGTGGCGTCGTCGGCGTTCGTGTGGGCCTCCATCCGGTAGGTGACGGCCTCGATCAGGGTCGGTCCGCCGCCCGCACGGGCCCGCTTCACCGCCTCGGTGAGGACCTCGTGCATGGCGGCGACGTCGTTGCCGTCGACCAGCCGGCCGGGCATCCCGTATCCCACGGCCTTGTGGGCGAGGGTGGGGGCGGCGGTCTGCTTGGCGAGCGGGACGGAGATCGCGAAGCCGTTGTTCTGGACGAGGAAGACCACCGGGGCCTGCCAGACGGCCGCGAAGTTCAGCGCCTCGTGGAAGTCGCCCTCGCTGGTGCCGCCGTCGCCGACCATGGCGAGCGCGACGACCTCGTCGCCGCGCAGCCGCGCGGCGTGCGCCAGGCCCACCGCGTGCGGCAGCTGGGTGGCGAGGGGGGTGCACAGGGGGGCTATGCGGTGCTCGCGGGGGTCGTACCCGGTGTGCCAGTCGCCGCGCAGCAGCGTCAGCGCCTGTACGGGGTCCAGTCCGCGGGCGACGGCCGCGAGGGTGTCGCGGTAGCTCGGGAAGAGCCAGTCCTGCTCCTCCAGGACCAGCGCGGCCGCGATCTCGGCGGCCTCCTGCCCGACGGTGGAGGGGTACACGGCGAGACGGCCCTGTCGAGTCAGCGCGGTGGCCTGCGCGTTGTAGCGGCGGCCCCGGACGAGCTCGGCGTAGTACCGGCGCATGAGCGCGGGGTCGAGCTCCTCCGCCGCCGGAGTGCCCAGCACCCGGTAGGGCTCGGGGTCCGGCAGCAGCGGGGCGGCCTCCATACGGGGCCTCCAGGCGGGCGGCGGGGTGACACGGTGCGACGCACCGGCACCGGGCAGCTCTTGGACCGTCATGGCGGCGTACACCTCCTCGTGGGAAGCGGGCTGGGGGCGCCACGGGTGTGAGGCGCCTCACCAACCGATTGTTCGGTCGTTGGCGCAATTTGGCTACAGGCGGCTCCAGGCTGTGGACAAAGTGGCGGCGGGGCCCTGGGATGGGTGCAGGACGTCCAGGAGAGGGAGGCAGTGGGCAATGCCGGATGAACAAATGGCCGGAGCAGGTTCCGCACCGGTCCCACCGGGGGGCGCACCTTCGGGCCCACCGGTGCCGCCACGCCCCCTGGACCCCATCGACCGTTCGATCATGCGGTTGCTCCAGGCGGACGGCCGCGCGTCGATACGCTCGGTGGCGGAGCAGGTGCACGTCTCCCGGGCCAACGCCTACGCGCGGATCAACCGGCTGATGGACGACGGGGTGATCCGCGGCTTCACCGCCCGGGTCAACCACGAGCGCGCGGGGCAGGGCGCGTCGGCGTACATCACGCTGAAGATCGTCCAGAACTCCTGGCGGACGGTGCGCGAGAAGCTGCGCGAGCTGCCGGGCGCGGCGCACATCGCGCTGGTCAGCGGGGATTTCGACGTCCTGCTGCTGGTCCACACGCCGGACAACCGCACGCTGCGGGAGCTGGTCCTGACCCGCCTCCAGGCCATCCCGGAGGTGCTGTCCACGCGCACGCTGCTGGTGTTCGAGGAAACGGATCTGCTGGACCCGGGACCCTCGTCCGGCCCCGCCCTCACGGAGGACTGAGCGGGGCCGGACGGGCGGTCCGGACAGGCGGTCCGGACGGGCGCTCCGGACGGCCGGGAAGACGACTGGGCCGGACGGGCTACGCGGCCTTGGTGCGCAGGCCGTCCAGAGCCATGCTGACCACCGCGTCCGCGAGCTGGCCGGCGGTGGTGCCGGGGTGCGGGCGGTACCACTCGACCAGCGAGTTCACCATGCCGAACAGCAGGCGGGTGGCGAGCCGGATGTCCACGTCGGCGCGCAGGTCCCCGTCGGCGGCGGCGGCCTTGAGGAGTTCCGCGACCTGGTGGTCGAACTCGCGGCGGCGCTCCAGGGCCCAGCGCTCGGTGCGGGTGTTGCCGCGCACCCGCAGCAGGAGGGTGACGTACGGCAGCTCCGCGACCAGGACCTCGACCGTGCGGCGCGTGACGTACTCGACGCGCGCGACCGCGCGGCCCCGTACGGCGCCCGGCTCGTCCAGGATCCCGAACAGGCCGTCCAGGGCACGGCTGACGGCCCTGTGGAGCAGTTCCTCCTTGCCCGCGACGTGGTGGTAGATCGAGGACTTGGAGATCCCGGCGGCCTTGGAGAGGTGCTCCATCGAGGTGCCGTCGTAGCCGCGCTCGTTGAAGACCTGCACGGCGACCGACAGGAGCGTCTCCGGGGTGTAGGTGTCCCGCCTGGCCGTCGTCACTCGGTCCCCTCCTCTTCCCCGTCCTCGTCCTCGCCGGCCGCGTAGCCCAGCTTGAACAGCGCCAGCGAGGGCGCGTAGCGCCCGCCCGGACAGCGCTCGTCGAGGTGGTGCAGCAGGTCGTACGCCCAGTCGCGGCCGAGCCGGTCGTGCCATTCGGCGGGGCCGAGCGGGTAGTTCACGCCGAGCCGCATCGCGGTGTCGATGTCCTCCGCGGAGGCCACCCCGCGCGCCACGGCGTCGGCGGTGAGGTCGATCAGCATCGCGACGGTCCGGGCGACGATCATGCCGGGGACGTCGCCGATGACGGAGACCTTCTTGCCGAGCTTCTGGAAGAGGCCGATCGCCTCGGCGAGGGTGCGCTCGGTGGTGTCCTCGCTGGCGGACAGCGCGATCCGGGTCGCGTCGCGGTAGTCGAGCGCGAGGTCGAAGTAGACGACGTCGGCGAACTCGACCGAGGTCTTGCCGTCCGCGAGCACCAGCTGGCCCTCGCCGGGCAGCTGGATGTACGGGCCCCCGTGCTCGGTGGCGGTGACCGCGATCCCGGCCTCCTCCATCAGCTCGGCCAGGGCGGCGGCCGGGCCCAGGTCGCCGACGACGGTGACCTTGTCCGGAGCATCCTCGGGGGCTGCCGTGTGCGGGGCGGGCGCCTGCGCGTCCTCCGCGTACGGGAACCAGCCGTGTCCGGACTTGCGGCCGAGGCGGCCCGACTGGACCAGCCGGCGCTGGGCGAGCGAGGGGGTGAACTTGGGGCTCCGGAAGAAGGAGTCCCAGACGGAGCGGGTGACGGCCTCGTTGACGTCCTGGCCGATCAGGTCGGTCAGCTGGAAGGGGCCCATCTTGAAGCCGCCGCTCTCGCGCAGGACGGCGTCGATGGTCGCGGGGTCGGCACCCTGCTCCTCGTACACCGCGAAGGCCTCGGCGTAGAAGGGGCGGGCGATCCGGTTCACGATGAAGCCCGGGGTGTCGGCGCAGCGGACCGGCGTCTTCCCCCAGCCCAGGACCGTGCGGTACGCGCGCTCGGCGGCGTCCGGGTCGGTCGCGTACCCGCTGACCACCTCGACGAGGGGGAGGAGCGGGGCCGGGTTGAAGAAGTGCAGTCCGAGGAAGCGGCCCGGGTGCGTCAGGCCCGCGGCGAGCTCGGTGACGGAGAGGGAGGAGGTGTTGGTGGCCAGCAGCGCGTCCGGCGGAACCACTCCTTCGAGGGCCGCGAACAGCTGGCGCTTGACGGCGACGTCCTCGACGATCGCCTCGATCACCAGGGCGGCGGTGGCGAGCCCGGTCAGGGTCTCGGCGGAGTCGATCCGGCTGACGGCGTCGTCGGCCTCGGCCCGGTCCAGCCGGCCCTTGGCGACCAGCCGCTCGACGCGGCCGGCCACGGTCTGGACGGCCTCGCGGGCCCGCTCGGGCACGGAGTCGTAGAGGCGTACGCGATGACCTGCGAGGAGGGCGACCTGGGCGATGCCCTGGCCCATGGTTCCGGCGCCGATGACCGCCACAGTGCGAGCCCGCTCGATTGCTGTCATGTCCTGATCCTCCCGCACGCGGTTGTCCACAGGTCTGCCGGGCCCTCTTGTACCGACCGATCGTTCGGTTACTCTAACTCCAGTCTGCTCTTCTTCACCCGCCCCAGCCCGATCCCAGCCTGACTCCAGCCTGATCCCAGTCTGCGAACCAGCCTGATCCTGCCCGGCTCAACGAGGAGTTGGTCCCTGATGGCCGCCGAGCTCACCGTCCCCCAGCTTTCCGAGAAGCACCGGACCACCCTGGACCAGGCGCTGGATGCCATCCGCAGCCGCGCCTACTGGTCCCCGCACCCCGAGCACCCCAAGGCCTACGGGGAGAGCGCCCCGGCCGACGGGCTCGCCGCCTTCGAGGCCGTCCGCGGCACCCGCTTCGACCTCGGGCAGCCCGGCACCGACGGCTGGGCGGGCGGCGAGGTCTCGCCGTTCGGCCCGGAGCTGGGCGTGGAGTACCCGCACGTCGACCCGGACGTGCTGCTGCCCGCGATGAAGGCCGGCATCGCCGCCTGGCGCGACGCCGGTCCCGAGACCCGCGCCCTGGTCTCCATCGAGATCCTCGCCCGCATCTCCGCCCGCACCCACGAGTTCGCGCACGCGGTCATGCACACCAGCGGCCAGGCCTTCATGATGGCCTTCCAGGCGGGCGGCCCCCACGCGCAGGACCGCGGCCTGGAGGCGGTGGCCTACGCGTACGAGGAGCAGACCCGGGTTCCCGGTCAGGCCGCCTGGTCGAAGCCGCAGGGCAAGAAGGACCCGCTGGAGCTCGGCAAGACCTTCACGGCCGTGCCACGCGGCATCGCGCTGATGATCGGTTGCAACACCTTCCCCACCTGGAACGGCTACCCCGGCCTGTTCGCCTCCCTCGCCACCGGCAACGCCGTCCTGGTCAAGCCGCACCCGCGCGCCGTGCTGCCGCTGGCGCTGACCGTGAAGGTGGCCCGCGAGGTCCTCGCCGAGGCGGGCTTCGACCCGAACCTCGTGGCCCTGGCCGTCGAGCGGCCGGGCGAGGGCATCGCCAAGACCCTGGCCGTCCGCCCCGAGATCAAGCTCGTCGACTACACCGGTTCGACCGAGTTCGGCGACTGGCTGGAGGCCAACGCCCGCCAGGCGCAGGTCTACACGGAGAAGGCGGGCGTCAACACGGTCGTCGTCGACTCCACCGACGACTACAAGGGCATGCTGTCCAACCTGGCGTTCTCGCTGTCCCTCTACAGCGGCCAGATGTGCACCACCCCGCAGAACCTGCTGATCCCCCGCGACGGCATCGAGACGGACGCCGGCCACAAGTCGTACGACGAGGTCGTCGCCGATCTCGCGGCCTCGGTCGGCGGCCTGCTCGGCGACGACGCCCGCGCCAACGCGCTGCTGGGCGCACTGGTCAACCCGGACGTCAAGACCCGGCTGGAGGCGGCGGCCGGCCTCGGCGAGGTCGCGCTGGCCTCCCGCGAAGTGGCCAACCCCGAGTTCCCCGACGCGGTCGTGCGCACCCCGGTGATCGTGAAGCTGGACGCCGGCAAGCCGGACCCGGAGGCGGCCTACCTGTCCGAGTGCTTCGGCCCGGTCTCCTTCGCGGTGGCGGTGGACTCCACGGCGGACGCCCTCGACCTGCTGCGCCGTACGGTGCGGGAGAAGGGCGCCATGACCGTGGGCGCGTACACCACGTCCGCGGACACCGAGCGGGCGATCGAGGAGGTCTGCCTGGAGGAGTCGGCGCAGCTGTCGCTGAACCTGACGGGCGGGGTCTTCGTCAACCAGACCGCGGCCTTCTCCGACTTCCACGGCTCCGGCGGCAACCCGGCCGCCAACGCGGCGCTGTGCGACGGGGCGTTCGTCGCCAACCGCTTCCGCGTGGTGGAGGTCCGCCGCCAGGGCTAGGAAGTGCCCTTGGGCCCGCCCCAGTGGAAGAGGGTCATGGCCACGCTGGTGGCCAGGTTGTAGCTGGACACCTGGGGGCGCATCGGCAGCGCCACCAGGTGATCGGCCCGGGCGCGCAGCTCGGGCGAGATGCCGTGCCGCTCCGACCCGAAGGCGAGCAGCGCGTCGTCGGGCAGGACGAGGCCGCGGACGTCCTCGCCCTCCGGGTCGAGCGCGTACACCGGGCCCGGCGGGAGCTCCTCCAGCTCCAGCCGGTCCACGGTGGTCGCGTAGTGCAGCCCGGCCCCGGCGCGGACCACGTTGGGGTGCCAGGGGTCGAGGTCGCCCCGGGTCACCACGCCGGTGGCCCCGAAGCCGGCCGCGAGGCGGACGACGGCGCCGACGTTGCCGAGGTTGCGGGGGTTGTCGAGCAGGACGATGGGGGCGGTCCGGGGCGTCCGCGCCAGCGCGGCCCGTCCGGCCTCCCGGCCGGGGCGCACGGCGAGCGCGGCGACCCCGGTGGGGTGCACGCGGGGCAGCAGCTCCTTGAGCGGAGCCTGCCGCACCAGACGGGCCACCCGCTCCTCCACGTCGGGCGCCAGCCCGGCGGCCAGCGCCCGCACCGCTCCGGGGTCGTCGGCGGCGACGGCCAGCACCTCGGCCCCGAAGCGCAGGGCGTGCTTCAGCGCGTGGAACCCGTCGAGCAACACGATGTCGTCCCGCCCGGTCATCCCGGCCCACCCGATCAGCTGCTCACTCATGCCCCGACCCTACGGCCCGCCGGCGCGGGGCGGGGCTGCGCCCCTGACCCCGTTCCGGGCGCTCCGCGCCCGGCGGCTATCCGGCCCCGCCGGCTTTTGAGGCGCGGGGCTCTGGGGGCGGAGCCCCCAGGACGGGGGTCCGGGGCACAGCCCCGGGAAACGGGGGAAGGGCGGGGCGGGGAGCAGCTCCGCGCAGCGGCACCCGCACCGCGGCCACCCGCACCCCCACCCACACCAGCAATCCGGTCGGCAGGAACACCGCGTCCGCGGCGATCATCGCCAGAGAGAAGAACGGCAGCCCCAGCAGCACCGCGATCCCCGCGTGCTCCAGCATCATCGCCGCCAGCAGCACGTTCTTGACCCGCCGGTTGAACAGCGTGAACGGGAACGCCACCTGCACCAGCACGGTCCCGTACGTCAGCAGCATCACCACCGGCCCGCTGGACGCCACCAGCTCCGACAGCCAGGGCCACGGGGTGAAGTAGTCCAGGCTCAGCGGGTAGTACAGCGCGGTCCCGTCCTGCCACCGCGAGCCCTGGATCTTGTACCAGCCGGCGGTGGCGTAGATCAGGCACACCTCGGCCGCGATCACCAGCATCCCGGCGTTGTGCAGCAGGTTCGCGAGCACGTCGAGCGCGGCCCGCCCCTCGCCCTCGGGTTCGTACCGGTCGGCCAGCCACCACAGTGCCGTCCCGGCCCACAGGGTCCCGAAGACCACGAGCCAGAGCGCGCCGAGGTGCCCGCTCAGCCCCCCGTACGCGAACCCGGCGCCCAGTACCGCCCACAGCACCGGCCCCGCGGCCCCCGCGGTCACCGAGCCCCGCAGCCGTGCCCGGCGGGCGTCCAGCGACCACACCTGCCCGCAGCGGGTCAGCACGAGGTAGACCGCCATGAGGTGGATGACGTTGTCCCCGCCGTCCCCCATGAACACGCTGCGGTTCTGCAGCGACAGCACCCCGATCATGAAGAGGACCGACGTGGCCCGCGTCCGCCAGCCCAGCACCAGCAGTGCGCTCGCGAGCAGGGAGAGCGCGTACACGGTCTCGAACCACAGCGTCGAGTCCGACCACATCAGCACCGTGAAGGCGCGGTTGGAGGCGATCAGCCGCTCGGCCAGCTGCCAGCTCCACGGCCCGTCGGGGCCGTACAGCTCGTGCCGGTTGGGGAACTCCCGCAGCAGGAAGAACAGCCAGGTCGCGGCGAAGCCGATGCGTACGACGGCGCTCTGGTAGGGGCCCAGCGCCTGTCCGGTGACCCTCGCGACCGACCGCGCGAGGGTGCTCCTCACACGTTCCACCACGGCAGCTCCCGGTAGTACGTCTGGGTGTCGGTCTTCTCCCCGCTCCAGGAGGGCGCGGCCACGGACCGGGTCGCCGAGCGCAGCTGGATCCGTACGATCCGCTCCCCGTCCGGCTCCCCGTCCGGCTTCCCGGACGGCTTCCCGGACGGCTTCCCGCCGGTCAGCCGGTCCACGGCGATCCGCTTCAGGTACTGCTCGGCCAGCTCCCCGCGCTCGCCCTCGGGCTTGTTGTCCTCGTCGTGGGAGCCGGTGAAGAAGTCCCAGGCCCTGCGGAGCTCGTTCTGCTCGGTGTGGCTCGGCAGCAGGCCGTGGCGGATCGCCGCGCCGTCCTCGGCGGACAGGTCGCGCCAGTCGCGGGTGACGAGCTCTCCGCCGGCGGTGCGGACCTGGGCCCGGACCTCGACGGAGATGTTCTGCTGGAGCGGGTTGGGCGCGAAGAGCTTCCAGTTCTGTTCGAACTCGGGATAGATCCAGCCGTCCACGAGCCGGGCGTTCTGCTTGCCGACGGTGTTGGCCGGCGCGACGTGCAGGAAGACCAGCCCGAGGTGCAGGCAGGCGCCGACGCCCAGCGCCCCCAGGGCGAGGGCCGCGAGGACCCGGTACGGGGCGGACAGGCCCGCGATCCCGGGTGCGCGGGGCGGTGCGGGCGGCGCCGGGGCGGCTGACGGAAGGGCTCCTTCCGCAGGCTCGCGCTCGTTCGAATCCATCCCGCCCCGATCATCCGGCTTCCACAGGGTTGCCCGCAGAGGTTGACACCCTACGGGCCGCCGTCTCACCATTGAAGAGGATGAACCGAACGATCGGTCGGTCGGGCGGACGGCACACTCTGACAGGGGACCGGGATGGTCGCAGTGACCCCGGAAACGGGCACGTCAGGCACGGTGGACGGCGCGGTGGACGGGCAGTCCGCAGACCTCGGCGCACAGCTCCGTGCGGACTTCGACGCCGCCGTGGCGGCCGACGAGCGCGTGGAGCCCCGGGACTGGATGCCCGAGGAGTACCGCGCCTCCCTGGTCCGGCAGATGGCTCAGCACGCCCACTCCGAGATCATCGGCATGCAGCCCGAGGCCAACTGGATCACCCGCGCGCCCTCCCTGCGCCGCAAGGCCATCCTCATGGCCAAGGTGCAGGACGAGGCGGGCCACGGCCTCTACCTCTACAGCGCCGCCGAGACCCTCGGCACCAGCCGCGACGAGCTGCTCGACAAGCTCCACTCGGGCAAGCAGAAGTACTCCTCGATCTTCAACTACCCCACCCTGACCTGGGCCGACGTCGGCGCCATCGGCTGGCTCGTGGACGGCGCGGCGATCACCAACCAGGTGCCGATCTGCCGCTGCTCCTACGGCCCCTACGCCCGCGCCATGGTCCGGATCTGCAAGGAGGAGTCCTTCCACCAGCGCCAGGGCTACGAGCTGCTCCTCGCCCTCTCGCAGGGCACCGAGGCCCAGCACGTGATGGCGCAGGACGCGGTGAACCGCTGGTGGTGGCCCTCCCTGATGATGTTCGGCCCGCCGGACGACGAGTCGGTCCACAGCGCACAGGCGATGGCCTGGCGGATCAAGCGCCACTCCAATGACGAGCTGCGCCAGCGCTTCGTGGACATCGCCGTCCCGCAGGCCGAGTCGCTGGGCCTGACCCTGCCCGACCCGGACATCAAGTGGAACGAGGAGCGCGGGCACCACGACTTCGGCGCCATCGACTGGGCCGAGTTCTGGGACGTCCTCAAGGGCAACGGCCCCTGCAACGAAGAGCGGATCAGCCAGCGGCGCAAGGCGCACGAGGAAGGCGCCTGGGTCCGCGAGGCCGCCTCCGCCTACGCCGCGAAGCACACCAGCACCGGACGAGAGGTACAGGCATGACGCAGAACTGGCCCCTGTGGGAGGTGTTCGTGCGCTCGCGCCGCGGCCTCTCGCACACGCACGCGGGAAGCCTGCACGCCCCCGACGCGGAGATGGCCCTGCGCAACGCGCGCGACCTCTACACGCGGCGCAACGAGGGCGTCTCCATCTGGGTCGTGCCCTCCACCGAGATCACCGCCTCCTCGCCGGACGAGCGGGACCCGTTCTTCGCCCCGTCCGCCGACAAGCCCTACCGGCACCCCACCTTCTACGAGATCCCCGAGGGGGTGCGCCACCTGTGAGCGCCGGCACCGACACCCACACCGCGGCCGCCCTCGCCCTCGGCGACGACGCGCTGATCCTCTCCCACCGCCTCGGCGAGTGGGCGGGCCACGCCCCCGTCCTGGAGGAGGAGGTCGCCCTGGCCAACATCGCCCTCGACCTGCTCGGGCAGGCCCGCCTGCTGCTGTCCATGGCGGGCGACGAGGACGAGCTGGCCTTCCTGCGCGAGGAGCGCTCCTTCCGCAACCTCCAGCTGGTCGAGCAGCCCAACGGGGACTTCGCCCACACCATCGCCCGCCAGCTGTACTTCTCCTTCTACCAGCACGAGCTGTACACGGACCTCGCCGCCGGGGACGGCCCGTTCGCCCCGCTCGCGGCCAAGGCCGTGAAGGAGACCGCCTACCACCGGGACCACGCCGAGCAGTGGACGCTGCGCCTCGGCGACGGCACCGAGGAGAGCCGGTCCCGGATGCGCACGGCGCTGGACGCCCTGTGGAAGTTCACCGGGGAGATGTTCCGGCCGGTCGAGGGCCTCGGCCTGGACCAGGCCGCCATGGAGGCCCTGGAGGGCCGCTGGCTGGCCGCGCTGGGCGACGTATTGGACCGGGCGGGGCTCGCCCTGCCCGAGGGGCCGCGTACGGGCGCCTGGGCCGCCGGAGCCGGCCGCCAGGGGCTCCACACGGAGCCGTTCGGGCGGCTGCTCGCCGAGATGCAGCACCTGCACCGCAGCCACCCCGGAGCGTCGTGGTGAGCGCCGGGGCCGGGACCACCCGCCTGGAGGCGGAGCTGGCCGAGCTGGCGGGTTCCGTCCCCGACCCCGAACTGCCCGTGCTGACCCTGGCCGAGCTGGGCGTCGTGCGCGGGGTGCGGATGCACGAGGACGGCCACGCCGAGGTGGTCCTGACCCCGACGTACACCGGCTGCCCGGCCATCGAGGCCATGTCCGCCGACATCGAGCGGGTCCTCACCGGCCACGGCATCCCCGAGGTGCGCGTCACCACCGTGCTGTCCCCGGCCTGGTCCACCGACGACATCAGCGCCGAAGGCCGACGCAAACTGGCCGAGTTCGGCATCGCGCCGCCCCGCCCGCACTCCACCGGCGGACCGGTACCGCTGACGCTGTCGGTGCGCTGCCCCAACTGCGGCTCGACGGACACCGAACTGCTCAGCCGCTTCTCCTCCACCGCGTGCAAGGCGCTGCGCCGCTGCGTCTCCTGCCGCGAACCGTTCGACCACTTCAAGGAGCTGTAGATGGCCGCACCCCGCCACGGCGCGTTCCACCCGCTGACGGTGGCGGCAGTCGACCGGCTCACCGACGACTCGGTGGCACTGACCCTCCGGGTCCCCGAGGAACTGCGCGAGGACTACCGCCACGCCCCCGGCCAGCACCTGACGCTGCGCCGCGGCGCCGCCGAGGGCGCCGAGGTCCGCCGCACCTACTCGATCTGCTCCCCCGCCCCGGCCCCCGACGGCCCCGGCCCGGCCGAGCTGCGGGTGGGCGTGCGCCTGGTGGAGGGCGGCGAGTTCTCCACGTTCGCGCACAAGGAGGTCGCCGCCGGCGACGTGCTGGACGTCATGGTCCCGGCCGGCCGGTTCGTGCTGGATCCGGCCGCCGCCCCGCGGGCGGCGCACTACGCGGCGATCGTCGGCGGCAGCGGCATCACCCCCGTGCTGTCGATCGCCGCCACGGTGCTGGCGGCGAGGCCCGACGCCCGGTTCTGCCTGGTGCGCAGCGACCGCACGGCGGCCTCGACGATGTTCCTGGAGGAGGTGGCCGACCTCAAGGACCGCTACCCCGACCGCTTCCAGCTGGTCACCGTGCTCTCCCGCGAGGAGCAGGAGGCCGGACTGCCGTCCGGGCGGCTCGACGAGGACCGGCTGGTGTCCCTGCTGCCCGCGCTGCTTCCCGTCGAGGAGGTGGCGGGCTGGTTCCTGTGCGGGCCCTACGGGCTGGTGACCGGCGCGGAGCGGGCCCTGGGCGCGCTGGGCGTCGTACGGACCCGGGTGCACGAGGAGATCTTCCACGTCGAGGACACCGCCCCGCAGACCCCCGCCCGCTCCGTCCCGTCGCCGGCCCACGGCCGGGTGACCGCCCGGCTCGACGGCCGCTCGGGCACCTGGCCCGTACAGGACGGCGAGTCCCTGCTGGACACCGTGCTGCGCAACCGCGCGGACGCCCCGTACGCCTGCAAGGGCGGGGTGTGCGGCACCTGCCGGGCCTTCGTGGTCTCCGGCGAGGTGCGGATGGACCGCAACTTCGCGCTGGAGGCGGAGGAGACCGACGCCGGGTTCGTGCTGGCCTGCCAGTCCCACGCCATGACGGAGGAAGTGGAGATCGACTTCGACCGGTAGGCCCGTGGGGCGTCCGGCGTGTCCGGGGCCTGTCCAATTGCCGCAGGCTGCTCTATCTTGACGCACCGTCAGATCAGGGCGTATCCGGTGCGCGCAGGAGGACAGGCAGTGGACTTCACCTTCACCGAGGAACAGCAGGCCGCCGTCGAGGCCGCCCGGGCCGTCTTCGCCGGCGTCGTCCCCGACGGCGTCCCCAGCCCCGCGCTCACGCCCGGGGCCGTCGCGGACGACTTCGACCGGCCGCTGTGGGCCAGGCTCGCCGGCTCCGACCTGCTGGGCCTCGTCCTCGCCGAGGAGCACGGCGGGGCCGGCCTCGACGCCATCGCCCTGTGCCTCGTGCTGCGCGAAGCGGCGAGGGTACTGGCCCGGGTGCCCCTGCTGGAGCACTGCGCCACCGCCATGGCCGTCCAGGCCCACGGCAGCCCCGAGCTGGCCGCCGCCCTGCTGCCCGGCGCCGGGAACGGCACGCTCGTCCTCACCGCGGCGGCGCACGGCCGGACCGGCCACGACCCCGCCGAACTCGCCGTCACCGCACGCCGCGAGGGCGCGGACTGGCTCCTGGACGGGGTGCAAACCTCCGTGGCGTGGGCCCACGGCTGCGACTGGATCGCGGTCCCCGCCCACAGCGGCGGGGGCGAGGCCGTCCTCGCGCTCCTGCCCCGCGTCACCCCGGGGCTCACGCTCGCCGACCAGTGCTCCACCAGCGGCGAGCGGCTCGCCGAACTCACCCTCGACGCGGTACGGGCGCCCGCCACCCACGTGATCGACGCCCCCGGCGCCTGGGACCGGCTCCACCAGCTCCTGGCCACCGGCACCTGCGCCCTCGCACTCGGCCTCGGCGAGGCCGCCCTCACCATGACCAGCCAGTACACCGGCAAGCGGGAGCAGTTCGGCTTCCCCGTGGCCACCTTCCAGGCCGTCGCGGTGCAGGCCGCCGACCGCTACATCGACCTGCGCGCCATGGAGGCCACCCTCTGGCAGGCCGCCTGGCGGCTCGACGCCGCGACCGGCGGGGCGGGCGGCCCGCTGCCCAGCGCCGGGGACGTCGCCGTCGCCAAGATCTGGGCCTCCGAGGGCGTACGCCGTGTCGTGCAGACCGCCCAGCACCTGCACGGCGGCTTCGGCGCCGACACCGACTACCCGCTGCACCGCTACCACGCCTGGGCCAAGCAGCTGGAGCTCCAGCTCGGCCCGGCCGCCGCGCACGAGGAGGCCCTGGGCGACCTGCTGGCCGCCCACCCGCTGGCCTGAACGGCGACTAGAGCACGAAGGCCGGGTTCCCGCTGTCCGCCACCATCGGGCGCCCGGCACGGTCCCACGCCTGCATCCCGCCGTCGACGTTCACGGCCTCGATGCCCTGGCGCACCAGGTACTGGGTGACCTGCGCGCTACGGCCGCCCACCCGGCACATCACGTAGGCGGTACGGCCGTCCGCGACCGCCTCCGTGACCTCGCCGAAGCGCGCCACGAAGTCGCTCATCGGGACGTGCAGCGCACCCTCGACGTGCCCGGCCGCCCATTCGTCGTCCTCACGGACGTCGAGGACGAAGCCTTCGGCGGGCACCGCGGCGGCGTCCACCGAGGGAAGGGGTCCGAGGTTCATAAAAGTCGCCTTCTCTCTTCACGGATCTGGTCTGCCAACCTATCCGAAGCCCCGGCCGGGCCGGGCTCAACCGGCGCTGTACGACGCCAGCTCCGCCTCGCGCTCGGAGACCTGCGCCAGCAGCTGCTCCGCGATCTCCTCCAGCAGCCGGTCCGGGTCGTCCGGAGCCATCCGCAGCATGGCTCCGATCGCGCTGTCCTCCAGCTCCTTCGCCACCAGTGAGAGCAGCTCCTTGCGCTGGGCCAGCCACTCCAGCCGGGCGTACAGCTCCTCGCTCTCGCTCGGCCGGACCTCCTCGGGCGCCGGGCCGGCCTCCCACTCCTCGGCCAGCTCGCGCAGCAGCCGCTCCTCACCACGCCCGTAGGCGGCGTTGACCCGGGCGATGAAGGCGTCGCGGCGCGTGCGCTCCGCATCGTCCTGCGCCAGGTCGGGATGGGCCTTGCGGACCAGCTCGCGGTACAGGCGCCGCACCTCCTCGGTGGGCCGCACCCGCTGCGGCGGCTGCACCGACCGGTCGGTGAGCATCGCGGCGGCGTCGTCGGAGATCCCGTCCGAGCCCAGCCAGTCGTGGAACAGCTCCTCCACCCCGGGCATCGGCATGACCAGCGCGCGGGCCTCCCGGGCCCGCCGCAGGTCCTCGGGATCGCCGGTGCGGGCCGCCTTCGCCTCCGCGATCAGCGCGTCCAGCTCGTCGAGGCGCGAGTACATCGGGCCGAGCTTCTGGTGGTGCAGCCGGGAGAAGTTCTCGACCTCCACCCGGAAGGTCTCCACGGCGATCTCGAACTCGATCAGCGCCTGCTCGGCGGCCCGCACGGCGCGCTCCAGCCGCGCCTCGGGCCGCTCGTCACCGGGGACGGCGGACTCTTCGGGGGCGGTGTGTTCGGTCTGCTCGCTCACCCGGCCAGCCTACGGCCCGCCCCGGGCCACGTTTCTCCCCCGGCCACCGCTGGGAGGTGCCACCGGTGAAACGCAGGGGATGTTTCACGTGAAACGTGGCCCGGCCGGCCCCGCCCCGCCGCCGGGCCTCGCCGGCCCCGCCCCGCCGCCGGGCCCCGCCGGGCCCCGCCGGGCCCCGCCGGACCGGCCGCTCAGACCCCGGACTCCGCCGCGACACGTCCCGAGCGCACCGCCGCCACCAGATCCGCGTGATCGGCCTCGCTCCGGTCGGCGTAGGCCACGGCGAAGGCGGCCATCGCCTCGTCCAGCTCCTCGTTCTTGCCGCAGTACCCCGCGAGCAGCCGCGGATCGGCGCTGTGCGCGTGCGCCCGGGCCAGCAGGGCACCGGTCATCCGGCCGTAGTCGTCGATCTGGTCCACGGCCAGCGCCGCCGGGTCCACGCTGCCCTTGCGGTTGCGGAACTGCCGGACCTGGTAGGGGCGCCCCTCGACGGTGGTCCAGCCCAGCAGGATGTCGGAGACCACCTGCATCCGCTTCTGCCCGGCCACCACCCGGCGGCCCTCGTGCTCCTCCTCCGGCGCGTGGAAGCCCAGCCCGGGCAGGTGCGGCAGCAGCACCGACGGCCGCGCCTCCTTCACCTGGAGCACCAGCGGCTCGCCCCGGTGGTCCAGCAGCAGCACCACGTAGGAGCGGGTGCCCACGCTGCCGGTACCGACGACGCGGAAGGCCACGTCGTGGATCGAGTACCGGGCCAGCAGCGGCAGCCGGTCCCCCGACAGGGTCGCCAGGTACGGGCCCAGCGAGGCGGCCACGGCCGCGGCCTCCCCGTCCCCGACCCGCCGCAGCACCGGCAGCGCGTCCACGAAGCGCCGGCTGCCGTTCGCGAGGACCTCGGTCGACTTGGCGGCGAACCGGGCGGAGGTGTTGTTGCGGGCCTTCTCCGAGACCCGCTCCAGCGTGCCCAGCAGGTCCCGGGCGTCGGTGTGGGAGACCAGCTCCTCGTCCGCGATCGCGTTCCACGCGTCGAGCGCGGGGAGCTTCGCCAGCAGCCGCATGGTGCGCCGGTAGGCGCCCACCGCGTCCCGCGCCGCCGCCAGGCAGGTGTCCTCGTCGGCGCCCGCCACCCGCCCGGCGAGTATCAGGGAGGTCGCCAGCCGCTTCACGTCCCACTCCCACGGACCGAAGACGGTCTCGTCGAAGTCGTTCAGGTCGATCACCAGCCGGCCGCGCGCGTCCCCGTACAGGCCGAAGTTGGCCGCGTGGGCGTCACCGCAGATCTGCGCGCCCACGCCGGTCACCGGACCGCCGGACAGGTCGTGCGCCATCAGCCCGGCCGCCCCGCGCAGGAAGGCGAAGGGGTTCGCGGCCATCCGGCCCACCCGTATCGGGGTCAGCTCGGCGACCCGCCCCACGTTGGACTCCTCCACCGCGCGCACCGCGTCCGGACGCCCGGCGGGCGCCTCGAACCGCGCGTGGGCCGCACGCGGCACGCGCAGCCGCAGCGCCCTCCCCGCCGCCCTGGGCGAACCCGTCACGCTCCGCGGCGCGAAGCCCGCGACGCGCGGGATCCGCCCGCCGTCCCACCCCGCGGCCGAGTCCGCCGACACGCCCGACGCTTCGGCCACCACACCCGCCGCCGCGTACTGCTCCGGTATCGCCACCATCCGCGCTGCCCCGCCCTGTTCGCGCCACGCCGGCCACCTCGTGGCCGATCAAGTCCGGCCAGACCGTACCTAGAGCCCGGCGTCCCTGGCCAGCAGGGCCGCCTGAACCCGGTTCTCGCACCCCAGCTTCGCCAGGATCCGGCTCACGTACGTCTTCACCGTCGCCTCGCTCATGTGGAGCCTGCGCCCGGCGTCCGCATTGGACAAGCCCTCCCCCAGCAGCGCCAGCACACCGCGCTCCCGCTCGCTCAGCTCCGCGACCCGCCGCCGGGCCTCCTCGCCGCGCCCCGCGGCCGGCCCCGTGGCCAGCTGGTCCACCACGTGCCGGGTCGCCCCGGGCGAGAGGTACGCGTCCCCGGCCGCGGCCGCGCGGACGGCACCGATCAGCTCACCGGGCGCCGAGTCCTTCAGCAGGAAGCCCGCGCCGCCCTGGCTCAGCGCCCGCAGCACGTTCTCCTTCTCCCCGAAGGTGGTCAGGATCAGCGCCCGCACCGCCGGCACGGCCCGCCCCAGCTCGCCCAGCGCCGTCAGCCCGTCCATCACCGGCATCTGGATGTCCAGCAGCACCACGTCCGGGGCGTGCGACAGGGCCAGCTCGACCGCCTCCCGGCCGTTGGCCCCCTCGGCGACGACCTCGATGTCCGGCGCAGAGGTCAGGATCATCCTGATCCCCGCCCGGATCAGCGGCTCGTCGTCAGCGATCACCACTCTGATCACCTTGGCTGTCACCCGCACGCTCCTACTGCTTGACCTCGTACGCCTGCTTGTCGACGAGCTTGCCGTCCTTGAAGCAGAACCGGAAAACGGTGTCGTCTTCGGACCACTCCGAGGTGGCGCTGGAGAGCAGCGCCAGGCAGTCCGAGCCCTCCGGCCGCGGCGGGCCCTTGCGGTCCATCCCCGCCGTCAGCATGCTCTCCCCGTTCGGCAGCCGCCCCCGCACCGACTCCTCGGTCTCGCCCACGTGGACCGCGTCGTACTCCTCCCTGCTGATCATCGCCTTGTTCGCGGAGCCGACCAGCATCACCACCGCGGCCCCCATCACGATGATCAGCAGCACCAGCGCGGCGACCGCGATCCCGCAGCCCATCGCCACGCCCCCGGTCCGGGTGCGCACCGGCACCGACAGCTCGCGGTCCAGCGCGGCCCAGTCCAGCGGCGGCGCGTCCTTCAGCGCCAGCCCCCGGGCCTGCGAACGCTGTCCGAAGTCGTCGGCCACGTCCTCGACGAGCCCGGCCGGCTCCGTCCCGTACGGCAGCACGCCCGCCACCCGGAACCCGCCGTCCTCGGTCGACCCCGCGTGCACCATGCCGCCGACCAGCCGGGCCCGCTCCCGCAGCCCGGTCAGCCCCTGCCCGCCCGACACGACCTCGCCCGGACCCCGGCCGGTCGCCGGACCGTTGGCGATCTCCACCACCAGCGAGTCGTCCTCGTAGCGCAGCTCCACACTGATCGGCGACCCCGGAGCGTGCTTGTAGGCGTTGGTCAGCGCCTCCTGCACGATCCGGTACGCCGCGTGGTCGCAGGCCGCGACCAGCGGCCGCGGCCGCCCCGCCGTGCCCAGCCGTACGTCGGTCCCCGCGGCCCGCGCGGCCTCCACGATCCCGGCGATCCCGGCCACCCCCCGCGCGGCCGGCTGCGCCTCCTCCACCGGCGCGGGCGCCTCGACTCCGTCGCGCAGGATCCCGACGACCTCGCGCAGCTCGTGCATGGCCGCCACCGAGGCCTGCCGCAGCACCCCCACCGCCTCGCGCTGGCGGTCGGTCAGCGCGGGGTCCACCTCCAGCGCCCCCGTGTGCACCGAGATCAGCGCCAGCTGGTGGCCCAGGCTGTCGTGCATGTCCTGGGCGATCCGCTGCCGTTCCCGCAGCCTGGCCTGCCCGGCGACCATGGTCCGCTCGCGCACCAGCTGGTCGTTGCGCTCCTGGAGGGCGCCCAGCAGGGTCCGGCGCTGGTGCCAGTAGCGGCTGGCCAGGCCCGGCATGACGGTCGCCGCGAGGAAGAGCAGGGTGGAGAAGACGGCCACCAGCAGCGGCCGCATCTGCGTCCACTGGTCGACCAGGGTGATGCCGACCACCGCGAGGAAGGCCAGCAGGAACGCGCCGAGCGCCCGGCCCACGCCGACGATCCGGCGGCCCGCGGACCAGCCCAGCACGACCGTCACGAGGAACACCCCGGGCAGCAGCGCACTGGCCGCCGAGCCCACCACCAGCGTGGCCGCCGGGAGCCTCCGGCGCAGCAGCATCAGCGACACCACGGCCACGACCCCGAGCACCGTCTTCAGTACGGAGCTGTTGCTCAGTTCGTCCACGCCGACACCGAGCAGCGCCAGCACCGCGGCGCTCGTCAGGTCCGCGGCCAGCATCCGCCCCGACCAGGGCTCCGGCCCCTTCAGCCAGTCCCAGCCCGCACGCGTCCTCGCCTTGGCATCCACACGCCCGACCCTAGACACCGGCCCGTGCCGCCGGCCGTCTTCTTTCGTCGCGTTCCGCACGACGAAAGTCGTACGGGGGGCCGGACATGCGAGAAGCCCCGATCCGGAGTCCGGATCGGGGCTTCCCCGATGTGGGCGAGGGGGGATTTGAACCCCCACGTCCCGAAGGACACTGGCACCTGAAGCCAGCGCGTCTGCCGTTCCGCCACTCGCCCGAGCAGCGTCCCAGTGGTTCTTCCCTTGCGGGCCGTTCCCCTGGCGACGTCGAAACATTAACACGTCGGACGGGCCTGATTGAAATCGCTTTCCGCGGCCCCCCTCACGACGACCGGGACGGCCCCTCCCACTGTCCCCTCCGGGTGCGGGACACTGTCCCTGGCGCACCCCTACGATCCCTTGTGAGCACCAACACTCCTGCGCGCAGGACCGAAGGGGAACCAGCCGAATCCGCCACGCGTGGATACGATCAGTAAGCAGTACAGGGCGACAACGACGGAGGAGGTGCCCCATGGGAGTCCTGAAGCGTTTCGAGCAGCGTCTCGAAGGTCTGGTGAACGGCACCTTCGCCAAGGTGTTCAAGTCCGAGGTCCAGCCGGTGGAGATCGCCGGCGCCCTCCAGCGCGAGTGCGACAACAACGCCACGATCTGGAACCGCGAGCGGACCGTCGTGCCCAACGACTTCATCGTGGAGCTCAGCGCGGGCGACTACGAGCGCCTGAGCCCCTACTCCGGTCAGCTCGGCGACGAACTCGCGGGCCTCGTACGCGATTACGCCAAGCAGCAGCGCTACAGCTTCATGGGCCCCATCAAGGTGCACCTGGAGAAGGCGGACGACCTGGACACCGGCCTCTACCGGGTCCGCAGTCGCACCCTCGCCTCCAGCACCTCCCAGGACTCCCCTCAGGCCGCCCAGGGCCAGCAGGGCGGATACGGCTACCCGCCGGTCGGCGCCCCGCCCATGCCCCCGGGCCCGCCTGCGGGCGGATCCGGCGCGCGCCCCGGCGCCGCGCCGGCGGCTCCCGGTGCCCCGGGGGCCATGCGCCGCTGGATCGAGATCAACGGCACCCGCCACCAGATCTCGCGCCCGACGCTCGTACTCGGCCGCAGCACCGAGGCCGATGTGCGGATCGACGACCCCGGCGTGTCCCGCCGGCACTGTGAGATCCGGACCGGAACACCCCCGACGATCCAGGATCTCGGGTCCACCAACGGCATCGTGGTGGACGGGCAGCACACCACCCGCGCTACGCTCCGCGACGGCTCGCGGATCGTCGTGGGCAGCACCACCATCATTTACCGGCAAGCCGAAGGGTGAAGCGGGGGCAATGTCAGAGCTGACCCTGACGGTCATGCGGTTGGGTTTCCTGGCCGTTCTGTGGCTGTTCGTCATCGTGGCCGTTCAGGTCATCCGCAGCGACCTCTTCGGTACGCGAGTCACGCAGCGCGGCTCACGCCGCGGCGGAGCCGCCGCCGGCGCCCCGCAGCAGGCGGGGCGGCAGGCCGCGCCGCCCCAGCAGCGCCAGCGCCGGGGCGCGCCGACCAAGCTCGTCGTCTCCGAGGGCACCCTCACGGGCACCACGGTGGCCCTCGCCGGCCAGACGATCACGCTGGGCCGCGCCCACGACTCCACGATCGTGCTGGACGACGACTACGCCTCCAGCAGGCATGCCAGGATCTACCCCGACCGTGACGGCCAGTGGATCGTCGAGGATCTCGGGTCCACGAACGGCACGTACCTCGACCGGACCCGGCTGACCACCCCGACGCCCATTCCGCCGGGCGCCCCGATCCGCATCGGCAAGACCGTCATCGAGCTGCGGAAGTAGTACGAGAATGAGCGAGCGGAGCGAGCGAGCCGCGGCGGTCCGTCCCACCGGGGACAGGGACCCGAGCGCGCTCCCGACCGGAGGGTGGGCAGTGTGGCTCGAGACCGGTTGTACCCCGAGGCGTCTTCAGGGCAGGTGCGCATGAGTCTGTCCCTGCGTTTCGCCGCCGGATCGCACAAGGGGATGATCCGCGAGGGCAACGAGGACTCCGGCTACGCCGGTCCCCGGCTCCTCGCCGTCGCCGACGGCATGGGCGGCCAGGCAGCCGGCGAGGTCGCCAGCTCCGAGGTCATCTCCTCGCTCGTCCAGCTCGACGACGACGTCCCGGGCTCCGACATCCTCACCGCCCTCGGCGTCGCCGTGCAGCGCGCCAACGACCAGCTGCGCGTGATGGTCGAGGACGACTCCCAGCTCGAAGGCATGGGCACCACGCTCACCGCCCTGCTGTGGACCGGCCAGCGCCTCGGTCTCGTGCACGTCGGCGACTCGCGCGCCTACCTGCTCCGCGACGGCGTCCTCACGCAGATCACCCAGGACCACACCTGGGTGCAGCGCCTCGTCGACGAGGGCCGGATCACCGAGGAGGAGGCGACCACCCATCCGCAGCGCTCCCTCCTCATGCGGGCGCTCGGCAGCGGCGACGTCGTGGAGCCCGACCTCTCCATCCGTGAGGTCCGGGCCGGCGACCGCTATCTGATCTGCTCCGACGGCCTGTCCGGCGTGGTCTCCCACCAGACCCTGGAAGAGACCCTCGCCGACTACCACGGCCCGCACGAGACCGTGCAGTCCCTGATCCAGCTCGCCCTGCGCGGCGGCGGCCCGGACAACATCACCTGCATCGTCGCGGACGTCCTCGACACCGACAGCGGCGACACCATGGCCGCCCAGCTGAACGACACCCCGGTCGTCGTCGGCGCGGTCGCCGAGAACCAGCACCAGCTCTTCGACGGCAACGCCATGCAGACCCCGGCCGGCCGCGCCTCCGGGCTCGGCCGCCAGGCCCCGCCGCCCGCAGGCGCCTTCGGCCCTCCCGGCAGCGGCGAAGCCCCCGGCTACGGATACCCCGACCAGAGCCAGGGCGGCGCACAGGGCAGCTTCGGCGCACCTCAGGCCCACGACGCCTACGACGCCGACGGCCAGTACGAGGACACGTACGACCACCCGCGCAAGCGGCGCAGCAAAGGGCGCAAGTGGACCGTGCGCACGCTGATCCTGCTGCTCGTGGCCGGCGTCGTCGGCGGCGGCCTGTACGCGGCGCACCGGTGGACGCAGACCCAGTACTACGTCGGCGTCAAGGGTGACCATGTCGCGCTGTACCGCGGCCTCAGCCAGAACCTGGCCTGGATCCACCTCTCGGAGGTGGAGACGGATCACCCCGAGATCGAACTGAAGTACCTCCCGCCCTTCAAGCGCAAGCAGGTCGAGTCCACGATCAGCGAGAGCAGCCTCGACGGTGCGCGCAAGAAGATCGAGGAACTCGGGGTCCAGGTCTCCGCCTGCAAGCAGGACGAGGCCCGCCGCGCTTCCGAAGCCCAGGGCAACCAGACGCCCGGCCCCAGCCTGACTCCCGCGGAGCAGGCTGTCGTCGGCCAGTGCGAAAAGCAGTAGACATACGCGGGCACAGGGGGCCTGCCACACCATGAGCGTTGTCACCAACACGACCACCATCGGCGCCATCGAGGCGCCGAGCCGACGGAACACCGAGCTCCTGCTGCTCGCCTTCGCCGTGGTCATCCCGATCTTCGCCTACGCCAACGTGGGCCTTTCGATCCACGGCGAGCTGCCCCCGGGCATGCTGCTCTACGGGCTCGGCTTCGCCGTCCTCGCGGGCGTCGGCCACCTCGTCGTACGCCGGTACGCCAAGTACGCCGACCCGCTGCTGCTGCCGATCGCGACGCTGCTCAACGGCCTCGGCGTCGTCCTGATCTGGCGGCTCGACCAGTCGGAGCGGCTTCAGAACCTCGCCAAGCGCAGCTTCGGCACCTTCTCGGAGTCCGCCCCGCGCCAGATGATGTACACGGGGCTCGCGCTCGCCCTGTTCGCCGTCGTCCTGCTGGTCCTCAAGGACCACCGCGTGCTCCAGCGGTTCACGTACATCTCCATGGCCGGTGCCCTCGTCCTGCTGATCCTGCCCGTCATCCCGGGTCTGGGCGCGGACGTCTTCGGCGCCAAGATCTGGATCAGCGTCGGCGGCTTCTCGATCCAGCCGGGTGAGTTCGCGAAGATCGTCATCGCGATCTTCTTCGCCGGCTACCTGATGGTGAAGCGCGACGCGCTGGCCCTGGCCAGCCGCCGCTTCATGGGCCTCTACCTGCCGCGCGGCCGCGACCTCGGCCCGATCCTGATGATCTGGGCGATGAGCCTGCTCGTCCTCGTCTTCGAGAACGACCTCGGCACCTCGCTGCTCTTCTTCGGCATGTTCGTGATCATGCTGTACGTGGCCACCGAGCGGACCAGCTGGATCGTCATCGGCCTGCTCATGTCGGTCGGCGGTGCCACCGTCGTCGGCGCCACGGCCAGCCACGTCAAGGCCCGTGTCACCGCCTGGCTCGACCCCTTCGCCTGCTACTCCACGTCCGGCGCCTGCGAGCAGGTCGGCCAGTCGATCATGAGCTTCGGTTCCGGCGGGGTGCTCGGCACCGGCTGGGGCCAGGGCAACTCGGACCTGATCGGCTTCGCCGCCAACTCCGACTTCATCTTCTCCACCGTCGGCGAGGAGCTCGGCCTGACCGGCGTCATGGCCTTCCTCCTGCTCTACGGCCTGATCATCGAGCGGGGCGTCCGCACCGCCCTCGCCGCGCGCGACCCCTTCGGCAAGCTGTTCGCCATCGGACTCTCCGGCGCCTTCGCCCTGCAGATCTTCGTCGTCGCCGGCGGAGTCATGGGCCTCATCCCCCTCACCGGCATGACCATGCCCTTCCTCGCCTCCGGCGGTTCCTCCGTCCTGGCGAACTGGGTCCTCATCGCCATCCTCATCCGGATCAGCGACACCGCACGCCGACCTGCCCCGGCCCCCGCCCCGTCCCCCGACTCCGAGATGACCCAGGTGGTCCGCCCGTCATGAACAAGCCCCTGCGCCGCATCTCGCTGTTCTGCGGGCTGCTCGTCCTCGCCCTGCTGATCCGGACCAACTGGCTGCAGTACGTCCAGGCCGAGGACCTCAGCACGCGCAAGGAGAACCGCCGGGTCCAGATCGCCCAGTACGCCACCGAACGCGGCAACATCATCGTCCAGGGCCAGCCGATCACCGGGTCCGCCGTCACCGCCGGCAGCGACTACAAGTTCAAGCGGACCTACCTCGACGGCCCCCTGTGGGCGCCCGTCACCGGCTACGCCTCGCAGGCCTTCGGCTCCACCCAGCTGGAGTCCCTGGACGACGGCATCCTCACCGGCAACGACGACCGGCTCTTCTTCGACCGCACCATCGGCATGTTCACCGGGGAGAAGAAGCGGGGCGGCAACGTCATCACCACCCTGAACGCCGCCGCCCAGAAGGCCGCCTTCGACCAGCTCGGCAGCAAGAAGGGCGCGGTCGCGGCGATCGACCCGCGCACGGGCGCCATCCTGGCCCTGGTCAGCACCCCCTCGTACGACCCGTCCACCTTCGCCGGCAACTCCAAGGCCGACGAGAAGGCCTGGGTCGAGCTGAAGGACTCCGAGGACAAGCGGCTCGTCAACCGCGCCCTGCGCGAGACGTACCCGCCGGGCTCCACCTTCAAGGTGGTCACGGCCGCCGCCGCGCTGGAGAACGGCGTGGTCGGCGACATCAACGCGCCGACGGACACCCCCGAGCCGTACATCCTGCCCGGCACGAAGACCCCGATGGTCAACCACGCCTCCGGCTGCGAGAAGGCGAGCCTGAACGACGCGCTCAAGGTCTCCTGCAACTCGGTCTTCGCGAACCTGGGCGACAAGGTCGGCCGCGACAAGATGGTCGAGACGGCCCAGAAGTTCGGCTTCAACAACGACAAGATCGACACCCCGGTCCGCGCCTTCGCCAGCGTCTACGACAAGACCATGGGCCGCGACGGCAACGCGCAGAGCTCCATCGGCCAGTTCAACACCGCGGCCACCCCGCTCCAGATGGCCATGGTCACCGCCGCCATCGCCAACGACGGCAAGCTGATGAAGCCGTACATGGTCGACCAGCTCACCGCGCCCGGCCTCGACACGATCGAGAAGCACGAGCCCTCCGAGATGAGCCGGCCCCTCAGCGCGGCGAACGCGCAGAAGGTCCAGCAGATGATGGTCAACGTCGTCGAGAAGGGCACGGGAACCAAGGCCCAGATCAACGGCGTCAAGGTAGGAGGCAAGACCGGTACCGCCCAGCACGGCGAGAAGAACGCCAAGCGCCCCTACGCCTGGTTCATCTCCTACGCCGAGCTCCCCGACGGCAGCTCGCCCGTCGCCGTGGCCGTCGTCATCGAGGACAGCGCCGCCGACCGCGAGGACATCAGCGGTGGCGGCCTGGCCGCGCCGGTCGCGAAGGCCGTCATGGAAGCCGTCCTGAAGAACAAGGGATGAGAACCGGAGACAGGATCCGAGCGCTCGGTACCGGTCCGATATCAGCCTGTGGTCACGAACCGATCACCGACGATCGGCCGGTAGCCTTGCCGCGAACAGCACACCGCCGGACCACACACCGGTGCGGTCGGGACTGACGGAGAGGGCTGGAACGTTATGGAAGAGCCGCGTCGCCTCGGCGGCCGGTACGAGCTGAGCCACGTGCTCGGCCGTGGTGGCATGGCCGAGGTCTACCTCGGCCACGACACCCGGCTCGGCCGTACCGTAGCCGTCAAGACCCTGCGTGCCGACCTCGCCCGTGACCCGTCCTTCCAGGCCCGGTTCCGCCGCGAGGCCCAGTCGGCCGCCTCGCTGAACCACCCGGCGATCGTCGCCGTCTACGACACCGGCGAGGACTACGTCGACAACATCTCCATCCCGTACATCGTGATGGAGTACGTCGACGGCTCGACCCTGCGCGAGCTGCTGCACTCGGGCCGCAAGCTGCTCCCCGAGCGCACCCTCGAAATGTGCATCGGCATCCTCCAGGCCCTGGAGTACTCGCACCGCGCCGGCATCGTCCACCGCGACATCAAGCCCGCCAACGTGATGCTCACCCGGACGGGCCAGGTCAAGGTCATGGACTTCGGCATCGCCCGGGCCATGGGCGACTCCGGCATGACCATGACGCAGACGGCCGCCGTGATCGGCACCGCCCAGTACCTCTCCCCGGAGCAGGCCAAGGGCGAGCAGGTCGACGCGCGCTCCGACCTCTACTCCGCGGGCTGCCTGCTCTACGAGCTGCTGTGCGTCCGTCCCCCGTTCGTCGGCGACTCCCCCGTGGCCGTCGCGTACCAGCACGTGCGCGAGGAGCCCCAGCCCCCGTCGAACTTCGACCCCGAGATCACGCCCGTGATGGACGCCATCGTCCTCAAGGCCCTGGTCAAGGACCCCGACTACCGCTACCAGTCCGCGGACGAGATGCGGGCCGACATCGAGGCCTGCCTCGAAGGCCAGCCCGTCGCCGCGACCGCCGCCATGGGCGCCGCCGGCTACGGCTACCCCGACCAGGGCGGCTACGGACACCAGGGCTACGACCAGCCCACCACCGCCCTGCGCTCCACGGACGCCGGACAGACCTCGATGATGCCGCCGATGCCCCCCGGGGGCGGCGACGGCAACTACGGGTACGACAACCAGGGCCACGGCGGCTACGACCAGGGTCACGGCCGCCGCCAGCAGAAGAAGAGCCGCGCCTCGACGATCCTGCTGGCGGTCGCCGCCGTCCTCGTCCTGGTCGGCGCGATCCTGATCGGCAAGACCCTCTTCAACAGCACCGCGGACAACCGCCCCGCCGTGCCCAAGTTCGTCGGCCAGACCTTCGAGCAGGCGCAGAGCAGCGCCAAGAACATGGGCCTCGGCTTGGAGAAGGAGGCCGAGGAGCCCTGCGAGGACCAGCCCAAGGGCAACGTCTGCTCGCAGAACCCGGCACCCGACACCAAGGTCGACAAGGGCTTCACGGTCAAGGTCAAGGTGTCCTCGGGCGCCCCCAAGGTCGCGGTCCCCGACGTCACGCGGCTGAAGTTCGAGGACGCCGAGTCGAGCCTGAAGTCGAAGAAGTTCCAGGTCGAGAAGAAGCTCGTCGAGTCCGACACCGCCGCCCCCGGCACCGTGCTGGAGCAGAACCCCAAGAGCGGCAGCCAGGCCGAGCAGGGTTCGGTGATCACCCTCCAGGTCGCCAAGGAGGTCGCGAAGGGCCTCGTACCGGAGCTCAAGGGCCTGACGAAGGAAGCGGCGGTCAAGGCCCTGCAGGACGCCAAGCTGAAGCTCGGCAGCACCACGGAGGTCGACCAGCCCGGGGCCACGCCGAAGACGATCGTCGCGCAGCAGTACGAGGCCGGGACGCAGCTCCCCAAGGACACCCCGGTCAACGTCAGCATCGCCAAGGGCTCCGCGGCGCCGACCGTGGTCCCGCAGCTGGCCGGCCAGACCGTGGCCCAGGCCAAGAACACCCTCAAGCAGGCCAACCTGACCTTCGGGGCGGTCCTGGGCGGGCCGACGGACGACAACGCCGTGATCATGACCTCCGAGCCCGCTGTCGCACAGCCGGTCCCGGCGGGCACGGTCGTCAACGTCCGGACGATGGCCAATCCCAACCAGCCGCAGGACGGCGGCCAGCAGGGCGGAGGCTGGTTCGGCGGCCTCACCGGCGGCAACCGCCGCTAGTCGGCAGTACGGGAAAACGGGCCCGGGGGGGGGGGGGGGGGGGGGGGGGGGGGGGGGGGGGGGGGGGGGGGGGGGGGGGGGGGGAGGGGAGAGGGGGGGGGGGTGTT